>JAGWUF010000053.1 GCA_028868545.1 Lysobacteraceae bacterium | reverse complement strand
CCCGTTCGGAAGTGGACAAGTACATCGACGTGGCCGACGACTGGAACGAAGACCAGGTGCCGAAGTCGCTGTTCAGCTTCGATGGCAAGCTGGGTTCGGCTGCCGACAATACCTTGGGCGGCACCGTGCAGGCGCCGAACAACTACAACTCGCAGGTCATCAACCTGGGTGACGTCACCATCAACAACACCGGTGCCGGCAACTTCGTGTTCCTGGCCACCGACCAGTTCACCACCACCATCACCGGCAACGCTGGCGATGACTGGAATGCCTTCGACGACGCCGGCATCTGGGACCGCGTGTACCTGATGTACGGTGGCACCGACTGCACCAACGGCACCCTGGTCAACCTGACCAATGGCGGCACCGGTGGCACCGTGTCCGGCAACCAGGTCAGCTTCGTCTACACCGCTGCCAATGCTGGCCTGAACCTGGCGGCTGGCGTGTTCACCAACCGTCTGCGCGTGTGTGCGTTCCAGAACACCAACCGCGTGATCGACGACCATCCGAACCACGTCAACACCACGTTCTTCCGCACCGGTGCAATTGCTACCCCGCCGTTCAACGATGACCACGCCAACAAGGTGTGCGACGTGCTGCCGCTGCGTTACAACGGCTCCACGATGGAAATCTTCACCATCAACCCGGGCAGCAACACCACCCAGCGCAGCTTCATCCGCCTGACCAACCGCAGCGCCACCGACGGTTACGTCTCGCTGGAAGGCATCGACAACAACGGTATGCACGGTGCCTCGCAGGTGCGCGTGTGGGTGCCGGCCGGTGCCTCGGTGCAGCTGAACTCCACCGACCTGGAAAATGGTACCGGTGGCGCAGTGGGCGCCTGGGGTGCCCCGAGTGCCGGCAAGTGGCGCGCCGTCGTCACCGCCGAGTTCCCGGGCCTGGTGGCTTCCAGCCTGGTGAACAGCTCGCTGCCGAACGTGCTGACCAACGTCACCGACAGCGACACCCGTGGCGAGCAGTACATGCGTGACTACGAAGAAGGCAACTTCTCCGTGCAGCCGGGCCAGCGTCCGTCCGATTTCAACCAGGAATGGACCCCGGACTTCCACGGCAATGGTGGTTCCACCGGCACCCCGGGCGGCCCGAACGGCGGCCAGGCCCCGGATGGCGGCCCGAGCGGCGGCCAGACCACGCCGGACGGCAACCCGGGTCTGTAATCGGGTACAACGTTTCAACCGTGGTATTGACGGGCGGCCTTCGGGCCGCCCGTTTTTTTGGGTGATCTCAAAGCCCTTCCCCCTTCACGGGGGAAGGGTTGGGATGGGGGTGCTGTTGCCGCAATACCTTTCCCCCCAACCGCTACAATGCCGCTTTCACCCACAGCGGCGTCCATGGCATCGGTTCCACAGCACGCGCCCACCGCACCGGCCATCGTGGTGCAATCGGTCAGCAAGACCTTCCGCATCTGGGCGTCCCCGGCGCAACGCCTGATCGCGCCGGCCCTGCACCGTACCGGAAGCGCATTGGCCGGCATCGCCCCGCGTCTGTCGCAACGCCTGCACGCCGCCGCGCGCCGCCGCTTGCATGTGCACGAGGCCTTGCACGACATCAGCTTCACCCTGCAGCGCGGGCAGGCACTGGGCATCATCGGCTTGAACGGCAGTGGCAAAAGCACCCTGCTGCAAATCATCGCCGGGGTATTGCCGGCGACCTCGGGCAGCGTGCAGACCCGGGGCCGGGTGGCCGCCCTGCTGGAGCTGGGCTCGGGCTTCAACCCGGAGCTGACCGGGCGCGAAAACATCTACATCAATGGTGCAATTTTGGGGCTTTCTACCGCCCGCATCGACGCATTGCTGGGCGAGATCATCGCGTTCGCCGACATCGGCGACTACATCGAACAACCGGTCAAAACCTACAGCTCCGGCATGGCGGTGCGGCTGGCGTTTTCGGTGCAGGTGCACATCGACCCCGACGTCCTGATCGTGGACGAGGCCTTGGCGGTGGGCGATGCCGCCTTCCAGGCCAAGGCCATGAGCCGCATCCAGGACATCCTGGCGCGTGGCACCAGCTTGTTGTTCGTCGGCCACGACCTCAATGCCGTGCGCACCTTCTGCCAGCATGCGCTGCTGCTGGAAGCCGGGCACATGGTGCTGCTGGGCGCGCCGCAGGACGTGATCGAGGAATACCTGTTCCGGGTGCACGCCAAGACCCAGGCGCAGGCACTGGGGCAGCCGCCGCCCATCCGCACCGCGGAAGGGTTCCACAGTGAAGATGGTGCCGTGCTGGCCCTGCATTTCGCCGACGGCGCGCAGCATCTGGCGCTGGGCTTCGACGCCCCGTTCGTGGTCTGTGCCGTGCTGGCGGTGGACCCGGCACTGCGCGATGCGGCCTGCATCGTGGACATCCTCGACGAGCACGGCGTGCCGCTCAGCGGCCGCCGCATCCGCCTGCCCGAGCGTGCCACCGGGCAGCCACGGCTGCAGCTGCGGGTGGGCTTCCGCGCGCAGTTGGCACAGGGCATCTACCGCATCCGGGCCCGGCTGGTGCAGGCGCCCGACCTGCACCAGCATCACCGCCGCGTGCTGTGCCGGCACGAGGCCGATCTGTCGTTCGAGGTGATCGACAATTCCATCGAACGTTTCAACGGCCTGTTCCCGTTGCCGGCCGACATCCAGATCACGGCGCCGCCGGACGATGCCCAGCCCGACGCCTGAGCCGCGCATCCGCTTCCTGATCGGCGGCGTGCAGAAAGGCGGCACCAGTGCGCTGGCGCAGTACCTGTCCGCGCACCCGGCGCTGCGCCTGCCGCGCGGCAAGGAGGCGCATGTGTTCGATGCCGCCGATTTCGATGACAGCGGCGATGTGCAAGCCATCGACGCCCGCTTTGCAATGCACTTCGATGACATCGCCGTGGATGCCCTGCACGGCGACGCCACCCCGATCACCGTGTTCCTGCCGCAGGCCATCGCCCGCGTCGCCCGCTACAACCCGGCCATGCGCTGGGTGCTGCTGCTGCGCGAACCGGCCGAGCGCGCACTCTCGCAGTACCGCATGGAGCGCGCACGCGGCTGGGAGCGCTGGCCGTTGTGGCCGGCCCTGTTGCTGGAACGCTGGCGGCTGCGGCAGGATCGCGCGCCGCTGGCCGCAGACGCGCACCTGCGCCGCCACAGCTACCGCGCGCGCGGCGACTACGCCAGGCAACTGGATGTGCTGCATGCGCATTTTCCCGCGCCGCAGATCCTGTTGTTGCGCAGCGCCGATCTGCTGCGCCAACCTGCGGTCTGCGTGGCGCAGGTGTGCGCCTTCCTGGGTGTTGCGCCACCGCCGGACGGCATCGATTACGCCCCCGTCTTCGTCGGCGCACAACCCGCACAGCCCCCCGGCAGCCTGACCCTGCGCCTGCTGCGCTGGCTGCTGCGGCGCGAACGGCGCGACTTGCGCCAGCGTTACGGGATTGCGTTCGACTGAACGCCGCGGCCTCAGCGCGCGCGCCGACGCAGGTAGTCCAGCAGGTCGATGCGGGTGATCAGGCCGAGGAACTGCTCGCCGTCCATCACGATCGCCACGTGGCCGCGGTCGAACACCGGCAACAGGGCTTCGATGGGGGCCTGCACGTTCACCTTGTCCAGCCGCGCCACCATCGCCGCCGCTGCCGGGTCGGCAAAACGGGCTTCGTCGCCATAAACGTGCAGCAGCACGTCGGATTCGTCCAGCATGCCGACGATGCGCTCGCCGTCCATCACCGGCAGCTGCGACACATCGCCCGCCTGCATGCGTTCCCACGCCAGGCTCAGGGGTTCGTGGGGGGCCACCAGCACCATGTTCTGCGCGGCGAACGGGCGCGGGATCAAATCCCGCAGGTCGCCCCGTGGCGGCCGGCTCTCGCCATCGGGCTGCGCCCGTACTGCGCGCTCGAGGCCTTGCCGGCCGGCCTCGACCCAACCGCCAAGCACGGCAGGCGCCAGCCCTGCGCGCGCGGCCACGGCCTCCAGGGTGGCCCGGCCCTGCAGCACGTCCAGAACCAGTGCGACCCGCGCCTGGGCGGCGTCGGCGGAGGGGGGTTGGATCATGGCGCTACCTGATTGGGATGATCTGCTCTGACACGCAGATTAGCACCCGGGCACCGCGGCGGCGGCATCGTGTGGCATGCCGCCATGCCCAGTGCGGCGGTGCCGACGCACCGCCGCACGTGATCGCGCTTCAGTTCGCGCGTTCGTACATCTGCAACAGACGTTGCTTCGCAACAAGTTTCTCGCGCTTCATCATGCCCAGCGTGTTGTCGTCCAGCGGCAACACCCCCAGCTCCGCATCCATGACCTGACGGTCGAGTTCGCGATGGCGGTACAGCAGCTGCCGGAACTCGGAATTGGCCTTCATCAGCGTTTCGATTTCAGCCTGCGATTGCCCTTCGAACATGGAAACCTCCTGCATCAACGAATCGCGCCGGGCCGCGGCCCGGGCACGTGGGGATGGCAACCCGTGGTTGCCGGGACATGCGCAGCCGGCGACGCGCCGGTTGCGACCTGCTGCCACTTGGCCCGCTGGCTGCGGGCCGAGGACATGCGAAAACGCCCCGGCGCTGCGCGACTCGGGGCGTGAAGGGGGATGCGGTGGTGGGGTGCAGCCAAAACCGGGGGCTTTTCCGCTTGCCCAACCCGGCCGCGCAACTGGCTTGCGGCGGCGATCTCCGGGTTGTCGAACGGGTGCTGCATCGGCCGGTCTCCGGCCAGCGGGTGGGTGGCAACAAGCCCGCTGGTGAGTCGACGCTACGCCTGCGCTGGCGACTTGGCAAGTGCCTGCAGAAAATTTCGACCGCGCCGGTCTTGCTCCGCCAAGAATAGATTAACTAATTGATTTCATTGCGTTTTTGCAACCACGATCTCGACCCGTCGATTCTTCGCACGGCCCGCGGCAGTGCGATTGTCGGCCACCGGCGAGGCCGCGCCCCTGCCCTGCGCGCTGACCTGGCTGCGCGCCACGCCGGCCGCCACCAGGCTGGCGCGCACCTGCTGCGCACGGCGCGCGGACAGCGCCTGGTTGGCCGCAGGTTTGCCCTGATCGTCGCTGTAGCCCAGTACCTGCACGCTGCCGCCTGGCACCGCCGTCAGATAAATCCCCAGTGCCTTCAAGCTGGCCAGCGCGGGCTTGGTCAGCTGGGCCTGCCCGGCGGCAAAGGCATCACCGGCCAGGGTGAACACCTCGCCGCGCGCGTCCTGCCGGACCGGCGGCAATTTGGCCCCGGCCACCAGTTCGGCCTCCTTGCGGGCCAGTGCGGCTTCCTTCGCGCGGGCGGCATCCACCTTGCCCTGCTGTTCGGTCTGGGCGCCCTCCAGCACGGCATCCGCCTGCTCGGCCTGGGCGCGGGCACGGGCGGCGTCTTCGGCCTGGATCTGCGCCTGCAGCCGCAGCTGTTCGGCTTCGGCCATGGCACGGTCGGCATCGCGGCGGCTGGCTTCCACCCGCAATTCGTTGCGTTCGTTGGCCAGTTGCTCGATGTCGCGCCTGGCCGCTTCGATCCGCGCCGCCTGTTCGGCAATCCCGACCCGACGTTCGGCCAGCATCATCGCCGGCGCCAGATTGCGACGCGGCACCGTGGCCAGCGCCGCCACCGCCTGCCGCGCCTGCAGACGTTCGTACTGGGCGAACGGGTTCAGCCGCGGGTCGGCCTCCAGCGCCTGCAGGCGCTGTTCCGGCGTGCCGGCTGGCAACCCGATGTCGAGCGGATTCGCGCCGGCCGGGCCCGGTTCCAGCTTCATGCGCGCCTGCAGGGCGGCGACCTCCTGCCGCTGCTGCTGCAGGTCGGCCCGGGTTCGTGCGGCGGCGCTGCGCACCCGCGCCAGATCCGCGTCGGCGTTGGCGGCCACCGCGGCCGTGCGGGCCTCGTCCGCGCGCCCACGCGCCATCGCGGCCTGTGCACGCTGCAATCCGGCCCGCGCGCTGGCCAGCGCGTCGGCTGCATATTGATCGGCATCGGCGGCCTCGGCACGGGCCAGTGCCTGCTGCGCGGCATCCAGTTCCGCCGTCGGTGGCGGCAAGCTGGCGCACGCTGCCAGCAGCAGGACAGTGCACGCCAGCGGAACACACCGGGTGCGGTACAGGGCGGCCGGGATTTGTGCGAAGCTTGGGCGCATGGGGGTCGCATCTTTCGTGGATGACGCGACCATTGTGGGAATCTGGCGCCGGGCTTGCAACGGCGCGTCTGTGAACGCGGGGAACCAACATGGATATCAGCCACTACTTCAAGCTGATGGCGGAAAAGGATGCTTCGGACATGTTCCTGTCCACCGGCGCACCGATCAGCATCAAGATGGAGGGCGTGTTGCAGCCGGCAAGCGATGCCGCGCTGACGGCGGGCGAGTGCAAGGCGATTGCCTACTCGTTGATGGACAGCGGGCAGATCTCGGAATTCGAGCGCGAGAAAGAACTGAACATGGCGATCTCGATGCCCGGCAGCGGGCGCTTCCGCGTCAACGTGTTCCAGCAACGCGGGGAAGTGGGGATGGTGGTTCGTACCATCCGCAGCATCATCCCGACCATCGAGGAACTGCAACTGCCGCCGGTGCTCAAGGACATCATCATGGCCGCGCGCGGGCTGGTGCTGATCGTCGGTTCCACCGGCTCCGGCAAGTCCACCACGCTGGCGTCGATGATCGACCACCGCAACAGCACCAGCCCCGGCCATATCCTCACCATCGAAGATCCGATCGAATACCTGCACCGCCACAAGCGCTCGGTGGTCAACCAGCGCGAGGTGGGGCTGGACACCCACAGTTTCCACGCCGCCCTGAAGAACGCGATGCGCGAAGCACCGGACGTGATCCTGATCGGCGAAATCCGCGATGCCGAGACGATGGAAGCGGCCATCGCGTTTGCCGAGACCGGCCACATCTGCCTGGCCACCCTGCACTCCAACAACGCCGACCAGACCATCGAGCGCGTGCTCAACTTCTTCCCGGAAGGCGCGCACAAGAACGTGCTGATGAACCTCGCCCTGAACCTGAAGGCGGTGATCAGCCAGCGCCTGGTGCTGGGCGTGGATGGCCGCCGGATGCCGGCGACCGAGGTGCTGATCAACACCCCGATGATCCGCGACCTGCTGCGTCGCGGACAGGTGCACGAGGTCAAGATGGCGATGGAAGAGTCGCTGCAGGACGGCATGCAGACCTTCGACCAATGCCTGTTCCGTCTCTACAAGGAAGGCAAGATCGAAATGGAGGAAGCGCTGAAGGCCGCCGACTCGCGCGACGGGCTGGCCCTGAAGTTCCGCTTGTCGGAGGGTGCCAGCGGTGATCACGACCCGTATGCGGACGTGTTCGGCGCGCACTGAACCGCAGGCTTGTTACGGCGCGTCCGGCTGCTGTTCGGGGCGCGCGGCATCGAAAGCCGGCAGCGTCAGGCACGCTGCCTCGATGCGTTCGATGGTGGGAAACCCGGCCATGTCGATGCCGAAGCGGCGCGCATTGTAGACCTGCGGAATCAGGCAGCAGTCGGCCAGGCTGGGCTGCCCGCCCTCGCAGAAATCGCCGGTCGACGGATGCCCGGCCAGCATCGCCTCCATCGCGGTGAAACCCGCCACGATCCAGTGCTTGACCCATTGCTCGCGCTCGGGCGCCGGCAGGTTCCATTCGCGTTCGAAATACTGCAGTACCCGCAGATTGTTGAGCGGGTGGATATCGCAGGCGACCAGCTGCGCCAGCGCCCGCACCCGCTGGCGCTCGCGGGCGGTGCCAGGCAACAGCGGCGGCGTGGGCCAGATTTCGTCCAGATATTCCAGGATCGCCAGTGATTGCGTGAGCTGGCGCTTTCCATGCAGCAACGCCGGCACCAGCTCCTGCGGGTTGACCTGGTGGTAGGTCTCGGCATGTTGCTGGCCGCCGTTGTGCAGCAGGTGCACCGGCACGATGTCGTAGGCCAGGCCCTTCAGGTTCAGACCGATTCGCACGCGGTAAGCCGCGCTCGATCGCCAGTAGGAATACAGCCGCAACGTTTCGGTCATTCGCCCACCTTAGCGGCTCGTACCTGCGCCGCCACGCCGTTTGCCATGCCGTTTCGACCGCTTGCCCGGCTGCCGTCAACCGGCCTGCTGCTCGATGCTCTGCTCGATCGCGCCGAACACGCTGTGGCCCGCCTTGTCCAGCATCTCGATCCGCACCCGGTCGCCGAACGCCATGAACGGCGTGCTGGGCTTGCCGTCGCGCAGGGTTTCCACGGTGCGCTGCTCGGCAAAGCACGACGCACCCAGCGCAGTGTCTTCGTTGGCCACGGTGCCGGAACCGACAATTGTGCCGGCCGACAGCGGGCGGGTCTTGGCGGCATGCGCCACCAATTGCGCGAAGTTGAACTGCATGTCCACGCCCGCTTCCGGCGCACCGAACCACTGGCCATTGATGTGGGTGAGCATCGGCAGGTGCACCTTGCTGTCCTGCCAGGCATCGCCCAATTCATCCGGGGTGACGAACACCGGGCCCAGCGTGCTGCGCGGCTTGGACTGCAGGAAACCGAAACCCTTGGCCAGCTCCGGCGGGATCAGGTTGCGCAGCGAAACGTCGTTGACGATCCCGACCAGCTGGATGTGGCCGGCGGCCTGCTCGGGCGTGACCGCCATCGGCACGTCGTCGGTGACGATCACCACTTCGGCTTCCAGGTCGATGCCGTAATCCGCACTGACGACTTTCACCGGGTCACGCGGACCGGTGAAACCGGCACTCACCGCCTGGTACATCAGCGGATCGACGTAGAAGCTTTCCGGCACCTCGGCGCCGCGCGCGCGCCGCACGCGCGCGACATGCGGCAGGTAGGCGCTGCCATCGACGAATTCGTAGGCACGCGGCAACGGCGCGGCCAGTGCGTGCATGTCGAGCTCGAATGCTGCTTCGGCGGTGCCGGCGTTCAAGTCTTCGGACAACGCGTTCAAGCGCGGCGCGGTGGCCGCCCAGTCTTCCAGCGCCTGCTGCAGGGTGGCGGCGATCCCGCTGGCGCGCACCGCGCGCGACAGGTCACGCGAGACCACGATCAGGGTGCCGTCGCGCCCGCCTTCCTTGAGTGAACCCAGTTTCATTCCGACCTCGCGCGCATTCGCATGTTGGTTGCAATTGTAATCAATGCCTCAGTCCCCGAGGAACCCCGCCGCGCGGAACGTCAACACCCAGGTATCGCGATGGCCGCCGCGGGCATCCAGTGGTTGGATCGGGGTGGATTCGTGGATCACCCGCGCATCATCCATCAGCAGCAGCGACCACGGCTGATCCAGGGTGAAGCGCTGCCCCTCCGGGCCCTGCGCGGCGAACACACGGGTTTCGCCGCCTTTGATGGCATGTCGTGCCACCAGCAGCACGGCAACGAAATCCACGCCATCGCGATGCGCACCTTCCGGCGTCGGCCGGCCCACGCCATCACTGGTGTCGATGCGGAACTGGTGCGCTTCCACATGCCAGCGCGCCGTGTCGGGCCGCTGCCGCGTGCAGACTTGCGCCAGTGCCAGGATCAGTGCCGGCCACGCCGGCTGCGCCAAGGTGGCGGCTTCAACCGGCGCGAACCAGCGCTGCATCCCGCCATGCAGGGCGTTGTATTCCAGCGGCTGGTAATGCGCACGATGCGGCACCGGCTGCACGGTACCGGCTTCGACGATGCAGCAGGCATGCCGACGCTTGCGGTAGCGGCCGCCATCCTTGAGGTATTCGTCCGTGCGCAGTTCATCCCAGCTCGGCAGCAGCGCGTCGAACGCATCGCCAGCCACGCTCGCCAATGCCGCCACCGATGCAGCATCCAGCACCGCGAAGCCGCGTGCATGCAAGGCGGCATCCAGCCCGCCCAATGGCGTGAGCGGGGCGGGAAACAAGGCAACCATCGGGCTCTCCACGCGGCCTTTCCACAACCGCAGGGCCGCATTCTCGCACCGTCGCGCAGCGCGCAAGACAAAAACCCGCCTTGCGGCGGGGCGCACACAAAACAAAACCCGCCTTGCGGCGGGTTTTGAAGATGGCAGCCCCGGATGGATTCGAACCACCGAATGCCTGAGTCAGAGTCAGGTGCCTTACCGCTTGGCGACGGGGCTATGCAGCGGATTGTAGCGCGATGCTTAGCGCTTGGAGAACTGGGTGGCGCGACGGGCCTTGTGCAGGCCGACCTTCTTGCGCTCGACTTCGCGGGCGTCGCGGGTCATGAAGCCGGCCTTGCGCAGCTCGGACTTCAGGGTTTCGTCGTACTCCACCAGCGCGCGGGCGATGCCCAGGCGAATCGCGCCGGCCTGGCCGGTGGTGCCGCCACCGGTGGTGGTGACCAGGATGTCGAAGGTTTCGGTGTGCTTGGTCAGCTCCAGCGGCTGGCGCACGATCATGCGCGCAGTCTCGCGGCCGAAGAAGTCTTCGATCGAGCGATCATTGATGGTGATGTTGCCGCTGCCCTTGCGCAGGAACACGCGGGCGGTGGAGGACTTGCGGCGGCCGGTGCCGTAGTTTTGGGCCAGGCCCTTGGTAGATGCGTTTGCCATGATCAGAGTTCCAGAACTTGCGGCTGCTGGGCGGCGTGCGGATGTTCGCTGCCGGCGTACACCTTGAGCTTGCGGTACATGTCACGGCCCAGCGGGCCCTTCGGCAACATGCCCTTGACCGCGATCTCGATCACGCGTTCGGGGTGGCGCTCCAACGCCTGTGCCAGCGATTCGGTCTTCAGGTTGCCGATGTAACCGGTGAACCGGTGATACATCTTGTCCTGCAGCTTGTTGCCGGTCACCACGATCTTGTCGGCGTTGATCACGACCAGGTAGTCGCCGGTATCGACGTGCGGGGTGAACACGGGCTTGTGCTTGCCGCGCAGGCGGTAGGCCAGGGCTGCGGCCAGGCGACCAAGGGTCTTGCCCTCGGCGTCAACGACGTACCAGTCGCGCTGGACGGTCTCGTTTTTGGCGATGAAAGTCTTCATGGGGAACTCTTTTCAGGGGTGCATTGTCGGGCTGGTTCCGCTGCCGGAACGACGCCTCGCGTTTGGCTTCCGGCCTTGACCCAACCGCAATCGGGGCACGAAAGAAGCGGAATCATAACCGGGCTTCGTCCGCCGCGCAAGCCAGCCGATCCGTGGCCCGTTTGCACCTAGAATGCCGCGATGATGCCCTTTCGCCAGCTCAGCCCCGCCGACCGCCTGCTGGATGCCGCCCAGAATGCCCTGACCACGGTGCTGGGCGCGCCCCGCGCAGAACGCCGCAACCCGGGCCTGGGCATTGCCGACGCGCCCCTGGACACCGCCGAAACACGCCATGCCGCCGGCCTGATGCGCATCAACCATACCGGCGAAGTGTGCGCGCAGGCCCTGTACATCGGCCAGGCCGCAGTGGCGCGCGAGCCCGCCACCCGCACGCACCTGCTGCATGCCGCGCAGGAAGAAACCGACCACCTGGCCTGGTGCGCCGATCGCCTGCGTGAACTGGGCAGCCGTCCCAGCCTGTGCAACCCGCTGTGGTATGCCGGCAGCTTCGCGCTGGGGGCCGTGGCCGGCCTGCGCGGCGACGGCTGGAATCTGGGTTTCGTGGTGGAAACCGAGCATCAGGTGGAAACGCACCTGCAAGAACATCTGCACAGCCTGCCCGCCGCCGATGCCCGCAGCCGCGCGATCCTGGCGGTGATGAAGGACGACGAAGCGCGCCATGCCGACACCGCGCAGGCCGCCGGCGCACGCACGCTGCCGCCGCCGATCCCGACGCTGATGGCGGGAATGTCGAAGGTGATGAAGGCAGTGGCCTACCGGGTTTGATGGCAACGCTGGCGCGGGGCACCGGCTGGTTTCAATCGACCAGGTTGCGCCCGTGGTAGAGCTCCTCGATCTCGCGCTTGAGCCGCGCCTCGATCTTCATCCGTTCCTTGAACGACAGGTTGCGTGCCTTCTCTTCGAACAGGTACTGGTCGAGATCGAATTCCTTCAGGTGCATCTTGGTGTGGAAGATGTTTTCCTGATAGACGTTGACGTCCAGCATCTCGTAGCGAGAGCGCACGTTCTTGGCCAGATAGTCCTGGATCGAGTTGATCTTGTGGTCGATGAAGTACTTCTTGCCCTTCACGTCGCGGGTGAAGCCGCGCACGCGGTAGTCCATCACCACGATGTCGGACTCGAAGCTCTCGATCAGATAGTTCAAGGCCTTCAGCGGCGAGATCACGCCGCAGGTGGAGACGTCGATGTCGGCGCGGAAGGTGGCGATGCCGTTGTCCGGATGGGTTTCCGGATAGGTGTGCACGGTGATGTGCGACTTGTCGAGGTGCGCCACCACGGCATCGGAAATCACGCCCTTGGCGTCGGCCTTGTCGATGACCGGCTCTTCGGAAATCAGGATCGTCACCGACGCGCCCTGCGGGTCGTAATCCTGGCGGGCGATGTTGAGGATGTTCGCGCCGATGATCTCCGCCACGTCGGTGAGGATCTGGGTGAGGCGATCGGCGTTGTATTCCTCGTCGATGTACTCGATGTAGCGCCTGCGCTCGTCCTCCGACGCCGCGTAGCAGACGTCGTAGATGTTGAAGGACAGCGATTTGGTGAGGTTGTTGAAGCCTTGCAGCTTGAGGCGCGGCAGCGGTTTGACCACGGCGATGGATCCAGCGGAACGGGACAGGCCGTGGATTATGCGGCAAACCGGGGGCCGGCGCGTGCGCAAGTTTGCTCTCGGTCACAGTTGCGCCTAAGCTGCGGCATTCACGAGTACATAACGAATGAGCAGCAATTTCCCGAAATCGGCCCTGCCGCGTACCTTCAACCCGATGGGGGCCGATGCTGCCACCATCGAACGCTTCATCGCCCAGTGCCATCGCCGCAAATATCCTTCGCGCGCCGATGTGTTCAACCCCGGCGACCCGGCCAGCACCCTGTACTACATCATCTCCGGCTCGGTCAGCATCATTGCGCGTGAAGACGACGACCGCGAGCTGGTGCTGGGCTACATCGGGCCGGGCGAGTTCATCGGCGAGATGGGACTGTTCGTGGAGACCCAGCAACGCGGGGTGGCGCTGCGCACCCGCACCACCTGCGAGCTGGCCGAGATCAGCTACGAACGCCTGCAAGCGCTCCTGATTGCGCAGGCCAACGACGCCACCCGTCTGTTGTTCTCGATCGGCGCCCAGATCAGCCAGCGCCTGCTGGACACCAGCCGCAAGGCCGGCCGGCTGGCCTTCCTGGATGTTTCCGATCGCATCTACCGCACCTTGTTCGATCTGGCCCGCGAGCCGGAGGCCATGTCGCACCCGATGGGTACCCAGCTGCGGGTGTCGCGACAGGAATTGGCGCGGCTGGTGGGCTGCTCGCGCGAGATGGCCGGTCGGGTGCTGAAGAAATTGCAGGCGGACGGCAAGCTGCACGCCCGCGGCAAGACCGTGGTGGTGTACGGCACCCGCTAGCACGACAAGGATCAGGAGCTTCCCGCATGGGCCACGCATTCTCTCCCGGACACCCGGCGCTGGACGTGGATTTGCGCAATGCGGTAGCGGCCGATGCCGACGACGTGGCCCGGTTGCTCTGCGAGCTGGGTTATCCCTGCGACATCGCCGATGCCGGCGAACGCATCCACATGATCCTGGCCAATGACCGCCAGGCGCTGGTGCTGGCGCGTCGCGCGGGCGTGGTTTGCGGCTTGATCGCACTGGATTTCATGTACTACCTGCCGTTGGGCACCACCACCTGCCGGGTCACCGCGCTGGTGGTCAGCCCCAGCGCACAGGGGCTGGGCGTCGGCCGGCACCTGTTGAAGGAAGCCGAGCGTCGCGCCCGCAGCGGTGGTGCCGCCCGCATCGAGTTGACTTCGGGCGCACAGCGCACCGAAGCGCATGCGTTCTACCAGGCCTGCGGCTACAGCGGCAGTTCGGTGCGCTTCGTCAAGCCGCTGGGTTCAGCCTGAGCCTTCCCCGGCGCGGCCGGGGCAGCCCCAGTTGAGGATCGGCGTACCCGGTGGCAGCACCCGCCGGAACAGTGCCACCCGGCCCGGCTTGGGGTTCACCACCACCGGTTGCTGCGCGGCATGCAGCAGCGGCAGGTCGGCACTGCTGTCGGAATACGCACGCGCCACCGGCTGGGTGTAGCCGGCGGCACGCAGCATCGTCATCTTCATCACGTGATGGCAGTGCTGCTGCACGCCCATGCCGCCCAGTTTCGGGCCCAGCCGGGTGCCGATCACCGGCACATCCTCGTGCGCGGCGAAGGCAAGAATCGCCCGCGCCAGTTCCGGCGGCGCGCCGGTGGCCACCAGCACGTGATCCCCGGCTTCGCGATGGCGGCGGAATACCGCCAACGCCACCGGCAGCAGGCGGGCCCGAATGCTTTGCACATGGGTGGCGACATACTCGTCGATCAGCGCATCCAGTGCGGCACGGTCGCGCACACCCAGCGTGCCCACCCACACGAACACCGAAATGCCCGCGCGCCGGGTGGGCAGGAACGCCACCAGCGGCCCCGCCACCGGCGCCACCAGCAACGCCAGGACGCGTCGCCACCACGCGCGTTCGATCAGCCATTTGAACAGGTGGCTGCCGGAGTCGCCGTCGTACAGGGTGTGGTCGAAATCGAACACCACCAGCGGCGCATCGCTGGCCGGTGCCGGGTATGCCTGACTCATGCAAACAACTCGCGCAATGCATCCCCCGGCTCGGACTGGCGCATGAACGCCTCGCCCACCAGGAAGGCGTGCACGCCGGCGTCGCGCATCAGCGCCACGTCGGCGGGTGCAAGGATGCCGCTTTCGGTGACCAGCACGCGGTCGGCCGGCACCATCGCCTTCAGGTCCAGTGTGGTCTGCAGCGACACCTCGAAGGTCTTGAGGTTGCGGTTGTTGATGCCCAGCAGCCGCGCCGGCACCGGCAGCGAGCGCTCCAGCTCGTCCAGGTCATGCACTTCCAGCAGCACGTCCATGCCCAGCTCGGCGGCGATGAAGGCGAACTCGGACAGCTGCGCATCGTCCAGCGCGGCGGCGATCAGCAGCACGCAGTCGGCACCCAGCGTGCGTGCTTCGTAAAGCTGATACGCATCGACGATGAAGTCCTTGCGCAACACCGGCAGCGCGCAGGCGGCGCGCGCCTGCTGCAGGTAGGTATCGCTGCCCTGGAAGAAATCCACGTCGGTCAACACCGACAAACACGCCGCGCCGCCTGTTTCATAACTGCGGGCGATGGCAGCGGGGTCGAAATCGGCACGGATCACGCCCTTGCTGGGGCTGGCCTTCTTCACCTCGGCGATCACCGCCGCTTGCCCGGCCGCGATCTTCGCCGCCACCGCATCGGCAAAGCCGCGCTGCGGCGGCACGCTGGCGGCGCGGGCCTTCAGTTCGAACAGCGAGACCTGTTCGCGGCGCGCGGCCACTTCTTCGTGCTTGCGGCGCAGGATGGTGTCGAGGATGGTGCTCATGCGCCTGCTTCCGCCAAGGCCCGGGTGGTGGCCACGTAGGCGTCCAGTTTCGCCCGCGCGGCGCCATCGGCCAGCGCCTTGCGCGCGCGCGCGATGCCGTCGCCGATGTCCTCGGCCACGCCGGCCGCATACAGCGCGGCACCGGCGTTGTAGGCCACGATTTCGCGCGGCAGGCCGGCGCGGTTGTCCAGCGCGTCCAGCAGCATGGCTTTGGATTCCGCCGCGTCGGCCACTTTCAGATTGCGGCTGTGCGCCATCGCGATGCCGAAGTCTTCCGGGTGCAATTCGTATTCGCGCACCACGCCGTCGCGCAACTCGCCCACCAGCGTGCCCGCGCCCAGCGACAGCTCGTCCATGCCGTCGCGCCCCCACACTACCAGTGCGCGTTGCGCGCCCAGCTCCTGCAACACGCGCACCTGGATGCCCACCAGGTCCGGATGGAACACGCCCATCAGGGTATTCGGCGCATCCGCCGGGTTGGTCAGCGGCCCGAGGATGTTGAACAGGGTGCGCACGCCCAGCTCCTTGCGCACGGGCCCCACCACCTTCATCGCCGGATGATGCAGCGGCGCGTACATGAAGCCGACGCCGCAGCGCTCGATGCAAGCGCTCACCTGCTCCGGCTGCAATTCGATGTGCGCGCCCAATGCCTCCAGCACGTCGGCGCTGCCGGATTTCGAGGACACGCTGCGGCCGCCGTGCTTGGCCACTTTCGCGCCGGCGGCGGCGGCCACGAACATCGACGCAGTGGAGATGTTGAAGGTGTGCGCACCATCGCCGCCGGTGCCGACGATGTCCACCATGTGCCGACGATCCGCCACTGCCACCGGCCGTGCGAACTCGCGCATCACCGTGGCGGCGGCGGCGATTTCGCCCACGGTTTCCTTCTTCACCCGCAAGCCGGTGAGGATGGCCGCGGTCAGCACCGGGCTGACTTCACCGCGCATGATCTGGCGCATCAACCCGACCATTTCGTCGAAGAAGATTTCGCGATGCTCGATCGCGCGTTGCAGGGCTTCCGCCGCGGTAATGCTCATGCCGTGCGCTCCAGAAAATTCTTCAGCAGCGCGTGGCCGTGCCGGGTGAGGATGGATTCGGGATGGAACTGCACGCCTTCCACCGGGAATTCACGGTGACGCAGGCCCATCAACTCTTCGATGCTGCCATCGTCATTCTGCGTCCACGCGGTGACTTCGAGACAGTCGGGTACGCTGTTTTTTTCCACCACCAGCGAGTGGTAGCGGGTGGCCTCGAACGGCGTCGGCAGCCCGGCGAACACGCCCTTGCCTTCATGGTGGATGGGCGAAGTCTTGCCGTGCATGATCCGGCCGGCGCGCACCACCTTGCCGCCGTACACCTGCCCCAGTGCCTGGTAGCCCAGGCACACGCCGAAGATGGGAATGCGCGGGCCCAACTCACGCAGCAGCTCCAGCGACACCCCGGCTTCATTCGGCGTGCACGGGCCGGGCGAAATCACGATCTTGCTGGGAGCCAGCGCCGCGATCTGGGCCACGGTCAGCGCGTCATTGCGCTCCACCCGCACCTCGGCACCCAGTTCCTGCAGGTACTGCACCAGGTTGAAGGTGAAGCTGTCGTAGTTGTCGAGCATCAAAAGCATGGCGACCAGCGCCCGATGGGCAATGTGCGGGGGAGCTGGGCAGGATACCGCATGCCCGCGCCCAGCCATTCGCACTCACGCCGATGGCGTTGGCAGCACCACCCGCACGCGCAGGCCCGGGCCGTTGTCGTGCAGTTCCACGCGGCCGCCGTGGTGGCGGACGATGGCCTGCACCAGGCTCAGGCCCAGGCCCACGCCGGGCGAGCCGCGGTGGGCTTCC
>JAGWUF010000052.1 GCA_028868545.1 Lysobacteraceae bacterium | reverse complement strand
AGGCTGCCGTGCGTGCAACTGCAGCGCCGCTTCCAGAACAGGTTTGGCCCAGTCCGGCGTCTGCCTGAGCGTGCCGGTGTCGATGGGCCAGGTGATCCGCCCGGCTTCCATCTGCAGCAGCAGGCGCGGGTTGGGCATGGGTTTGCCGGGCACGGCATCGACGCTGTTGTCGTATACCTGCAGCTGTGCCAGCTGCGGCAACAGTGTCGTCAGATTGGCGAGCGATGTGCTGTAGCGCTCCCGGATTTTTTCTTCCGGAATGTCGTGTCCGCCCTTGCTCACGCGAAAACGAACGCGGGCCATGTGATGCTCGGGGGAATCCAGTCCGCAGAACCACATCACCACGTCGTGCGTGGCAGTGGCTTGGCGTAGCTTGGCGACGATGGTGTTGCCGCCCAGCGTGGTTTCGAATGCGTAATCCAGGCCATTGGCAAGTGCAGTTTCGAGCTGTTCAACGCCTTTCTTCCAGGCGATGCCATTGGCTTGCTCCTGCGGGTAGCCGAGTTTCGTGACGAGGCTGCGTGCATAGCTGTCGGGGTTGAACCACGTTAACCCGGCGCGTGTCAGCTCGTGACCACCCGCCGTGCTTTTGCCTGCGCCATTGACACCTGCCAGCACGAAGACGATCGGGCGTGTCATGGCTCAGAACGTATCGCCGGTGAAGATCTGCCCTTCGAAATCAGTGGGCCTGCGCAAAATATTACGCAGCTTTTCACGCGCATCTGGGGCGCGCAGTGCGTCCATACGCTTGTCAAAGGCGCGGCTAAGTGCATCCAGTTGCGCCTGTTTTTGGGCTACTGCGCTTTGGGCATCACGCAGTAGGCGCTCGTACTCCTCCACCGGCAGGATCACCGCCTCAGGCTTGTTGTGGTTGGTGACCACCACTTTGCCGTTGCGGGCGACCACCTGCATCACGCCGCGCCAGCCCAGTTTCTTGACATCCGAGGCGGGTGTCAGCGGCAACGTGTCCAGCGGTTTGATGGCGGGAAGGGACATGACGACACTCCGGGAAAGGTGAGTGATGCCAATATACCCTTTTTGCCCATTTTGTCCTGAATGGGCGAATTACCCTTCGCGGTACACCTGGAAGCCGGCGAACGACTGCGAGGTCGGCATCAGCTCGATCCGGTTGATGTTCAGGTGCGGCGGCTGGTTGGCAATCCAGAAGAGGGTGTCGGCGATGTCGTCGGCGGTCATCGGGTGGGCGCCGCCGTAGAGCTTGTCGGAGGCGGCCTGGTCGCCGTGGGTGCGGACCACGGTGAATTCGGTTTCGGCCATGCCCGGTTCGACCGCGGTCACCCGCACGCCGGTGCCGTGCAGGTCGGCGCGCAGGCCCAGCGAGAACTGGCTGACGAAGGCCTTGGTGCCGCCATAAGCATTGCCGCCGGTGTAGGGGTAGGTGGCGGCGGTGGAGCTGATGTTGATGATGGCGCCCTTGCGCGCGATGAGCGTGGGCAGCAGGGCGTGGGTCAGCGTCACCAGCGCGGTGACGTTGGTGTCGATCATGGTCTTCCAGTCCGACAGCAGTGCGTCCTGCGCCGGCTTGGTGCCCTGCGCCAGACCGGCGTTGTTGACCAGCAGGTCGATGCCGCGGAAGCGTTCCGGCAATGCGTCCAGCGCGGCGCGCATCGCCGCCTCGTCGCGGATGTCGAAGCAGGCGGGATGCAGGGCGTCACCGAGTTCGGCGCGCAGGGCGTCGAGGCGCTCGGCGCGACGGCCGGTGGCGATGACCTGCCAGCCGGCGGCGATGAATTTCCGCGCGGCGGCGCGGCCGAAGCCGGCGGTGGCGCCAGTGATGAGGGCGGTGCGGGGAGGTGTGATGTTCATCCCCGCATTCTACGACCGCCGGGCGCGGGTCTCAGTGGGTTTTCACCGCGATCGCCGGCAGTCCGCCGCCACTGAGTCTGGCCTTGGCATCGGCCAGTTCGGACGCACTGCCGTAAGGACCCATGCGGACGCGATACACGGTTTTATCGCCGATCTGCGCCGACTCCACGCGCGCCGACAGCCCCAGCATCGCGATTTTCGCCTTCACTGCTTCGGCATCGCCGGAGGCACCGAAAGCACCGGCCTGCAGGATGTAATGCGCATCGGTTGCCGCCGGTACCGGGGTGTCGGCCTTGGCCATTTCTGGTTTGGCGGGCTGCGGCCTGGACGCATCGGGCCTGGTGGGCTCGGGATTGGCGGCGTCGGGTTTGCCTGTGGCGGCGGTGGTTTCATTGACGGGTGCGGGCAGTGCCGGCCCGTCAGGGGTGCCGGTGGCGGTCGCGGCGGCCAGTTTCTGGGCGCGGGCATGTGCTTCGGCCTCGGCCTTGGCGCTGGCAGCCAACTCGGCGTCGCTCATCTGCACGCCTTCGCCGGGAAGCAGGGTATAGAAGTCGTACTGGGTGGGTTTGGCCGTTGCCGACGAAGCCACCGGGGCGACGTCCGGTGCAATCGCGGCATTGTCTTCGTTGACGGCCGCCGGCAGGGCATCCGGGTTGGGTTTTGGCCCGATCCGCAGGAAATCGTTGCCGCCATCGTGCTTGAGGAAGCGGGGCACCAGAATCACCGCCAGCAAGGTGACCAGCACGCCGATCACCAGCCAGGCCCAGCCGGGCAGGCCACCGGAAGAGTTGCGCTTCGCCTGCGATTTGCCGCGTCGTGCCGCCATTACATGCTCTCCGGGGCGGACACGCCCAACAGGTCAAGGCCGTTGGCCAGCACCTGGCGGGTGGCCAGCGCCAGGGTCAGCCGCGCGTCGCGCAGGGCGGCATCGTCCACCAGCACCGGGCTGGCGTGGTACCAGCCATGGAAGGCGTTGGCCAGCTCGCGCAGGTATTGCGCGACCAGATGCGGCTCCAGCGTGGCGCCGGCGGCCTCCACCACCTCGGGGAAGCGCGACAGCTCGCGCAGCAGTTCCTGCGCCGGCGCATCGTCCAGCACCTGCAGCGAGGCGTCGCCATTCGCCGCATCGTACGCGTAGCCCTTTTCGCCGGCCTGGCGCAGCAGGCTGCACACCCGGGCGTGCGCGTACTGCACGTAGTAGACCGGGTTGTCGTTGGACTGGCTGCGGGCCAGGTCGATGTCGAAGGTCAGCTGCGAATCGGGCTTGCGCGCGATCAGGAACCAGCGCGTCGCGTCGCACCCGGCTTCGTCGATCAAATCGCGCAGGGTCAGGTACGAGCCGGCGCGTTTGGACAGCTTCACTTCCTCGCCGCCGCGCATCACCGTCACCATCTGGTGCAGCACGTAGTCGGGGTAACCCTGCGGGATGCCGCAATCCAGCGCCTGCAGGCCAGCCTTCACCCGCGCCAGCGAGCCGTGGTGGTCGGCGCCCAGTTCAGTGACCGCGCGCTGGTAGCCGCGCTGCCACTTGCTCAGGTGGTAGGCGACATCCGGCACGAAGTAGGTGTAGGTGCCGTCGGATTTGCGCATCACCCGATCCTTGTCGTCGCCGAAATCGGTGCTGCGCAGCCACAGCGCGCCGCCTTCCTCGTAGGTGTGGCCCTTGGCGACGAGTTCGCGCACGGTTTCCTCGACCTTGCCGTCGGTGTACAGCGAGGACTCCAGGAAATAGCGGTCGAAGCTGACACCGAACGCCTGCAGGTCGGCGTTCTGCTCGCGGCGCAGGTAGGCCACCGCGAAGGCGCGGATGGCGTCGAGGTCGTCGGTGTCGTCCTTGCCGGTGACGACGTGGCCGTCCACCTCCACGCTGTCGCCGCGCAGGTAGGCGGCGGCGACATCCATGATGTAGTCGCCGTTGTAGGCGTCGGCCGGCCACTGCGCGTCGCCGGGCTTGAAGCCCTTGGCGCGTGCCTGGGTGGAGATGGCGAGATTGTTGATCTGCACGCCGGCGTCGTTGTAGTAGAACTCGCGCTTCACGTCCCAGCCGTTGGCGGCCATCACCCGCGCGATGCAGTCGCCGATCACGCCGGCGCGGCCGTGGCCCACGTGCAGCGGGCCGGTGGGGTTGGCGGAGACGTACTCGACGCCCACCGTCCTGCCGCCGCCGCTGGCGTTGCGGCCGAACGCGCTGCCGACGGCGTGGATGTCGCGCACCTGCTGCTGCCACGCGGCCGGGGTCAGGTGGAAATTGATGAAGCCGGGGCCGGCGATCTCGACCTTGGCAATCGCATCGGAGGCCGGCAGCGCGTCGACCAACTGCTGCGCCAGCGCGCGCGGATTGCTGCGCGCGGCCTTGGCCAGCAGCATCGCCACGTTGCAGGAAAAGTCGCCATGCGCGCGCTCCTTCGGTCGCTCGATCACGAACTCGGGCGTGGGCAGGTCGGCAGGCAGGGTGCCTGCGCTACGCAGGGTGGACAGGCTCTGTTCGATGAGGGCGCGGAGCTGGGTTTTCACGTGCGGGAAATGCTGCGGCTGAAACGACCGGTCATTGTACGCGAGGCGGCCTCACACCATTCCCAGCTGCGCCATCGAGGTGGGCGGGCCATCACCGATCACGAAATGATCCAGCAGGCGCACGTCCACCAGCGCCAGCGCCTGCTTGATGCGGGTGGTCACCGCGCGGTCGGCGGCGCTGGGGTCGGGGTTGCCACTGGGGTGGTTGTGGCCGATGATCGCCGCCGCCGCACCGTGGGCCAGTGCGCGCTGCACCAGGATGCGCGGATGCACTTCGGCGCCGTCGATGCCGCCGTGGAACAGTTCCTCGAACGCCAGTGCGCGGTGGCGGGTGTCCAGGTACAGCACCGCGAACACTTCATGGCCCAGTTTGCGCAGGCGCTGGGCGAAGTAGCGGCCGGCCGCGCCCGGCTCCCCCAATGCCTCGCCGCGTTCCAGTTGCGCCGCCAGATGCCGGTTGCCCAGTTCCAGCGCGGCACTGAGCAGGCAGGCGCGGGCCGGGCCGATGCCGCGCAGGCGGGTCAGGGCCCGGGTGTCGCGATCCAGCAACCGACGCAGCCCTTCTTGTTGCAGCAGCAGGGTGCGGGCGCTGGCCACCGCATCCTGGCCGGCGGTGCCCGAACCCAGGAACAGGGCCAGCAGCTCGGCATCGGACAGGCTGCCGGGGCCACGGGCCAGCAGCTTTTCGCGGGGACGTTCGGTTTCGGGCCAGTCACGGATGTGCATGGGTGAAGGTTGTGGCAGGCACGGGGCCGCCGGCATCGGTGCACGCCCCGGCATCGGGTAAGCTGCCGGTTTGGAACAAGGTCAGGGAACGGCCCGATGCAGGCAACACATTTTCCTACTGCCGGCAACCGCGTGCTGCTGTGCGTGTGCGGCGGCATTGCGGCGTACAAATCCGCCGAACTGGTGCGCCGGCTGCGCGATGCCGGTGCGCAGGTGCAGGTGGCGATGACTGATGCCGCGCAGCGTTTCGTGGGCGCGCAAACCTTCCAGGCGTTGTCGCATCGGCCGGTGCGCAGCAGCCTGTGGGATGCGCAGGCCGAAGCGGCGATGGGGCATCTGGAACTGGCGCGCTGGGCGCAGCAGGTGGTGGTCGCGCCGGCCACCGCCAACACGTTGGCAAAATTGGCGCACGGGCTGGCCGATGACCTGGTCAGCACCTTGTGCCTGGCTACCGCCGCGCCGCTGCTGATTGCGCCGGCGATGAATCATGTGATGTGGAAACACCCGGCGACGCAGGCCAACATCGCCGCCTTGCTGGCACGTGGCGTACACATGGTGGGCCCGAGCGACGGCCCGCTGGCCGAGGGCGAATCCGGCCCCGGGCGGATGGCCGAGCCCGCGCAAATCGTGGTGGCGCTGGAGGCGTTGGCATGAGTGCAACCCTTGCCGGCGTGCGCATCGTGGTCAGCGCCGGGCCGACGTACGAGGATATCGACCCGGCGCGTTTCCTGGGCAACCGCAGCAGCGGCAAGATGGGCTTCGCGATTGCCGCCGAAGCGGCCGCGCGTGGTGCCGACGTGGTGTTGGTGGCCGGCCCGGTGCATCTGGAAACGCCCGCCGGCGTTGCACGCAGCAACGTGCGCAGTGCGGCGCAGATGCACGCGGCGGTGCTGGCGGCGCTGCCTTGCGCTGTCTACATCGGTGCGGCGGCGGTGGCCGATTTCACCCCGCGCGCCTGTTCGCCGGGCAAGATCAAGAAGCAGCCAGGGCAGGACACGCTGGTGCTGGAGCTGGTGCAGACCCGTGACATCCTGGCCGAGGTGGCCGCGCATGCGCAGCGCCCGCGGCTGGTGGTGGGGTTTGCGGCGGAAACCGACAACGTGGCCGGTTACGCGCGCGGCAAGCTCGAGCGCAAGCGGCTGGACATGATCTGTGCCAACCGCGTGGGCGTGGCCGGTTGCGGCTTCGAAAGCGATGACAACGCGCTGCTGGTGATCGATGCCACGGGTGAGCGTGCGCTGGGGCCGGCACCCAAATGCGAATTGGCGGGCCTGTTGCTGGATCTGATCAAGGAGCGGTTGGCATGAGTGCGCATGTCTTGCAGGTGAAGGTGCTGGATGCACGCTTCGGCGCAGCATGGCCATTGCCGGACTACGCCACCGCGCACAGTGCGGGGCTGGACTTGCGCGCGGCACTGGAGGCCCCCCTGGAGCTGCTGCCCGGCGCGACCGCGCTGGTGCCGTCGGGGCTGGCCATCCACATCGGCGACCCGGGCCTGTGCGCGGTGATCCTGCCGCGCTCGGGGCTGGGCCACAAGCACGGCATCGTGCTGGGCAACGGCACCGGCTTGATCGATGCCGATTACCAGGGGCCGCTGATGATCAGCGTCTGGAACCGCAGCGATGTCGTCTTCACCATCGTCCCCGGCGACCGTATCGCCCAGCTGGTGCTGCTGCCGGTAGTGCGCGCCATGCTGCAAGTGGTGGATACTTTCGAGGAGAGCGGGCGCGGTGGCGGTGGGTTTGGGCACACCGGCGTGCGTTGAACAGGGGAGTGGCATGGCAGTGTTTGGATTGGGTGGCAGGAAAGACAAGGATGCTGGGGGCAGCGAACACGATGCCCGCCAATTCGATCCGTTGATGGTGGTGGGCCTGCTGCCATGGGTAATCGCGGCCCTGCTGGCATTGAGCCTGTGGAGTCTGGTGGCCGGCAGCCTGCATGTGCGTGGCGAAAGCCGGCAGCATGCGCTGGAGACTGCGCGCGACGATGCCCTCATGGCCGTGCAGCGCGCACTGGATCGGGCGCGCCAGCAGCTGGCGGGAGCGGTGGTCGGCAAACCCTTCACCGCGGCAATGACGACCGGCAACCTGCCGGCGGCGTCTGCCGCCATCCGGCAGGCGTGGCCGGATGCCAGACGTGTCGAGGTCTGGCCACAAGACCTGGAGGTGCTGTATTCGGGCCTGCCGCAGTCCGGGTTTGGCACGGTGGCCGTGGCCGAATCGGCCTTGCAGACGGGCAAGGTGCAGGCGCGGCTTGTGCGCGTTGCCGGCAAGCAGAGCCTGGCACTGGCCGCACCGGCGATGGGCAAGGTGGTGTATGCGGAACTGTCGATGTCCCGCCTGGAAGCCGGCGTGAACGGCCCGGCGCTGCCCGATGGCAGCTATCTGGCGCTGCGGCAGGGCGCAAGCAACGTGATCGAGCGAGGCGAATCCAAGCTGGCCGGCTCTGCCGAGGCCTTGTCGGTCAAGGTGCCCGACAGCGATTTGCGCGTGGCGGCGGCCACGCCGGGGAGCGTTGAAACGCCCTTCGGGCTGGGTGGGTTGGCGGCCATGGGGCTGGGCATCACCTTGTTGCTGTTGGCGGCGGGGCTGTGGTTCGTGCTGCGCCCGCGGTTGCTGGCCATGGCGGGCCTGGAAGAGGTCGAGGCCGGGCCAACCTTGTCCGACCTGCAGCAAGAATTGCCGGTAGCCAAAGCTGCACCAAGCGGCAAGCCGCGCGAGCAGGACCAGCATGCGCCACGCACGGCGGTGCCGGTGGTGATCGACCATCGCATTTTCCGTGCCTACGACATCCGCGGCGTGATCGGCATGTCACTGGATGCCGGCGTGGCCGAATTGATCGGCCAGGCCATCGGGTCGGTGATGGCCGACCAGAATCTGGACAGCATCGTGGTGGGCCGCGATGGGCGATTGTCGGGGCCGGATCTGGCCGAGGGTCTGATCAAGGGCCTGCGCAAGGCCGGGCGCAACGTCATCGACATCGGCATGGCACCCACGCCGGTGGTCTATTTCGGTTGTTATCACCTGCGCACCGGCTGCGGCGTGGCCATCACCGGCAGCCACAACCCGCCGGATTACAACGGCTTCAAGATCGTGGTCGGTGGCGAAACCCTGTCGGGCGCGGCAATCAAGGATTTACACACCCGCATCGCCGAAGATCGCCTGCTGGAAGCGGATGGCGAAGGTGGTCTGGACGTGCGTGACATCGGCGATGACTACGTGCAGCGTATCGCCGGCGACATCCAGATCGGGCAACGGCTGAAGGTGGTGGTGGATGCCGGCAACGGCGTCGCCGGCGAACTGGGCCCGCGCGTGCTGGAGGCCATCGGAGCCGAGGTCACCCCGCTGTTCTGCGACATCGACGGCACCTTCCCCAACCACCATCCCGACCCCAGCGAACCGCACAATCTGGAAGCCCTGGTGCAGATGGTGCAGCGGCTGGATGCCGACCTCGGCATCGCCTTCGACGGCGATGGCGACCGCTTGGGCGTGGTGACCAGGTCCGGCAAGAACATCTTCCCCGACCGCCTGCTGATGCTGTTCGCCGCCGACGTGCTGGAGCGCAACCCGGGTGCGGTGATCGTGTATGACGTCAAATGCACCGGGCGCCTGCCGATGCAGATCCTGCGCCATGGCGGCAGCCCGTTGATGTGGAAAACCGGGCACTCGCTGATCAAATCCAAGATGCGGGAAGTGGATGCGGCGCTGGCCGGCGAGATGAGCGGCCATTTCTTCTTCTCCGAACGCTGGTTCGGGTTCGACGACGGCATCTACGCCGCCGCGCGCCTGCTGGAGATTCTGGATACGCGCGGCGAAGCGGCCGAAGCCGTATTCGCGGCGCTGCCCGATGGGGTGTCCACGCCCGAGATCAAGGTCGAGCTGCCCGATGGCGGCGACCCGCATGATTTCGTCGAACGCTTCCGCATGGCCGCCAGCTTCGAGGGCGGGCGGCTGACCACGATCGACGGGCTGCGGGTGGACTGGTCGGATGGCTGGGGCCTGGTGCGCGCTTCCAACACCACGCCGGTGCTGGTGATGCGGTTCGATGCCGACAGCACGTCGGCGATGGCGCGCATCCAGCAGGTGTTCCGTGACCACCTGTTGCGGCTGGAGCCCGCGTTACAGCTGCCGTTCTGAACCTGGCCCCATTGGCACTCAGCCGGCGGCGGGCTGTGCGGCAGGTGTGGCCGGGGCGGGTGCGGGGGTGGAGGCTGGCGCGGGGGCGGCGGTCTTGCCTGGCTTCAACAGCCGGTAACGACGCAGCGAATCATCGAATTCCGTGCCCAGCTCGGCACGGTCCTGCTTCTGCGCCAGCAGCAACTGCCCCTGACGCAGCAGTTCGGCGTGTTGCGACTGGATCGAGCCGGAAAGCGATTTGGGTACCGGTGTGCCGGCCATTTCACGGTCGCCGGCCTGGCGCAGCAGGGCAATCAAGCTGGCATGCAGGCTGGAGATCGCCAAGCGGCTGGACTTGATGGTTTCATCCAGCAAGGTGGTGCGTTCGCCATAGGCGCGGCGCAAATCGCTTTCGGTCATGTAGGACTCCACCATCGCCAGGTCGCGCCGCTTCTGCACGGCTTCGGCTTCGGCCTGCTGGCGCGCCAGATCGGCGGCCTTGGCCGCGGCGCTGCGCTCTTCCTCGTTCAGGCTGCGATCCACATGCGCCGTGGCCATGCCGCTCTTGATCGAGATTTCGGTGCGCGCGCTGTCGGTGGCGCTGGCAGGCAGGGCATCGCCGCACACCTTGCGGCCTCCCTCATTCCAGCAATAGATCTTCTTTTCGGTGGCCGGCCTGGTCTGCGCCATCACGCTGCCCAGCCCCATCAGGCTGAAAACGGCGACAGCAGCGGCAAGTGGTCGATGGTGGTGCATGACATCCCCCTGTAACAGCCGTGAGCGTATCAGGCGATGCCGTAGCGTGCGCGGTAGGCAAGCAGGCTGTTGCGATGCGCGGCCAAGCCGATGTTGCCTTCTGCAAACGCAAGCAGGTCTCCCAGGCCGGCCACTGCAATCACCGGGATGCCCTGCTCGCGAGTCACCGCCTGCGCCGCCGATTCGGAAGCATCCTCGTGCACGCGCTCCTGGCGGTCCAGTGCAATCACGATCCCGGCGGGGGTGCCGCCGGCCGCTGCAATGATCGCCAGCGCCTCGCGGATGGCGGTGCCGGCGGTGATCACGTCGTCCACGATCAGCACCCGGCGGCCATGCAGCGGCGCGCCAATCAGGTTGCCGCCTTCGCCATGCGCCTTGGCTTCCTTGCGGTTGAACGCCAGCGGCAGGTCGCGACTGCGGCGGGCGTATTCGCAGGCCAGCGCGGTGGCCAGCGGGATGCCCTTGTAGGCCGGTCCGAACAGCAGGTCGAAGTCCAGTCCGGTGGCGTCCACCGCATCGGCGTAGCAGCCCGCCAGGCCGGCCAGCGCCGCGCCGGAATGGAACTGCCCGGCATTGAAGAAATACGGGCTGAGGCGGCCGGATTTCAGGGTGAACTCGCCAAACCGCAGCGCATCGGCGCGCAGGGCAAGTTGCAGGAAGCGTTGGCGGTGATCGGACATGGCAGGCAAGAAGGGGTGCACAAACCGCGAAGGTTACCGCATGAAACGGCTATCCTCTGTCGATGCGCATCCTCACATTCAACGCCAACGGCCTGCGTTCGGCCACCACCAAAGGTTTCTTCGACTGGTTTGCCGCACGCAACGTGGACGTGCTGTGCCTGCAGGAAACCAAGGCGCAGGAGCACCAGCTCGCCGATGCCGCATTCCGGCCCGCGGGCTATCGGACCTGGTTCAAGGATGCGCAGAAAAAAGGCTACAGCGGGGTGGCGATCTACAGCCGGCGCGAACCCGACGAAGTGCGCACAGCGCTGGGCTGGGCGCCGTTCGACGACGAGGGCCGCTATATCGAGGCGCGCTTCGGCAACCTGTCGGTGGTCAGCTTCTACATTCCCTCGGGCAGTTCCGGCGAGGAGCGCCAGGGCTTCAAGGAAGAGGTGCTGGCGTGGCTGAAACCGATCATGGCCGGCTGGCTGGGCAGCGGCCGCGAGTACGTGCTGTGCGGAGACTGGAACATCGTGCGGGCGAAGAACGACATCAGGAACTGGAGCGGCAACCAGAAGAACTCCGGCTGCCTGCCGCACGAGCGGGCCTGGCTCAGCGGGATGATCGCGGACGACTGCCACGACGGTCTGATCGCGCCGCCCGCGCAGGGCTGGAAAGATGCCTTCCGCGTCGCCAAGCCCGAGGTGGTGGAGTATTCGTGGTGGTCGCAGCGCGGCGCCGCGCGCGCCAACAACGTCGGCTGGCGCATCGACTACCAGATCTGCACGCCGGGCATCGCCAGCTCGATCCGCGCCGCCGAAATCTTCCCCGAGCCGAAGTTTTCCGACCATGCCCCGCTGCTGGTGGAGTACGTCGCATGAGTGAAGCCACCTCGGCCAAGCCGGCCAAACCCGGCAAGCCCTCGGTCTGGGCGTCGTTCGCGCAACCGGCGGCGGGCACGATGTTCTTCTTCGGGTTTTCCTCCGGTCTGCCGTTCCTGTTGGTGGCCGGCACGTTGGCGTTCTGGCTGAAGGACTTCGGCATCGTGCTGAAGGACATCACCATGATCGCCAGCGCCGGCATGCTGTATGCCTTCAAGTTCCTGTGGGCGCCGCTGCTGGACCATTGGCGCCTGCCCGGTTTCGCCCGCCTCGGGCGTCGGCGTGGCTGGCTGCTGGCGGCGCAGTTGGGCGTCATCGCCAGTCTGCTGCTGATGGCGGCGCTGACGCCCGCGCAGCTTGGCCTGTTCATTGCGGCCACGCTCGGGGTGGCATTTTTCGGCGCCACCCAGGACATCGCGGTGGATGCCTACCGCATCGAAATCGCGCCGGTGGATGCACAGGGCGCGCTGGTGGCCACCTATTCGCTGGGCTACCGCATCGGCCTGATCGTGGCGGGTGCACTGGCCGCGATCATGGCCGACCATGTCGCATGGAGCGTGGTCTATGTCGTGATGGCGGCAGCCATGGGGATTCCGGTGCTGGCCAATCTGCTCGCGCGCGAACCGCAGGCCAACCTGAAGCGGCATCTGGCATGGGGCGAAGCCATGGTCGGTGCCGTGGTCGATCCTTTCGCCGATTTCTTCCGCCGCTACGGCGTGGCGCTGGCACTCACGCTGCTGGCCTACATCCTGCTGTTCAAGGTGCCCGAACAAGCCACCATTGGCGGCATCATGAGCCCGTTCTACCTGGATCAGGGTTTCACCAAGACCCAGATCGGCTCGATCACCAAGCTGTGGGGCGTGTGGGTGGGCATCCTCGGCGTGTTCTGCGGCGGTGCCATGGTGACCCGGCTGGGCGCCTGGAAGTCGCTCGGAATCATGATGCTGGTGTGCGGCAGCTGCAACCTGCTGTATCTGCTGCTGATGGTGCACAAAGGCGATCTGTGGGTGCTCACGGCGGTCATCTCGGCCGAAAATTTCACCCTGGGCATGCTGGGTCCGCCCACCGTGGCGTTCCTGTCGGCGCTGGTCAATCAGGAACACACCGCTACCCAGTACGCCTTGCTCAGTTCGCTGGTGAACCTGCCGGGAAAACTCCTCGGCTTCTTCGCTGGCGGCATCGTGATGGCCACCGGCTATGGCATGTATTTCGTGATCACCGTGCTGGCGCTGATCCCGGCCAGTTTGCTATATGTGTACCTGACCCCCAGGCTGCGTCAGCGCGTGTTCGATCAACCCGCCGGGTAGCGCGCGCCCAGCACGCGCGGCCCGGCGGCGCCGGTGACCGCGGGCAGGTTGCCGGGGCGGCCGGCCAGGTGCTCGCGCGCCAGCCAGGCAAACGCCATCGCTTCGACGAAGTCCGGATCCAGCCCGTGCACGGCGCTGGATTCGACAACCGTGCCCGGCATCGCTTCGGCCAGCGCGGCCAGCAGCAGCGGGTTGTGCACGCCGCCGCCACAGACGATGACCCGCCGCGTGTGCGGCTGGGTGGCGTGCAGCGCGGCGGCCACACTGCGCGCGGTCAGCGCCAGCAGGGTGGCCTGCACGTCGGCGGGGGGTTCGGTGCCGGTCAGTGCGGCCTCCACCCAATCCAGATGGAACTGGTCGCGCCCGGTCGATTTCGGTGGCGGCGCGGCGAACCACGGTTCGGCCAGCAGGCGTGCCAGCAGGGCGGCATCCAGGGTGCCGCCGGCGGCGAACGCGCCGCCCGCGTCGTACGGCTGGCCGCAGTGGCGCAGACACCAGGCGTCCAGCAGTCCATTGGCGGGGCCGGTGTCGAAGCCGCGCACCGCGCCCTGCGCCGGCAGCAGGGTGAGATTGGCGATGCCGCCGAGGTTCAGCACCGCGCGGTCTTCGCCGGGGTCATGCAGCACGGCAGCGTGGAAAGCCGGCACCAAGGGCGCGCCGTGGCCACCGGCGGCGACGTCGCGGCGGCGGAAATCGGCCACCACCTGCACGCCGGTGCGCTCGGCGAGCACATGCGCATCCCCCAGTTGCAGCGTGAATGGCGTATCCCCGTGCGGGCGATGGCGCAAGGTCTGGCCGTGCGAACCGATGGCCATGATTTGCTCCCGGGCGATGCCCGCTGCATCGATCAGCGTATTGGCCGCTTCGGCAAATGCCTGGCCGATGCGCACGTCCAGCAGGCCCACTTCGTCCAGTGTCAGTGCCTGCGCATGTTGGCCCAGTGCCACCAATTGCGCACGCAACGCCGGCTCCCACGCGAGCACCTGGCCGTGGACCAGTTCCGGACGTGCCTGGGGGCCGTCGCCATGGAAACGTACCAGTGCCGCATCGATGCCATCGGCGCTGGTGCCGGAGATCAGGCCGAGGAAGCAGGGGTGTCGCGCGGGTTCAGACATGCGGCGCAGTATCGCACCGCCGCGCGCCGCGTCATCAGCCTCGGCGGCGATTGCTGCGCTTGGCCTTGGCCGGCGGGGCGGCGGTTGCCACCCGGCTGCCATCGTCGAGCTGGAACACCACGTTCTCCACTTCGCGGATCTTCTCCAGCGCGTGGCGGGTTTCACCCTTGAAGGCCACCAGTGCGTCACCCGTGAGCGGAGCCGGCGGCGGCAGGGTCATCTTCAACGGGTTCATGTGCACCCCGTTGACCCGGAATTCGTAATGCAGATGCGGGCCGGTGGCCAGCCCGGTGGCACCCACATAGCCAATCACCGTGCCCTGCGCCACATGCTGGCCGGTGCGGATGCCGGCAAAGCGCGACATGTGGCCGTACAGCGTGGTCTTGCCGCCGCCGTGGTTGAGGATGACCACATTGCCGTAGCCACCCTTGCGACCGACAAACTCCACCCGCGCATCACCGGCGGCCTGGATGGGCGTGCCGGTGCCTGCGGCGTAATCCACGCCCTTGTGCATGCGGAAGGCACCCAGCACCGGGTGGTTGCGACCACCGAAGCCGGAGGTCAGGCGCGCATAGGGAATCGGCATGCGGATGAAGGGACGCTTGAGCGAGCGGCCATCCGGGGTGAAGTATTCCGGCTTGCCGTCCCGCAGGTAACGGAAGGCGCTTTTCAGCTGGCCATCGACGGTAAAGGTGGCCGCCTGCACCGGGCCGGTATTGACCAGTTGGCCGTTCTTCCAGGTCTGGTCCACCACCACGCTGAAGCGGTCGTCTTCGGACAAATCGGAATCGAAGTCGATGTCGTACTTGAACATCTCGTCGGTCAGCTGGTTGAGCTGGCTGCTGCCCAGTCCCAGTTGGCGCGCTGAGGCGAACAGGGATTTCCCCACCTCGCCGGTCAGCACCACGGTGCGGGTGGTGATTTCAACCGGCACCGCCTGCTCGCGCAGGGCCTGTCCATTGAACGTCAGCTCGATCGGCGAATCACCGATCCCGGGGCCGGCTTCCAGCCGCATCGCGCGAATGCTGCCATCGGCCGGAAGGTTGAAGCCAAGCACCGTGCCGGGGCGCAACTTGCGCAAGGTGGGTTTGATCTTCGGATGCTGCATCACCCGCGCCAACTGGTCATAGGGAATGCCCAGTTCTTCGAACACGCCGCTCAGGGTTTGCCCGGGTTTGAGGGTGACGGTTTGCCAGCGGTCGTCGGTGGTCTTGCCCGCGTGCTGGCCCAGCTTGGGCAGCGACAGCGCCATGGTCATGCGCTGTGTCCCGGGTTTCAGATGCGGATCAAGCACACTGGAAAACCCCGGCACGATGGCGGCGAGCAGAACAGCCATCGTGGTCAGGACACTGACATGGGCCCAATGACGGCGTGTCCAGCGACCGCTGGCGGGGTTGGCATCGTGCAACGTGGTGGCGCGATCTGCATTGACCCGGGCGCGTTCAAGGTTCTCGCGCCGGACGGCGTCATGAGTGGTGTCCACCATGTGGTGATCCCCTGTGTGACATTTTGAGCAACGCGCTAACATAGTCACCTGCGAGGTGCGCGTCAACCCGTTGAATCTGCTGGTAATTTTCAACTTTTCGGTTAACGTGTCCTTAACTTTCCCCTGAATGCGTAGCGCAGCCACGCGCGCGCCGAGAGAATGCCTGTGTCCGAACCGCAACACGCGCTGGAGCTGATTGCCCGCGGCAGCGATGAAATCCTCAAGCGAGAAGAGCTTGCCACCCGGCTGGCGCTGGGTCGCCCGTTGCGGGTCAAGGCCGGCTTCGACCCCACCGCACCCGACCTGCACCTGGGTCACACCGTCTTGCTCAACAAGATGCGGCAATTCCAGGAGCTCGGGCATCAGGTCATCTTCCTGATCGGCGACTTCACCGGAATGATCGGCGACCCCACCGGCAAGAACGTCACCCGCAAGCCGCTGACCCGCGAGGACGTGCTGGCCAACGCGCAGACGTATTCCGACCAGGTGTTCAAGGTGCTCGATCGCGAGCGCACCGAAGTGCGCTTCAACAGCGAGTGGTTCGGTGCGATGAGCGCCGCCGACATGATCAAGTTGGCCGGCCAGCACACCGTGGCGCGCATGCTGGAGCGCGACGACTTCGCCAAGCGCTACGCCGCGCAGCAGTCGATCGCCATCCACGAGTTCCTGTATCCGCTGGTGCAGGGCTACGACTCGGTGGCGCTGAAGGCCGACGTCGAACTGGGCGGCACCGACCAGAAGTTCAATCTGCTGATGGGGCGCGGCCTGCAGGAGCACCATGGCCAGCCACCGCAGATCGTGCTGACCATGCCGCTGCTGGAAGGGCTGGATGGCGTCAACAAGATGTCGAAGTCGCTGGGCAACTACATCGGCATCGCCGAGCCGGCCATCGACATCGTCACCAAGGTCATGAAGATCGGCGACGACCTGATGTGGCGCTGGATCGAGTTGCTCAGCTTCGAAATCGGCATCGAGGAAGCCGCGCGGCTGCGCAGCGAGGTGGCGGCCGGACTGAATCCGCGCGACATCAAGCTGCGGCTGGCGCGTGAACTGGCGGCGCGTTTCCATGCTGCCGCTGTCGTCGAACAGGCCATCGCCGGCTGGCATGCCGCGGTGCGCGGCGAGGGCGATCTGTCCGCGCTGCCGCTGCAGGAGGTTGTGGTGCCGGCGGACGGCCTGCGCATCGCCGCCCTGCTGGTTGCGGCCGGGTTGATGCCCAGCAATTCCGAGGCCAATCGCAAGCTCAAGGAGCGTGCGGTGCGCATCGATGGCGAGATTTTCGAAGACGCGGCACGGGTGTTCGTGCCGGGGTTCGAGGGTGTGCTGGCAGTGGGCAAGCGCAACTTCGCCCGCGTGCGCCTGTGCCTGGCCGGCTGATCGCGGGGGGGCATAGCTGAATGCGCGCGCGATAGCCGCATTCAGGGAGTGAAATCAAGACTTCCCAAGTCAGGGATCGGGGTGCAGAATGCGCCCCCTTGCCGCCGGGTTGGACGCGGAGGCGGGACAGGAAAGTGAAGCGATCCGGGTGTTGACAGTGGTACGAACCCGGGTATGATTCGCGACCCTCCTGCAGACGGTTACGGCCTGAAGCGGGAAGCGGAAAAAGTTCGTCGCGGGGTGTTGACAGCAATGCAAACCCCTGTATGATGGGCGGCTCACTCGGACGCTACGGCACCGAGGGGAACGGGAAAGGCGCTGAGGCCGGCCCCGAGGATCTTTGACAGTGTGCGCAGGTGACTTGTGCGGGCGTCTGGTCGTGGACGGTTGTCCATAGCAGACGTTCGATCAACACCATCAATTCAAAAGTATTCGTACGC
>JAGWUF010000051.1 GCA_028868545.1 Lysobacteraceae bacterium | reverse complement strand
CGCCGCCAGCCGGGTCAGTACGCTGACGTAATCGCCCTGCGCCAGCGCCGGGCCGGTTTCGGCGTAGGCGGCTTCCACCGCTTCGGCCAGCGCCAGCTCGGCGGGCTCGCGCAGCAGCGCCGCGTCCTCCAGCGCCGGAATGGCGATGTCGGCCTTCTTGAGGATGTTGCCGATGCGCTTGTTGGCAGCGGCCAGCGCCGCAGCCTCGGGCAATTGCGCGAAGCTGCCGATGGCGTCGAGGCGGCGACCGAAGTCGTGCAGCGAAGCCGGTTTCAGTTCGGCGACGGCGTTGAAATGCGCGGCCGGCACGCCGCGGTCGGCGTAGTAGCCACGCAGGCGATCGAGGATGAAGTCGTAGAGTTCGCCGGCATCGGCCTGCACGTTCTTCGCAGCCAGTGCTTGGTTCGCCTTCGCCAGCAGCGCCTTCAGGTCGAGATCAAACCCGCTCTCGATGATCGTCCGCGCCAGCCCCAGCGCATTGCGGCGCAGCGCGAACGGATCCTTGTTGCCGGTCGGCTTCAGGCCCGCGGCGAAACCGCCGGCCAGGGTGTCCAACCGTTCGGCGATCGCCAGCACCTTGCCCAGCGTGGAGGCGGCGATGTCGTCGGCGGCGAAGCGCGGGCGGTAGGCCTCGTCGATGGCCAGCGCCACGCCGTCGTTTTCGCCCGCGCGCTGCGCGTAGTAGCGGCCGGCGATGCCCTGCAGCTCCGGGAACTCGTTGACCATGCGGCTCTGCAGGTCGTTCTTGGCCAGCGTCGCCGCGCGCCTGGCCTGCGCCGGGTCGGCGCCGACCTGCGCGGCGATGGTCTCGGCCAGCGCGGCGACGCGCGCCACCTTGTCGGCCACGCTGCCCAGCTTGGCCTGATAGGTCACGCTCGCAAGGCCATCGCCCATCGACGCGAGGCCCTGCTTCAGATCCTCATCGAAGAAGAACTTGGCGTCACTGAAGCGCGGGCGGATCACGCGTTCGTAGCCCTTGCGGATCTCGCCGGGATCCTTCGATTCGATATTGGCAATACCGATGAACTTCTCGGTGAGCCTGCCATTGGCATCCAGCACCGGGAAGAACTTCTGGTTGGCTTCCATCGTCTCGACCAGCGCTTCCTGCGGCACCGCCAGGAACTCGCGCTCGAACGCGCACGCCACCGCCACCGGCCATTCGTTGAGGCAGTTCACCTGCTCCAGGTTGTCCTCGGTGATGCGGGCGTTGCCACCGGCGGCAGCCTGGACCTCGGCAACCACGCGGGCGCGGCGTTCATCGGCATCCACCAGCACATATGCGCCGCGCAGCGCATCCACGTACTCCTGTGGCCGGCTGATCCACACCGGCCCCTGATGGTGGAAGCGGTGCCCGCGACTCATGCGGTCGGCGCGGATGCCCAGCGCGCTGACATCCACGATGTCGTCGCCCAGCAGCGCCACCAGCCAATGCAGCGGGCGGGCAAAACCGTAGGCGTGCGCGCCCCAGCGCATCGGCTTGGGGATCGGCATGCCGGCCAATGCGTCGTCCAGCACGCCTTGCAGCAGGTCGGCGGTGCGTGCGCCGGACTTGGTGGCGCGGTGCACGAAACGCTCGCCCTTGGCGTCGGTGGTTTTTCCCAGCGCCGTCCATTCCACCCCGGCCTTGGCGGCGAAGCCTTCCAGCGCCTTGGTCGGCTTGCCTTCGGCATCCAGCGCGATGTTCAGGTACGGGCCCAGCACCTCGGAGGTCTGCTCCGGCTGTTCCGCCGCCACGCCGGGCAGCAGCACCGCCAGCCGACGCGGCGAATACAGCGGCTTGGCAGCGCCGCGCTCGACCGCCACGCCGCGCTTGTCCAGCGCGGCGATGACGCCATCGAAGAACGCCTGCGCCAGCCCGGGCAGGGCCTTGACCGGAAGTTCTTCGGTGCCGAGTTCGATCAGGAGGGGGTGCATCGTGGTCATCGAAAGCCTCTTGCTTTGAAGTCCTCCCTTCAAGGGGAGGATTTAGGTGGGGATGGGGGTGCCAGTTGGCTGCACCCCATCCCCACCCCAGCCCTCCCCTTGAAGGGGAGGGAGAAAAATCCGCTGGCGTCAGTGCTGCTTCAGCCCGGGAAACCCGAGCTTCTCGCGCTGTGCGTAATAGCTTTCCGCCACCGCCTGCGCCAGCTTGCGCACGCGCAGGATGTAGCGCTGGCGTTCGGTCACGGAAATCGCGCGGCGCGCATCCAGCAGGTTGAAGGAATGCGAAGCCTTGGTGACCTGCTCGTAGGCCGGCAGCGGCAGGCCGGCGTCGACCAGCTTCATCGCTTCCGCCTCGCAGGCATCGAAGCGGTGGAACATCTCGGCCACGTCGGCGTATTCGAAGTTGTAGGTGCTCTGCTCCACCTCGTTCTGGTGGTAGACGTCGCCATAGGTGACCGGCAGCCCGTCGGGGCCGTAGGTCCACACCAGGTCGTACACGTTGTCGCAGTTCTGCAGGTACATGCACAGCCGTTCGAGGCCGTAGGTGATCTCGCCCAGCACCGGCCGGCACTCCAGCCCGCCGGCCTGCTGGAAGTAGGTGAACTGGGTCACCTCCATGCCGTTGAGCCAGACTTCCCAGCCCAGACCCCAGGCGCCGAGCGTGGGCGACTCCCAGTTGTCCTCGACCAGGCGCAGATCGTGCACCAGCGGGTCGATGCCGAGGCTTTTCAGCGAGTCGAAGTACAGCTCGACGATGTTGTCGGGGCTGGGCTTCATCACGACTTGATATTGGTAGTAGCGCTGCAGGCGGTTGGGGTTCTCGCCGTAGCGGCCGTCGGTGGGGCGGCGCGACGGCTGCACGTAGGCGGCGTTCCACGGCTCCGGACCGAGCGCGCGCAGGAAGGTGGCCGGGTGGAAGGTGCCGGCGCCGACTTCGAGATCCAGCGGCTGGATCAGGACGCAGCCCTGCTCCGCCCAGTAGGCGTTGAGGCGGGTGACGAGATCCTGGAAAGTGATGGAAACGCGATCGGCGGTCATCTTGACGGGAAACAACGGCATGGCCGGCTAGTATAAAGGCCTTGTCCACGCGTCTTTCCGCATTGCCATCCGCATCGCCATGCAGCCTTTCCTGATCCTCGAAACCGGCCAGCCCACCCCCACGATGCGCCGTCATGGCAGTTTTGCCCACTGGATCCGGGTAGCGGCCGGGCTGGCGGTGGACGCGGCGGTGGTGGTGGATGTGGAACGCGGCGACGCGCTGCCCACGCGGGACGGCTTCGCCGGTGTGATCGTCACCGGCTCGGCGGCCATGGTCACCGAGCGCCGTGACTGGAGCGAGCGCAGTGCGGCGTGGCTGCACGAGGCCGCCCACGCCCGCCTGCCGCTGCTGGGCATCTGCTACGGCCACCAGTTGCTCGCGCACGCGCTGGGCGGCGTGGTGGCCAACAACCCGCGTGGGCGGGAGATGGGCACGGTCTGCATCGATTTGCACGCCGACGCGCAGACCGACCCGCTGTTCGCCGGCCTGCCGGCGCGCTTTCCGGCCCAGGCCACCCATCTGCAAAGCGTGCTGCAGCCGCCACCGGGGGCCGCCGTGCTGGCCCACAACGCCCACGACGCCTGCCATGCCTTCCGCTGGGGCGAGGCCGCCTGGGGGGTGCAGTTCCACCCCGAGTTCAGCACCGGGCACATGCGCGGCTACATCCGTGCCCGCCGCGAGGCATTGCAGCAGGAAGGTCGCTGCCCGCGGCAGCTGGCCCGCGCGGTCAGCGCGGCCCCGCGCGCGCGCGAAATCCTGCGTCGGTTCGTTCGCCACGCACGGCGTTGAGCTTGCGCTCGCGTATCCTGTGCGCATCTTCTCGAGGCGCATCATGGACATTCGCAGGTTGCCGGCAACGCAGGGCTGGGTGTGGTTTCGGCAGGCCATCGACCTGGGATCGAAAAATCCACGCGCGGTGTTCGGTGCGGCGCTGCTTTCGATCGCCGCGCTGTATGCCGCGTTGCTGTTGATGGTGCTGGTGCTGGCCTCGCTGATGTTCGGCGGCAAGGCGGCCGGCAAAACGCCCGATCTCGGCATGGTGATGCTGGTGGCACTGCCGCTGGCGCTGGCCATCATGCTGCTGGTGCCGATGCTGCTGGGCGGGCTGATGCACGTCATCCGGGAAGGCGAAGCCGGCCGCCCGGTGCGCGCCCGCGACGTGTTTTCCCCCTTGCGTGCACGCCAGGGCCGCCGTCTGGCCTGGCTGGGTGTGGTGCAGGTGGTGCTGGCCATCCTGGGTGGCGCAGTGATGATGACTCTGGCCGGTGGCGATTATTGGCGCGACTACCTGCAAGCCATGCAGTCGGCGATGCAGGGGGCACAGCCGACCATGCCGGAGCCGCAGCACCCGGGCCTGCTGTTCCTGGTGCAGATGGCCTTCAATTACTTCAGCTACGCGCTGATGCTGTTTTCCATCCCGCTGATGTTGTTCTCCGGCTGCAGCCTCGATGTTGCCCTGCGCGCCGCCTGGCAGGCTTCCCTGCGCAATATCGGCGCCAATCTTCTGGCGGGCGTGGTGTTTCTGGCAGCGATGATGGTGGCCGCCTTCGTGGTACTGCTGCTGGCGGGGCTGCTGGGGATGGTGGGCGGCTTGATTCATGCCGCCGTGGGCAGCGCGTTGGTGATGCTGGTGATGCTGGGCTTTGCCGCCGTGGTGCTGGTGCTGCTGGCCGGCGCCAGCTATCTGGCCTGGCGCGACACCTTCGGTGATACCGCCCTGCCGCCGGCCCTGCCCGGCATGCACGGCTTCGAGGCCTGATCCCGCGCGTCAGAACCCGCCCAAGCGGGCGTCCAGCGCCGCCTGCATCGCGGTCTGCAACCACTGGTACAACCACAGGGCGGCCAGCAACCCGCCCGCCAGTTGCAGCCCCAGCCAAAGCCGGGCCCAGCCGGGCAATGCAGGGGCCGTGGCCAGCACCCGGGTCTGGCTGATCCGGTCGTGCAGCGCCAGATACGGCGCGAAGGCCGCCATCGCGTGCCCCAGATTGAGGCTGAGCCAGCTCAGGCCGGCCGCCAGAAAACGCTTCAGTGCCTGTCCCGGGGTCAGCGGCTGGCCGCTTGTGCTGGCCACCCGCAGGCCCAGTGCCCGTTTGCCGGGGGTGGCCTGCCAGGGCGAAGCCTCGAACGCTACCGTCCAGACACCGGCCAGCAGGGCATACAGAGCGGGTGGCAGCAACAGCAGAGTGAACAGGGCTGATTCCAGCTGTTGAATCGCGGCCAGCAGTTGCGGATCGGACACCCAGGTCAGAGCCAGCGCCGTGGGGGCCTGCCCCTGCGCCAGTGCCGCTTCCAGCAGCCGGCCCATCACCGCGGACAACGCCCGTACGGCCGAGCCCGCCTGGTGCAACGCTGCCCGCAACGGGCCGGCACCCAGCAGCCAGACCCCCGGCAGCAGGCAGGCCGCATCCAGCGACCATGCGGCGTAGCGCGTCCAGAAACGCGCCGGCACCGGCTCAGGAGGCCGCAGCACCATCGGCTTGCTTGCGCGGCGTGACCCAGCGGGCGCACAGGATGCCGGCCTCGTACAGCAGGCACATCGGGATCGCCAGCATCAACTGGCTGACCACGTCCGGCGGGGTCAGCACGGCGGCCACGATGAAGATGCCGACGATGGCATAGCCACGGCCTTCACGCAGTTGTTCGGGCGTCACCCAGCCCAGCAAGGCCAGGATCACCAGCGCCACCGGCAATTCGAACGCCAGCCCGAAAGCCAGAAACAGCACCAGCACGAAATCCAGATAGGCGGCGATGTCGGTCATCATCGCAACCCCCGCCGGGGTGATCCGGGCCAGGAAGCCGAACACCATCGGCAACACCAGGAAATAGGCGAAGGCGCAGCCGGCATAGAACAACAGCAGCGCCGAGCTCAGCAGCGGCAACGCCAGTTTCTTCTCGCGCTTGTACAGCCCGGGTGCCACGAACGCCCAGGCCTGGTACAGCAGCCACGGCATCGACACCAGCAGTGCCACGAAAAACGCCAGCTTCATCGGCGCGAAAAACGGCGAGGCCACCTGGGTGGCGATCAGCTGGCCGCCGGCCGGTAGTTTGGCCAGCAAGGGCCGGGCCAGGAAGGCGTACAGGGTGTTGGCGAACGGCAGCAGACAGGCCAGCACCAGCAGCAGGCCGATGCTGCCGCGCAGCAGCCGCATCCGCAGTTCCAGCAGATGCGTGATCAGCGGGCGTTCCAGATCGCCGTCGACATCCGTCATCGCGGCGGGTCCTGCGCTGTGCCAGGCGCCGCATCCTGCAGCTCGTCTGCAACGGCCGGCGCACCCGTCTCCAGCGCGCGCACCTGCGTCTGCGCGTCCTGCAGCCGGGTGTGCAATTCGGTCTGGGTCTCGGCCAGCGCCTGCCGGCTCGCCTGCAAGCTGCGCTTGAGTTCCTCGTTGGCCAATTCCTGCTCCAGCTCGGTTTTCACCGCATGCCACTGCGCGCGCGCGCGGCGCACCCACAGGCCGGCAAAGCGGGCGGCCTTGGGCAGCCGCTCGGGGCCCAGCACCACCAGCGCCACCAGTGCGACCACCAGCATTTCGCCCAGCGAGAAATCAAACATGGCCGCGTCCGGCGGCGTTATTGCACGAAGTTGTCGTGCTGTTTCTGCTGCTCGGTCGAAGCCGGCTTGTCTTCACCCAGCCGGGCCTGCGGCTTGTCCTCGTCACCGTTCATGCCTTTCTTGAACTCGTTGACGGCCTTGCCCAGATCACGTGCGCCCGAGGTCAACTTCTTGGTGCCGAACACCAGCAGCACGATCGCCAGCACGATCAACCAGTGCCAAATGCTGAAACTGCCCATGATGGCGTGCCTTCAAAATGGAATGGATGGGAATTCTAGCCGGATTGCCACCCCCCGCAGGGGGAACGCTCAGGGTTTGACCGGCACCGGCACCGAAGGTTGCGTGCTGGGCAGCGGGGCCGCCGTTGCCGGGGAGTGGCTCTCCAGCGGCTGCACCGTGGCCGCACCGGGGTCTGCCGCCGGCGTCGGGTTGGCCCGTTGCCGGGCATAGCGCGCCGCCGCCGTGGCTTCTTCCAGCATGTTGCGGAATGCGGTGATCGTCGGTGACGGCGGCTGCACCGCGCGGCCCTCGAAAATCATCCGCGGGGTGCTGCCGGCGCCATAGGCCGAGGCGTTGGCACCGTTGTCGATCTGCAGCACCGCGCCGTCCAGCGCAATCCCGGCGAACAGCCCGCGGGCGCGCGACCACGACCAGATTTCCGCCTTCATCGCGCCATCGGTGGCGGCGGCGGCATTGCGGCCCACCGGGCCTGCGGCCACGCCGGCATCGGCGCCGAGGGTGAACTTGCCGTTGACGATGTTGTCCAGCCCGCGCTCGCTGCGAAACACCAGGATCACATCGGCCGACTGCACACCGGCCTGCAGGCCGAAACTGGCCCCGGACAACTTCACGTACACCGGATTCGACCAGGTGCCCTGCGGGGTTTTCACCGCCATCAGGCCCAGGCCCCGGCGGCCGCCCAGCATGAAGCCGGCCTTGATGGTGTCGGGAACCACGACGATGCCTTTGGCGTCTTCCAGCAGGCGGTCGGGGATGGAGGACTCGGGGATGGCCTGGATCTGTTTCAGGACGCGGGTCGCATCGTCGGCACGCGCATCCTCGCGCACACCGGCGGCAACGCTGCCGGCGGCGATCAGAACGGCAAGGGCAAGGGTCAGGCGGCGCGGGGTGGCGGTCATCGTGCTCTCCGTGTCGGCAATCGGGGGATAAGGCAGCATCGTGGCGCGGCCGTCATGAATCGATGATAAGCCGTGCCAGTCCGGGTGCGGCGCATGCGATTCTATGCACATGCCCGCGCAATCTCCCCCGCCAGTTCTGTTGCTGGTCAACCTTGGCACGCCGTCGGCGCCCACCGCGCAGGCGGTGGCGACGTATCTGGACGAATTCCTGATGGATCCGCGGGTCGTGCAACTGCCGCGCTGGCTGTGGCGGCCCCTGTTGCGGCGGGTGATCCTGCCGCGGCGCAGTCCGGTGGTGGCAAAGAAATACGCCGAGATCTGGCTGCCGGGTGGCTCGCCACTGGTGGCCCATACGCGGGAATTGGCGCAGGCCGTGCAACAGCGCCTGTCCGAGTGGCGGGTGGAGCATGCGATGCGCTACGGCGCGCCGTCGCTGGCCGACACGCTGCGACGGCTGCGCGCGGACGGTATGCAGCGGGTGCGGGTGCTGCCGCTGTATCCGCAGTACTCCACCACCACCACCGCCAGCGTGCTGGATGCGGTGCAGCAACACGCACCCGACCTGCCGCTGCAAACCCTGCAGAACTACCACGTCGATCCCGGCTGGGTGGCCGCGGTGGCCGATTCGATCCGCAACCACTGGCACCGCCACGGGCGCGGCGAGAAGTTGCTGCTGTCCTTTCACGGCATCCCGCAGCGGCTGGTGCGCCAGGGCGACCCTTATGCCGCGCAGTGCGCCGCCAGTACCGCCGCGATCGCGACGGCACTGGGATTGCATCACGGGGACATCGTGCTGACCTTCCAGTCCCGGTTCGGGCGCGAGCGCTGGTTGCAGCCCTACACCTTGCCCACGCTGGAAGCCATGGCCCGGGCCGGGGTGCAGCGTGTGGACGTGGTGTGCCCGGGGTTTGCCGTGGATTGCCTGGAGACACTGGAGGAGATCCGCCTGCAGACTGCGGCGGCATTCCGCACCGCCGGCGGCAAGACGCTGGCGTACATTCCCTGCCTGAATGCCAGTGCCGCGCATGCCGATGCGCTGGCGGCGCTGGTACGCAGCGATACCGGTTGGCAGTGATGCAAGACGTCCATTTCGACATCCCGTTGGGACGCATCACCGCCCTGCACCAGCCCGGCAACGGCCTGAAGGTTCTGGCCCTGCACGGCTGGCTGGACAATGCCGCCAGCTTCCTGCCGCTGGCCGAATATCTGCCCGACCTGAATCTGGTGGCGCTGGATTTGCCCGGTCATGGCCACAGCCTGCACCTGCCGACCGGCACCGAATACAGCTTTCATGCCGCGATGAGCGCGGTGCTGGATGTCGCCGACGCACTGGGCTGGTCGCAGTTCTGCCTGCTCGGCCATTCGATGGGTGCCGGCATCGCCAGTTTGCTGGCGGCGGCTTGCCCGCAGCGCATTGTCCGGCTGGTGGCGATCGAGATGTTGGGCGCCTTGACCGACAGCCCCGAGCACACTGCCACCCGCATGCGCGAAGCGATGGCCTGGCAACGCGAGCGCGCACCGCGCACCCTGCGCGTGTTTGCAGACATCGAGCGCGCCGTGCAGGCGCGCCTGCTGGCCAGCCGGGTTCCCGGCAGCGGGCTGGATGTGGCATTGCTGCGGCTGCTGGTTGCGCGTGGTGTGCGTGCGGTGCCAGGGGGCGTGGTCTGGCGCAGCGACCCGCGCCTGACCCAGCCCAGCCTGACCCGCATGACGCCGCCCCAGGTGGATGACCTGCTGGCTGCCATCACCTGCCCGACGCTGGGCGTGTTCGCAACGCCGGCGCAACCGTATTTGCCCGACCCCGAACGCCGGCGTCGACTGGGCCTGCTGGCCAATGGGGAGGCAGCTTTCCTCGAAGGTGGCCACCACCTGCACATGCAACAGCCTGCCGCGGTGGCCGGCCTGATTCAGGCGTTTCTGACGCGTTGAGGCTTATTCGCCGGTGCCGGTGCGAATTGCCAGCTGGGTGCCACCGTCATCGGATTTGCCCAGCTGGTAGAACACCTGGCGCTTTTCCTTGCTGAAGGCCAAGGTGGCCCCGTCGCCGTTCTGCATCGCCACATCCCGCTTCCAACCCCCCGCCTGCATGCCTTTGTCGGTCTCGGCATACACCGAATTCATCGCCTCGGGGGTGGTCAGGTTGACCATCTGCATCCCGGCCATGTCCACCACGCTGGCCACTTTATGCTTGCCGGGCAGAATGACATCGGCGGGGAAGCCCGCGGGCAGGCTCACATTGCCGTCGGCATCGGCGGTGGCGATGTTGACATCGCCTTTCTCGGTCTTGATGGTGGCCTTGTTGCCATCCTTGTCCACCTTCACCCCGGTGGCGCGCTCCAATGCGGCCTCGGTCATCTTTTCCGTCGCCTTCTTGCAGGCGGGCAGGGCAATGACGGCGGCGAGCAACAGCAGGCAGGTCAACGGACGAACATAGGTTTTCATGTGAGCATTCCCCGGATGCGATGGCGTCTTCAGCAGGGGAACGCGGATTGCCGTTTCATCCGGCCAGCAACTGCCGCAACCGGCCCTTGAGTGCGCGCCCCTCGCTGCGCAGATAGGCGCGTTCCGCACGCCAGCCGGGGAATCGCGCTTCCACGGCTTGCCAGAACCCGGTGGAATGGTCCGCATGCAGCAGGTGGCACAGCTCGTGCACCAGCACATATTCGAATGCCGCAGGGCGCCCCAGCAGCAACGCCAGATCCAGCGCCACGGTGCCATCCGGCGCCAGCGAGCCCCATTGCCCGCTGGGACGCTTGAACACGAACTTGCGCGGTGTGCGCGGCAGGCCGGGCAGGTAGGTGGGCAGCCAGCGGCCCAGATCGGCACGTCCCTGGGCTTCGTAGAAATCCCGCAGCGCACGTTGCAGCGCGGCAGTGCCGGCGTTGGCGGTCACCGTGCAGCACAGCCCGCCGGTTGCTTGCAGTTCCAGCGCGGTGGTGCGCCCGGCCTGCCAACGCAGCGGCAGGTCAACCCCGCGCAGCGGCAAATGGGGAGTGATGTCGCGCAACAAGCCCGCACCCTGCGCGACTGCCTGTACCGCCAGTTGCTGCGCCAGCCAGCCACGATGCTCGTGCAGGAATGCCTGACCTGCCGCCAGTGATGCGCGGGCGGGCAGGGTCAGCCGCACGCCGCGTTCGTCCACCGCCAGCTTGATCCGGCGTGCGCGCGGATCCCGCACCCGTCGCACGGCGACGTCGCGGCCATCGTCGAGTCTGAATTGCACATGGTCGCGCTGCATCGCGGATGGCGGTTCCGGCCGTTGTGGCCAGTGCAGCAAACGAAACAGGGAGTGCATCGGCGCAGTGTAAGCCAAGCCGCCGCCTGTTCGCCGCGGACAAACCGCCAGGCATGGGCGCGCGCGCCTACAATGCCGCCATGCTTGCCTTGCTTCAGCGTGTCCACCAAGCCTCCGTCACGGTGGAGGGCGTTGTGGTCGGTGCCATCGGCCCCGGCCTGCTGGCCCTGGTGGCGATCGAGCCGGGCGATACCGAAGCGCACTTGCACCGGCTTGCCCAGCGGATGCTGGGTTATCGCATTTTCGAAGATGCGGCCGGCAAGATGAACCGTTCTCTGACGGACATCGCCGGAGGCCTGCTGCTGGTCAGTCAATTCACGCTGGCCGCCGACACCCGCAGCGGCATGCGCCCCAGCTTCACCACCGCCGCCCCGCCGCAGGAAGCTGAACGCAGTTTTGCGCGCCTGGTCGAAATTTGCAGGGAAATGCACGCGCCGGGGGTGGAAACCGGGCGGTTTGGCGCCCATATGGTGGTCAGTCTGAGTAATGACGGGCCGGCGACCTTCCTGCTGCGGCCCTGACCGGCCAGGCTGGCGGGCAAGCAGTTCGCGCTCTGGCGCGGTATAATGCTTGGTTCTCTTTGCTGCGTCACGCGCAGATCCACTCGATACGGTACATCGCCCATGGCCAACGAACGGCAAGCAGCCCCCCAGTCCGACATCAAGCTCCTGATCAGCAAGGGTCTGGAGCAGGGGTACCTGACCTATGCCGAGGTCAACGACCACCTGCCCGACGACATGGTCGATCCGGAGCAGATCGAAGACATCATCGGCATGATCAACGGCATGGGCATCGAGGTGCACGAGGCCGCCCCCGATGTGGAAACCATGCTGCTGGCCGGCCAGCAGGTAGGTGGCCGTGAAGTCGATGAAACCGCCGCCGAGGAAGCCGCCGCGGCGCTGACGTCACTGGATGCCGAAGGCGGTCGCACCACCGACCCGGTGCGCATGTACATGCGCGAGATGGGCACGGTGGACCTGCTGACCCGCGAGGGCGAAATCGCGATTGCAAAACGCATCGAGGAAGGCTTGGCGCAGATGAACGCCGCGCTGGCCAGCTTCCCGCTGTCGCCGCAGATGCTGCTGGAAGACTATGCCCAGCACAAGGCAGGCAAGAAGCGGTTGGCCGAAATCGTGGTGGGCTTCAATGACGAAGAGCCCGAGCCGGAAGTCATTCCAGTCGCCGTCGAGAGCGCCGACACCGAGGTGGATGAAGACGAAGACGAAACTGCCGATGGTGCCGACGAGCCGGCACCGACCGGCCCGGATCCGGTCGAAGTGGCGGCGCGCATGGAGGCCATGGGGGCGGCACACGCCCGCTTCCTGAAGGCCGTGGCCAAGGGCGGCATCAATGCCAAACCGGCCCTCAAGGCACGCGATGACATGGCTGCAGTCTTCGTCACGCTCAAATTGCCGCTGCCGTTGACCGACGTGCTGGTGAGGCAGCTGCGCGACGCCGTCAATCAGATCAAGGAACACGAACGCCGCATTCTCGATCTGGCCACCCGCGTGGCCAAGATGCCGCGCAAGGAGTTCATCAAGGCCTGGGAAGGCAACCAGACCAATCTGGAGTGGGTGGATGAGCTGCTCAAGCGCAAGCAGAAGTGGGGCAGCGCCCTGCGCGACGTGCGCGAGAAGATCATTGCCGAACAGGAAGCCACCCTCGAGATCGAGAAGAAGATCCAGGTGACCCTGGCCGACCTCAAGGAAATCAACCGCGCGATGGCCTATGGCGAAGCCAAGGCGCGCAAGGCCAAGAAGGAAATGGTCGAGGCCAACCTGCGCCTGGTCATCTCCATCGCCAAGAAGTACACCAACCGCGGCCTGCAGTTCCTCGACCTGATCCAGGAAGGCAACATCGGCCTGATGAAGGCGGTCGACAAGTTCGAGCACCGCCGCGGCTTCAAGTTCTCGACCTACGCCACGTGGTGGATCCGCCAGGCGATCACCCGCTCGATCGCCGACCAGGCGCGCACCATCCGCATCCCGGTGCACATGATCGAGACGATCAACAAGCTCAACCGCATTTCCCGCCAGATGCTCCAGCAGTACGGCCGCGAGGCCACGCCGGAGGAGCTGGCCAAGGAAATGGACATGCCCGAGGACAAGATCCGCAAGGTCATGAAAATCGCCAAGGAGCCCATTTCGATGGAGACCCCGATCGGCGACGATGAAGACTCGCATCTGGGCGACTTCATCGAGGACACCAACGTGATGTCGCCGATCGACGCCACCACCGACATCAACCTGATCGAAACCGTGCGCGACGTGCTGGCCGGCCTGACCCCGCGCGAAGCCAAGGTGCTGCGCATGCGTTTCGGCATCGACATGAACACTGACCACACCCTGGAAGAGGTCGGCAAGCAGTTCGACGTGACCCGCGAACGCATCCGCCAGATCGAAGCCAAGGCCCTGCGCAAGCTGCGCCACCCCAGCCGCTCGGAAACCCTGCGCAGCTTCCTCGACATCGATTGAGCCCGCACGCCGTCTTCCCCGAAAAACCCGCCGCCCGCCGGCGGGTTTTTTGCATCCAGCCGCTACAATTCCCCGTTGCGGGCCCATAGCTCAATGGTCAGAGCAGGGGACTCATAATCCCTTGGTTCCAGGTTCGAGTCCTGGTGGGCCCATGCTGAAGACAACGCAAGCCGACAAGGCAGGTGCAACACGTGCGTTGCTGCCTTTTTGAGGCAAGCCGCCTCCGACTCTGCAGCAATCGCTGCGCCTTGCCTCGCCAGGCATACAGCTGCGCGGCCTGCAGGTCCAAATCCTTTGCCGCAGCAGGTACACCATGCCCGTAGCAGCGCCTGTTGCCTGAATTCCGCGCTGTAGCGCTTACGATCCGTCTTTGCCTCAATCTTCTTCTTCGTCATCTCGATCACCTCGGGTTGCGATATTGAATCGCTTATTCGGGTGTCCGTGGGACGGGGGCAGGACCAAAACCTTGATCGGCACAGACGATGGGTAAGCGCAACGGACGACGAGAACTTCATCTTGCGGTCTAACACCTGAGTTAAGCCGACCTGCGCAGTGGCAGCGAATGCATGGCAAGCTTTATCTGCCATGCCTTCGCTGCCACGAAGCGGGCTCGGCTTGACGAATAGTTAGGCCGCTTGCCGCGCGACCCAGTAAATGGCGAGGACGACGCCAGCGGCAGCCTGAAGAGCAAGAAGATACCGTATTGTTACGTGGCCAACGCCATGATAATTGCGACTTGCGACAAAACCAACCATAAGCGCTACTGCAAATCCGACAGTCCAAGCTAACCATGCGATGCCCTTGCCGATGCACCCAATTCCCTCGCAATACGTGCGCCAAAGCACGATGCCGCACGCTATTAAAACTAGGAAGCAGGCGGCATAAGCAGCGGCTACACTAGCTTGAACCGCCCCGTCTTTCTCGGAGGCTCCAATCTTTGAGAGGATGGAGCGATGAGCAACAAGTTGACGCGGTACTCCCCTGAGGTCAGGGAGCGAGCGGTGCGGATGGTCTTCGAGCACCGGGATGAACACGATTCGCAGTGGGCGGCGATCGGGTCGATTGCGGCGAAGATCGGCTGCAAGGCGGAGACGCTGCGGCTGTGGGTGCGGCAGGCCGAGCGCGATGGCGGCCAGCGGCCCGGGCTGACGACGGACGAGCGGGCGCAGATGAAGGCCTTGCAGCGCGAGGTGCGCGAGCTGCGCCAGGCGAACGAGATTCTGCGCAAGGCATCGGCCTATTTTGCCCAGGCGGAGCTCGACCGCCGATTCAAGCCATGACCGGTTTCATTGACGAACACCGGGACGTGTACGGCGTCGAGCCGATCTGCAAGGTGTTGCCGATTGCGCCGTCCACGTATTACCAGCACGCGGCGCGTCGGCGCGATCCGACCTTGCAGCCGCCGCGCTGGCACCGCGACCAGGCCTTGCGGCCGCAGGTGCGGCGGGTGTGGGCGGAGAACCGGCAGGTGTACGGCGCGGACAAGGTGTGGAAGCAACTGAACCGTGAGCAGTGGGATGTGGCGCGATGCACGGTGGAGCGCTTGATGCGGCAGCTGGGCATACGCGGCGTGGTGCGCGGCAAGACGGTCAGAACCACGCGCGGCGACAAGGCTGCGGCCTGTCCGCAGGATCTGGTCAATCGGCAGTTCAAGGCCGAGCGCCCGGATCAGCTGTGGGTGAGCGACTTCACCTACGTCTCGACCTGGGCCGGGTTCGTGTACGTGGCCTTCGTGATCGACGTGTACGCGCGGCGGATTGTCGGCTGGAAGGTCTCGGCGTCGATGCAAACGCAGTTCGTGCTGGATGCGCTGGAGCAGGCCGTGCACGCGCGCAGGCCGACGGAGGGACTGATCCACCACAGCGATCGCGGCGTGCAGTACGTGTCGATCCGCTACAGCGAGCGACTAGCCGAAGCGGGCATCGCGCCATCGGTGGGCAGTGTCGGCGACAGCTACGACAACGCACTGGCCGAGACGATCAACGGCTTGTACAAGGCCGAGGTGATCCACCGGTGTTCGTGGAAGAACCTGCAAGAGGTGGAACTGGCCACGTTGGCCTGGGTGGCCTGGTTCAACCACAAGCGGCTGCTCGGGCCGATCGGGTACATCCCGCCAGCAGAAGCCGAAGCGGCTTATCATCGGAAACAGGCGGAAAAGCGGGAAGCACAGCTTCAGGCTGCGTGACTCAAACCCAATGGCCTCCGGGATTGCCGGGGCGGTTCACGCCAGCGCCAGCCGCCGGCCATTCCGTCCTTGACCGCCACCGCACCGATTTTCCGCTTTGCCCGGTGCATGGCGTCCTTCGAGAATCCAGCCGCCGACGCCTCTGCAAACACCTCTTTTGCTGGACGTGAACCAAAGTGCAGCAGCTCGCGCAGGAAGCCCGCCGAATCTGCGCCGGGCTCATCCTCCACCGCTTCCGCCGACGCCAGCAGCTCGCGCGCTGAACCTTCCAGTGCGGCACCCCACAAGACGCGCGAAGCCTCAACGCCCGCATGCCCCTGCACCTCGCATTGCTCCAGATCGTAGGCAAAGCCGCCGCCGTCCGGGCCGATGTTCGACTTCGCACGAGCCAGGAACCGCCGCGCGGGTTCGCCGTCCTTCGCCTCCGCCTTCGCCGTCACCAGCACCAGCCGGGCTAACGCACCGAATGCCAGCGAGCCGGTAATGCGCTCGACGGGCTCCCGGCCTGCCGTGCCTTTCGTGAAGTGAGTAATGCCCAGCAGCGCGCAGCGGTGGCGGCTGGCAATGTCCACCAGCGGTTGCAAGCTGCGCCGAACCTCGGCGTTCTTGTGCGAGTCGCCCGCCACTGCGGAAACGACCGGGTCAACGATCAACAGCCGCAGGTCTGGAATGCCCGCCAATGCTGCGGCCAGCGAATCGCAATCCCGCGCAGGATCGAACGCGCGCACCTCCTTACCATCGCGCACACCCGCGACGACATGCACCCGGTCAACGTCCGCACCAGCAGCCAGCAGGCGCGGGATCAATGTATCGTCGGGCTCATCCTCGCCCGACCAAACCGCCACGCTTCCACGCTCTGCATGCGCGCCGCTCGGCCAGCGCCCGCCCGTGGTGACGGTTGCCGCCAGCGCCAGCGCAATCGTGGTCTTCCCGGTGCCGGGCTGGCCGCCGAGAATCGCCAGCTTTCCCGCAGCGAGCCAACCATTCCACAGCCAATCCGTCCGGGTCGGCCTGTAGCTCGATCCTTTGCGGAGGATGACGGCAGGCGGCATGTTCGCATCGCTTGGCGAAGTGTCGCGTTCTTTGCCCGCAGGGCTTACAACACATTCCAGTGCGCGCAGGTCATCTGCCGTCGCCAATGGATTGGCCTGCAACCAGTCCACGCAGTCGCCCTTGTCGGGCAGATTCAACGGCATCACGTCGATACGTTCCACAACGCAGCCCAGCGCGCGCAGGCGAGCTTCCACCTTGTCGGCGTACCTCGCGCCTGCGCCGTCGTGGTCTGGCCACAGGCGCACCCTGCGACCTTGCAGCGGCGTCCAGTCGGCGGCATCGGCACTGTCCGCGCTGCCACTGGTGACGGCGGTCAAGCCCTGCCGGGCCAGTGCATCGGCGCAAGCTTCGCCCTCGACCACGAAAACCGGCTCAGTCTCGACCAGCGGATACGGCGGCACATACAGCGGCCAGCCCGTCGCCGGACGTTCGGGCCTGCCGGTGCGATAGCGCGCGCCATCGCGGTGCATGGGCCGGATGATCTTGTCGGCCTCGGGATGTTTGAGGCGCGCGACGCGGAACAGCTCGCGGCCTTCGGCATCGTTGTACCGATGGCACCCTGCGACGCGATAGCCCGGCTTGGCG
>JAGWUF010000103.1 GCA_028868545.1 Lysobacteraceae bacterium | reverse complement strand
GTGGACCCGGTGCGCGACGAGGTGGTCGGCCCGGCCGGCCCCACCACCGCCACCCGCATGGACAAGTTCACCGAGCAGGTGTTGGCGCAAACCGGCCTGCTGGGCATGATCGGCAAGGCCGAGCGCGGCCCGGCGGCGCTGGAGGCGATCCGCAAGCACCAGTCGGTGTACCTGATGGCGGTCGGCGGTTCGGCCTACCTGGTGTCGAAGGCGATCAAGGCGGCAAAGGTCGTTGGCTTCGCGGATCTCGGCATGGAGGCGATCTACGAGTTCGAGGTCAAGGACATGCCGGTGACCGTGGCGGTGGACAGCACCGGCACCTCGGTGCACCAGACCGGCCCGCGCGAATGGCAGGCGAAGATCGGCAAGATTCCGTTGGCGGTGCTGGCGTGAGTGCTTCCCGCGTCGTCGAAGGTCCGGGCTTCCGGATTCGCTATGACAACGAGCCCGGTTATCTGCGCGCCCACGTCTTCGACGGCACCGATTCGCTGGAAGTCTCGACGGCGATGTGGCGGATGCTGGGCGATGCGTGCCGAGCGCAGGCGGCCACACGCTTGCTGGTGGTCGAAGAGCTGCTGGCGACGGTGGATATTCCCGACATCGACGCCGTCGTCGATGTGCAGGTGGAAGCGGGGTTTGCGGCGATTCGGGTGGCCTTCGTCGAGCTGTGTGACGACATCCAGGGCAGCGAACTGGCGCAGATCCTCGGCAGCGAGCAGGGATTGACCAACCGCGTGTTTTCGAACGAGGACGACGCCCGTCGCTGGCTGCTTTACGGCAGTTGAGGCCGGGACGGCGTTTCCAGCAGGTCGTCGCCATCTTCCAGCGCGCGCGCGCGCCCCAGTTGCGCGTCCAGCGTGCGATCCACCGAGGTGTCGCGCGCTTGCCCGTTTTCCGGCAACGGCATCTGTTCGCTGCCGTTGCGCACCACCACCACCCGCTGCACGGCTTCGGGTGCCGGGATGCCGGCTTCCCACAAGATCCGGCGCAAACGTCGCATCGCCTCGCTGCGTGTGCGGGAAAGGTCATTGCGGGATTGGTCGATCCAGCCGGTGAATTGCAAGGTGGCACCATCGTTGCCGAGGTTCAGGATCAGCGCGGCGGGGGCCGGCTGCGGCAACACGCCTTCGATGCCGGCCAGCGTGGCGGTGCCCAGATCCATGGCCTTGTGCAGCGAGGCGCGGTTGCCCACCGCAATCTGGAAATCGAACCGACGTTGCGGGTTGCGCGAAAAATTCAGCAGAACCGACTTGAATACCAGGCTATTGGGCAATTGCAGGTGGTTGCCTTCGGCGGTCATGAGGTAGGTGGCGCGGGAATTGAGCGCGATGACCTTGCCTTCGTAACTGTCGATGCGCACGCTGTCGCCGGGTGCGAAGGGCTGGCGCAGGCTCAGCAACACCCCGGCGATGTAGTTCTCGGCGATGTCCTTGAAGGCGAAGCCCAGCACCAGCCCGACCACGCCGGCCGAGCCCAGTACCGCGCCCACCAGCGAGGTGGCATTCAGCAGATCCAGCGCCACCAGCACGCCGGCCAGCCCGATCAGCACCTGCACGGAATTGCGCAGCAGTCCGTCCATGTACGGGTTGCTGCGGCTGATGCGGGTCAGGATGCGCATCCTGCGGCTGATGAACCCCCCCAGCCAGACGGCAGCCAGCACGATCAGGATGGCCAGCAGCAGCAAGGGCGAGCTGGCCAGCAAGTGCAGCAGCTTGTCCTGCACCTGTTCCATCGCCTCGAGGAAGCGCTGGGACAGGGTGTGTGATGGGGCGATAGCGAAGCTCAGGGACATGGCAATCGGGTTGGCGGTCGAGTTGGCGGTCGGGCAGGCCGGCGGGCGGTCATAGCCACCACGCCAGGGCGAACACACCCAGCATGGTAAAGGCCAGCGCCAGTTTGAGGGCGGTTCCCAGCAACAGGCCCAGCCAGGTGCCGGCACCGACCTTGCCCGCATGCCCCAGCGTCTGCGGATGCAGGCTGCGTCGATGCAGCAATTCGCCGGCCACCGCACCGATGAACGGGCCCAGTACCAGGCCGGGCAGGGCGAAGAACAGCCCGACCACCGTACCCAGTGTGGCCCCGAGCATGGCCAGACCGCTGGCTCCCACACGTTTGGCGCCGTGCGCGGTGGCCCAGAAATCCACGACCAGCGCGAGCAGGGTCAGTACCGCCAGGAGTACCAAGGTCGGCCAGCCGACATGCGCAAACCCATCGGCCCAGGCGGCGAACAACAAGCCGAGGAAGACCAGCGGCGCACCCGGCAGCACCGGCAGCAGCACGCCGGCCAGGCCGACCAGCACGAAAACGACGGCCAGCAGATACAGCAGCAGATTCCAGTCCATGGCGACAACATGCGGATGGCGAGAGAAAAAAACAAAGGCCACCGCACGGGTGGCCTTTGTCGCGAACGGCTGACCGGGGTCAGTTCTTGAAGTCGCGATGGCAGCCCTTGCAGGTGTCGCCAATCGCTTTCATGGTGCCGGCCAGGCTCTCGCAGCTCAGCGGCGGGGCGGTGATCGCCTTGTCCACCGCGCCACGCATGGCGGCGGCGGCACTCTTGAAACGCTCATCGTCGCGCAGGTCGGGGAAGGCGGGTTCAAGGTCATTGGACATCGCGCGCAGCGCCTGCAGGTGCGGCATCACGTCGCTGGCGCTGCAACGGTTCTGCTCCATCGCCCCTTTCAACTGGCCCATGTGCCAACCCTGCACTTCCATCAACGCAGCAGGGAAATGATCTTTGCGTGCATCCAGAGCCCGCAGCACCATCACCGTGGCGATGACGCCCAGCGCCAGGCCGAGGATCAGCAGGAACAGATAACGGCCGCCATTGGATTTGCGGGGTGCGGGATCGGGCGTGGACATGCGTTCTCCAGGGTGAAGGTGGGCGACGGGGTGCAGGCTACCTTACCAGCCCATGTGGTGGCCGCCGTTGATGTCGAGGTTGCTGCCGGTGATCCAGCTGGCTTGTTCGTCGGCGAGGAAACCCACGCCGTAGGCGATTTCCGCCGGCGTGCCGAGGCGGCCGGTGGGAATGTCGGCGACGATCTTGGCGCGCACTTCCTCCGGCACCGCCATCACCATGTCGGTGGCGATGTAGCCGGGCGAGATGGTGTTGACGGTGATGCCATTGCGGGCATTTTCACGTGCCAGCGAAATGGTGAAGCCGTGCATGCCGGCCTTGGCCGCCGCGTAGTTGGCCTGGCCGTACTGGCCTTTGAGACCGTTGATCGAGCTGATCTGGATGATCCGGCCCCATTTGCGCTCGCGCATGCCCTCGATCAGCGGGCGGGTGACGTTGAAGCAGGAGTTGAGGTTGGTGTTGATGACATCGGTCCACTGGTCGACCTTCATCTTGTGGAAGGTGCCATCGCGGGTGATGCCGGCGTTGTTGACCAGAATGTCCACCGGGCCGAGCCGGGCTTCCACTTCGCGCACCATGGCTTCGGCTTCCTGCGGCGAAGTGACATCGCCCTTGGCCAGAAAGACGTCGTAACCGTCGGCTTTCATCTTGTCCTGCCACGCCCGCGCCTTCTCTTCATTGCGGTAGTTGGTGGCTACCTTGTGGCCCATGTCGGCCAGACGCTTGACGATGGCGGTGCCGATGCCGCCGGTGCCACCGGTAACCAGTGCAACTCGGGACGTCATGGTGGTGCTCCTTGTGTGGGAAGAG
>JAGWUF010000102.1 GCA_028868545.1 Lysobacteraceae bacterium | reverse complement strand
CCCTGCGACAGGAGAATTTCCGAACCATCCTTGTAGTAGCGCGCCGACAGGGTGCGGGTCACGCTCTGCGCGTTCACCAGCCCGTAGCCGAAGCCGTTGCCCGCCGCCCTGTGCTTGGCCGCATACGCCTGCAGATAGGCCCACAGCTTCGGGGTCAGCGTGTAGCGCGCATCCACCTGCGCCTTCGGGCCGATGGTGTAGTGCCCTTCCGGCGCCTCGCTGCCGTCCTGCGGATGCAGGATGTCGCCCAGCACGCGCCGCGTGCCGGGGATCCGCACGTCCTGCCAGTCGAAATCGGCCGGCTCGCGGAAACCGACGATCAGGATGCGCTCGCGGTGCTGCGGCACCCAGTGGCCGCCATCCAGCACCTTGCAGTGGATCGTGTAGCCCAGTTCGTCTTCCAGCACGCCGCGAATCACCCGGAAGGTGTTGCCCTTGTCGTGGCTGACCAGATTCTTCACGTTCTCCAGCAGGAACGCGGCCGGCCGCTTTTCCGCGATGATCCGCTGCACGTCGAAGAACAGCGTGCCCTGGGTTTCATCGGCAAACCCGTGCGCCCGCCCCAGCGCGTTCTTCTTGGACACCCCGGCAATGCTGAAAGGCTGACAGGGAAAGCCGGCCAGCAACACGTCGTGATCGGGGATGTCACAGGCCTTCACCTGGGTGATGTCGCCGGCCATGTGATCGATGGCATCGGGAAAATTGGCCAGATAGGTCTTCTGCGCGTAGGCGTCGTACTCGCTGGTGAACACGCAGCGGCCGCCCTGCGCCTGAAACGCCGCGCGCAGACCGCCGATGCCGGCAAACAGATCGATGAAGCGGAATGCAGCCGGTTCGTCCGCAGCCTGCGGCTGCTCCTGCGGCAGCAGCATGCGCTGGCGCAGTGCATCCAGCAGATAGGGCGGCGGCTCGGTTTCGCCGGTTTCCCAGCGCCGTACGGTACGCGCGGTGGTCTGCAGCGCGCGGGCAATGTCGGCCTGCGAAAGATGCCGGCGCAGGGCCAGCAGGTAGGGGATGGGGTCTTCCATGTTGCCAAAGCTCACTGGGACGGAAAGCGGACATCGTGTCCGATCATCGTCCCAGAATGTGAGACTGGACGCCAGCATGGCATCCGCAAACGGAAGACCTGCGAAAGCAGCTGATTCCGCCCCGCGGCACGATGCGATCGGCACCCGACGTAAAATGCCCGCATGCCCCTCCTCCAATTCCAGAACGCCGACTACGGCGTCGGCGGCCCGCTGCTGCTTGAACAGGTCAACCTCACCATCGAACCCGGCGAACGCGTCTGCATCGTCGGCCGCAACGGTGCCGGCAAATCCACCCTGATGCGGCTGATGGCCGGCGACATCAAGCCCGACGACGGCGAGCTGCGCGTGCAGAACGGCGTGGTGGTGGCGCGGATGGCGCAGGAAGTGCCGCAGGACACCCACGGCAGCGTGTTCGACGTGGTGGCCGAGGGGCTGGGCGATCTGGGCGCGCTGCTGGCACGCTTCCACCACGCCGTGCACGACGGCAACATGGACGCGATGGCGGCGGCGCAGACGCAGATCGAAGCGCGCCACGGCTGGGATCTGGATCGCCGCGTGCAGCAGGTGCTGGAGCGGCTGGAACTGCCGGAGGACGCGGATTTCGCCGCGCTCTCCGGCGGCATGAAGCGGCGCGTGCTGCTGGCGCAGGCGCTGGTGCGCGCGCCCGACATCCTGCTGCTCGACGAGCCCACCAACCACCTCGACATCGAGGCGATCGACTGGCTGGAAGGCTTCCTCAAGTCGTTCGCCGGCAGTCTCGTTTTCGTCACCCACGACCGCAGCTTCCTGCGTGCGCTGGCCACCCGCATCGTCGAGATCGACCGCGGCCAGGTGACCAGCTGGCCCGGCGACTACGACAACTACCTGCGTCGCCGCGAAGAGCGCCTGCATGCGCAAGCACAGGAAAACGCCCGCTTCGACAAGCTGCTGGCGCAGGAGGAGGTGTGGATCCGGCAGGGCATCAAGGCCCGCCGCACCCGCAACGAAGGCCGCGTCACCGCGCTCAAGGCGATGCGCCGCGAGCGCGCCGCGCGCCGCGAACTGACCGGCAAGGTGAAGATGGAGGCCGCCAGCGCGCAGGCGTCCGGCAAGAAGGTCATCGAGATGACCGGCGTGTCGCAGGCGTTCGGCGACAAGATCATCCTGCGCGACGCCTCGACCACCATCCTGCGCGGCGACAAGGTCGGCATCATCGGCCCGAACGGCTCCGGCAAGTCGACCCTGCTGAAGATCCTGCTGGGCGAACTGACGCCGGACGCCGGCACGGTGACGCTGGGCACCAACCTGCAGATCGCCTACTTCGACCAGCACCGCAGCCAGCTGGACGAAACCCGCAGCGCGCTGGAAAACGTGGCCGGCGGGCGCGATTTCGTGGAGATCAACGGCAGCCGCAAGCACATCATCGGCTACCTGCAGGAATTCCTGTTCAGCCCGGAGCGCGCGCGTGCGCCGATCACCCGCCTGTCCGGCGGCGAACGCAACCGCCTGCTGCTGGCGCGACTGTTCGCCCAGCCTTCGAATCTGCTGGTGATGGACGAACCCACCAACGACCTCGACGTGGAAACGCTGGAACTGCTGGAAGAGCTGCTGCTGGACTACACCGGCACCCTGCTGCTGGTCAGCCACGACCGCGATTTCCTGGACAACGTGGTGACCAGCACGCTGGCACTGGAAGGCGACGGCCGGCTGGGCGAATACGTGGGCGGCTACAGCGATTGGCTGCGGCAGCGGCCGTCAGCGACTGCCACCGCCACCGCAGCAAAACCGGCAGCGCCCACCGCTACAGCAACGGCCGCTGCAGCGCCGCCGGCAAAGAAGAAACTCAGCTTCAAGGACCAGCGCGAACTGGAGCTGCTGCCCGCAAAAATCGAACAACTGGAAACCGACATCGCCGCACGCAGCGCCGCCATGCAGGACGCCGCTTTCTACAAGCAAGACACAAGCGCCCAGCAGCGCGCGAATGCGGAACTTGCGGCGCAGCAGGCCGAGCTGGACGCCGCCTACGCGCGTTGGGAAGTGCTGGACGGCTGAGCCGCCACACTCAGCCAATCACGAATTTCGCCGCATCCCCTCCGCGTACCGCGCTGGTGATCAAGCGCTTGTCGAAGGTGGCCAACCGGCCACCGTGCTGCACCGCAAGCGCCAGCAGGTAGGTATCCGTCACCTGCTCGGAGGCCAGCAAACGGTCGCGGTCGATCAATGCTGAATCCAGCAGGCTGAGATCGCTTGGCCAATACACGTGCCCGGGCAGCCGGCACAGCGCCGCCAGCAGCTCTGCGGCGGCAGCGGTGGACGCCAGCGCATTGCCGTAGCGCGGGTGCGACATGATCCGCAGCGCGCCGTTCTGGGTGATGGCGCAGCTGGCCCAGCCGGCGCTGGCGCTGGCAAACCACGCATGTGCCGGTGCGTGGTGCGGATGCACCGGATCCAGCAGCGCCAGCAGGACATTGACGTCCAGCAGCCAGATGGGGGCTGCCGTGGGCCACGGCGGCGCGGCATCTTCCACCCGCCCCTTCCGTTTTGCGGTGCTCACGGGGATTCGTCGCGCAATTGGTTGATCTCGGCCAGAGACGTGGGCCGCGCATCGGCGCGCACCGGCATCAACCGGATGCCGTTACGCTGCTGCGGTGCGGCGGCGGGTGCCAGCCCTTTGCGCACCAGTGCCGA
>JAGWUF010000101.1 GCA_028868545.1 Lysobacteraceae bacterium | reverse complement strand
CCGGATGGCGGGCGAAATCGTCCAGCAGGCGGGTTTGCTGGGGGCGTTCCAGCAGCGCCTGCTGGGCGTGTTGGCCGTGGATTTCCACCAGCAAGCCCGCCAGTTCCGTCAATTGCGCAAGCGTCACGCTGCGGCCGTTGATCCACGCTTTGCTGCCACCGTCGGCGCGCAGGGTGCGGCGCAGTTGGCAGGCGCCTTCTTCGTCCAGTTCGGCGTTGGTGAGCCAGCTGACGGCGGCGGGGCAGTCGGTCAGCGCGAATTCGGCGCTCAGCTCCGCACGTTGCGCGCCGTGCCGCACCGCACCGGCATCGGCCCGTGCACCGGACAAAAAGCCCAGCGCATCCACCAGCAGCGATTTGCCGGCGCCGGTTTCGCCGGAAATGACGGTCAGGCCCGCGCCGAAATCCAGTTCGGCATGGGTGACGACGGCGAAATCACGGATCGACAGGCGGGTCAGCATGGCTGCGCATTGTGCCTGCGCGGGCTTGCACGCGGTAGCGGTTGCGGCTTACAACGCAGGGCATGGCCCGCAAGCCCGCCCCCGACATCACCCATGACCCGCGCGCCCGGCAATTGCTGCGCACGCTGGTGGGGCGGCATATCCGCGACGGCGAGCCGGTGGGTTCGCAGACGCTGGCGAAGCACGCGGGGCTGGACGTCAGCGCGGCCACCATCCGCAATATCCTCGCTTCGCTGGAAGACGCCGGCCTGCTGGCTGCGCCGCACAGCTCGGCCGGGCGCATTCCCACCGCGCAGGGCTACCGCCTGTTCGTGGACTCGCTGTTGCAGGTCAAGCCGCTGGGTACGCAGGACGTGGATCGCCTGCGCAGCGGGCTGCCGGCCGGCGCTGGCACCCAGACGCTGCTGGGTTCGACCTCGGAATTATTGGCGGCGATGACCCATTTCGCCGGCATGGTCAGCGTGCCGAAGCGGGAGAGTTTCGCCTTCCGGCAGATCGATTTCGTGGCGCTGGACCCGCAGCGGGTGCTGGCGATCCTGGTGTTCGCCGATGGCGAGGTGCAGAACCGGGTGGTGCAGGTGCGGCGGGCGTTTGCACCCTCGGAATTGGAGCAGGCAGCCAATTACTTGAACGCGCATTTCGCCGGGCAGTCGCTGACCGTCATCCGCGCCGCGTTGCTGCGCGAACTGCGCGATGCCCGCAGTGAAATGGAAGTGTTGCTGGCCAATTCCCTGGGCCTGGCCGAGCAGGCGTTTGCCCCGGCGCAGGAAGACGACATGCTGGTGGCCGGGCAGACCCGCCTGCTGGGCTTGCAGGAACTGGGGGATCTGGATCGCCTGCGCGCGCTGTTCGAGGCGTTCGCGGAGAAACGCGAGTTGCTGCAATTGCTGGAACGCACGGCCCGGGCGCCGGGGCTGCGGGTGTTCATCGGCGAGGAAACCGGGCTGGCACCGCTGGAGGGCATGTCGCTGGTGGCCGCGCCCTATGGCCGCGACGGCCGGATATTGGGCGTGCTGGGCGTCATCGGCCCCAGCCGGATGGCCTACGAGCGGGTGATCCCGGTGGTGGAGGCCACTGCGGCGGTGCTGGGAGCGGCGCTGGACGGGGCGGCTTGAATCCGGCCGGGGGTACCCCCATTCCTGTGCACGGTGCGGCATCCCGCCGCGTAGCGAACCGTTGACATGAGCATGGACCCGACGCAGGACGTACACGACGAAACCGCTGCCGCCGACGGCGCACCTGACCCCGTGGAGGCGCTGCGCGCCGAAGTGGAGCAGCTCAAGGCGCAGTCCCTGATCGAGCGTGCCGACCTGGAAAACCAGCGCAAGCGGCTGGCGCGCGACATCGAGCAGGCCCGCAAATTCGCCAACGAGCGCCTGTTGTCCGACCTGCTGCCGGTGTTCGACAGCCTGGATGCGGGCCTGGCGGCCGCCGGCGAGGCCGATGCCCTGCGTCAAGGCCTGGAGCTGACCTACAAGCAGCTGCTGAAAGTGGCCGCCGACAACGGCATGGACGTGCTGGATCCCACCGGTGCGCCGTTCAACCCCGAGCATCACCAGGCCATCAGCCAGGGCGAATCCGAGGGCGTGGCCCCGGGCCACGTCATCACCGTGTTCCAGAAGGGCTACGTGCTCAACGGCCGCCTGCTGCGTCCGGCGCTGGTGATCGTGGCCAAGCACGATTGAGGCACTTTTCTCCTCCCCCTTGAAGGGGAGGGCTTCAACCCCAAATAGCAACCATCGGCGCAGCGCGCCATCCAGACACCAAGATTCAAGAGGACATCGTCATGGGCAAGATCATCGGCATCGACTTGGGTACCACCAATTCCTGCGTTTCCATCATGGAAGGCGGCAAGGCCCGCGTCATCGAAAACAGCGAGGGCGACCGCACCACCCCGTCCATCGTCGCCTGGACCAAGGACGGCGAAGTGCTGGTGGGCGCGTCTGCCAAGCGGCAAACCGTCACCAACCCGAAAAACACCTTCTACGCGGTGAAGCGCCTGATCGGCCGCAAGTTCACCGATGCCGAAGTGCAAAAAGATTTGGGCCTGGTGCCCTATGCCATCACCCAGCACGACAACGGTGATGCGTGGGTGGGCCTGGCCGACGGCAAGAAGCTGGCCCCGCAGGAAGTCTCCGCCAAGGTGCTGGAGAAGATGAAGAAGACCGCCGAAGCCTTCCTGGGCGAAACCGTCACCGAGGCGGTGATCACCGTGCCGGCGTATTTCAATGACAGCCAGCGCCAGGCCACCAAGGATGCCGGCCGGATTGCCGGGCTGGACGTCAAGCGCATCATCAACGAGCCCACCGCCGCCGCGCTGGCCTACGGCCTCGACAAGGGCGACAACAAGGACCGCAAGATCGCCGTGTACGACCTGGGCGGCGGCACGTTCGACGTGTCGATCATCGAAATTGCCAACGTCGACGGCGAGAAGCAGTTCGAAGTGCTGGCCACCAACGGCGACACCTTCCTGGGTGGCGAGGACTTCGACAACCGCGTCATCGACTACCTGGTGGACGAATTCCAGAAAACCGACGGCGTGGACCTGCGCAAGGACCCGCTGGCTCTGCAACGCCTGAAAGACGCGGCCGAACGCGCCAAGATCGAGCTGTCGTCCAACCAGCAGACCGACGTCAACCTGCCGTACGTGACCGCCGATGCCACCGGCCCGAAGCACCTGAACATCAAGCTGACCCGCGCCAAGCTGGAAGCCCTGGTGGACGATCTGGTGAAGAAGACCATCGAGCCCTGCCGCGTTGCCCTGAACGACGCAGGCTTGCGTGCCTCCGACATCACCGAGGTGATTTTGGTGGGTGGCCAGACCCGCATGCCGAAGGTGCAGGCGGCGGTGGCCGAATTCTTCGGCAAGGAACCGCGCAAGGACGTGAACCCGGACGAAGCCGTGGCCATCGGTGCGGCGGTGCAGGGCGGCGTGCTGGCCGGTGACGTGAAAGACGTGCTGCTGCTGGACGTGACCCCGCTGAGCCTGGGCATCGAAACCCTGGGCGGGGTGATGACCAAGATCATCGAGAAGAACACCACCATCCCCACCAAGGCGTCGCAGACCTTCAGCACCGCCGAGGACAACCAGAGCGCCGTCACCGTGCACGTGCTGCAGGGCGAGCGCGAGCAGGCCCGCTACAACAAGTCGCTGGCCAAGTTCGACCTCACCGGTATTGATGCTGCCCCGCGCGGCATGCCGCAGGTGGAAGTGAGCTTCGACATCGATGCCAACGGCATCGTGCATGTGAC
>JAGWUF010000050.1 GCA_028868545.1 Lysobacteraceae bacterium | reverse complement strand
GTGGGCGCATGCCTACCCGCGCGAGCTGGCCGCATTCCCGCTGCCGGTGCTCAAGCAGGTCAAGTACTGGCCGCCGGTGGCGCGCGTGGACAACGTGCATGGCGACAAGAACGTGATGTGCGCCTGCATTCCGGTGGATGCCTACAAGGACTGACCGGGCGCTCGGCTGCGGTCACCACGCAATGCGCGTGATAGGTGCGTGGGGTGGCATGGTGCCCAACGACCTCGATGCCGGTGCGCCTGTCCATCAACAGCAATAGCCCGCTGTCAATCGGAATCATGGGCAGCAAGCGGATGCGGGCCTCGCTGCGCATGTTGGTGGTCATGCCAGTACATCCCCCAAACCGGCAGCGCGCCACAAGCGGTCACGCAACGCATGGCCCATGCCGCGATCGCCGGGGGGAACCACGATCAACGCGGCCAGCCTCATGCCATCCGCCTCGCGCAGGCGCCGATACAGCTGTTGCGCCTGCTCGCTCGCCGAGTCGCCCAACGGCAGCCAGGGGATGTGCGCCGGCCAGCTTGGGGCGCGTTTTGCGGACAGCACACCCACGTGAACGCCCAGAACGGCGTACTCGGCAAGCCTCTCGGCCACCTCTTCCATGGACGCCAGCACAACGCGTGCGTTGGGCGCATAGTGAAGCACCATGCGGCCAGGGCTGCGAATGGATGGATGGATCAGCAGTTCGACCGGCTCGCCGACCGTGCGCTCCAGATCGTCTGCCGTGATCGCACCTGGGCGCAGCAGGCGCATCGTGCCAGTCGACAAGTCGACGATGGTCGATTCGATGCCGACCCGGCACTCCCCGCCGTCGAGCAACACATCGACCGCGTCGCCCAGTTCTTCGCGCACATCCTGCGCCGTGGTGGGGCTGATTTTCTTGTGCCGATTGGCGGAAGGCGCCGCGATACCCCCCGCAAATTCCTCCAGCACCGCCCTTGCCAGCGGATGCGCCGGGACCCGCAACGCCACGGTATCGAGACCACCGGTGACGGCGTCAAGCACGCTGCGCGCGCGCGGCAACACCAGGGTCAACGGACCGGGCCAGAACGCTTCGGCCAGGCGCCACGCCGCCGTCGGGATGGCGCGGGCCCACTGCTCCAACTGCGCGGTCCGATGCAGGTGCACGATCAGCGGATGATCCGCCGGACGCTGCTTGGCGGCGAAGATCCGCGCAACGGCAGCGGGGTTGCTGGCATCGGCGCCCAGTCCGTAGACAGTCTCGGTGGGCAGACCGATCAGCCCGCCACGCCGCAGCGCCTCCACGGCAGCCTGCACGTCGTTGCCGTGCGCTGTGGTCTGCGCACCGCCAGCCTGCTGAGCAATCGTACTCATGCCGCTTCCTCCCACTTCAGGTTGCCGGTGTAGCGCTTCAGGGAATCGGGCGTATCGCCCATCGCGAACAGATGCGCCCAACCGTGATCGAACAGCTGACGCACCGGCGCATGCCTGGCGATGATCGCGCTGATGGCATCGACCGGCGCGGCGATGACCACCGACAGCCGCAGCGGCTCGTGGATCAGGCGCACGCCATCGTGGATGGATTGCCAAGGCAGGCCGGTCCGCAGATCGCCACCGTTGCCTTCCAGGACACCAAGCCTGCCGACCACGTCGTGCAGCACCTTGTTGCCGCAACCGAACACGCGGTTGTCCACCGCCGACCCGTAGTACTGCAGGTTGATCCAGGCGCCCACGATCATCGGTGCGGTCATGATCGACTCCAGCACCGCGAAGCCGTCATCGTGCCGGCAATCGTAGGAGTTGAGAAACACACGTCCGCCAAGCTCCAGCGCGGCAGTGCGACTGCGCGGTGCGATGACGTATGCCGCGCAACCGGCCAGGCCCCACTCGGGACGCACCTCGCTCCAATCCTTGCTGCGCGCCATGATCTGGACATCGACGGGCCGTGTGTCATGCAGCGTGAGCCTGTCTGCACGCTCGCGTCGGGCCAGGCCGCCTGCCGCGGTCAGCGCCCCCTGCAATCGCGCCAGCTCTTCGGCATGGCTGGCGGGAACCTCGCCCTGATCGAAGATTGTCAGCTGATCCGTGGTGGTGTCGTGCAGCGCACCCAGAAACCAGGTGTCTTCAGGGATGACGAAGCCGCGTGCGTTCAGCTCCCTGCGCACCAGCGGGTCGTTGAGCACCGCTGCCGCCACCCGGGCATTGGCGTCACCCGCATGCCCGCCGCAGGCACCGCAGTCCAGACCGCTGGCATGCGGGTTGTTGACGGCACTCGCGCCATGCCCGGCAAACAACACCAGGCGTGCGAAATTCCGCCGCAGCGACATCCCGCGCAAGGCCCCCTCGGCGAGTTTGACCCGAGTCTGCAACGGCATGCCGCTGGCATGCGCATTCGCAAGCACTGGCGTGATGTCGGGCGCAAGACGTGCCGCCAGCGCCGCGTCGATACCGCGTTTCGCCGGGCTCGACTCCGGCCACGTGAAACCCAGGCTGTCTGCCACGAGTTTGCCGGCGAACATCCATCCCAGCGATTCGACAAAGGTGAACGAGGAAACCGCGGCCAGCTTGAACCAGCGCCAGCCACCGGCGGCGCGAAGCCGCCAGCGCCGTCGCGCTGCGATGGCGGCCTGCTCCCGCGCTGGTGCTGCCTTGACGACCTCGTGCACGGTGATCGCCGGAGCCAGCAGCACAGGGCAGCGTGCGCCGCCGTGCACGCGCCCCAGGGGGACATACTCGATTGGCATGCCGAAGAATCCGGCGAAGCCTATCGTCTCGATGTCGGGCGCGGCATGCTCAAGTGCGCGCCGGTAGATCTCCGAACGCACGTCGATGCAGAACGCCGCCTGCACGGCGGGGCGCAACGCGGAGTCGGGCTTGCGCGGCGTGGCCAGCTTTGTGATGAACTGGCGCTGCCAGGCGATCTCGTAGGCGTCTTGCAGCACCTCTTCCAGGACCAGCGATGCGTGTTCAACGCTGTCTGCCGGTGCACCGAAGCGCGCACGCGCCTGCATCCAGCCGGCTGCCACGGCAGGGCTGGTCTGCCATGTCTCCAGAAGTGCCACATCAAAGGCGAGCCGTATCGCCAGCAGTTCAAGGAGCGTGCTGTCGCTGCGCCCCGCCAGTTCGCCCTGCCAACTCCGGTAGCGCGCATACGCGGCCCAGCCACCCACGCTCATCAGCAAACGGTGGAAGTAATCGGTCAGCCCGGGGCCATCCAGCTTCAGGCGTTCGGCGCCGGTGGCGAGCATCGCCTCCGCGGTAGCGGGGAGTGCGCGCACGATGCTATGAAAGCCGGCAAGCCCCATGATCTGTGGCGTGCGATCCAGCGCGGCCTCCTCGCGCCATGCTGCGTAAGCACCGAGATGCCGCGATGGCGAAGGCCATAGTGCCTGGCCTTCGTCGAAGTAGCCGGCAGCCCACAGCGAAATCCTCTCGCAGGCGAACGTGGCCCAGTCGCGCCGGGTCAGTCGGCTCACGACATCGGCTACTGTCGGCAGCGGCTCGCGCGCAACCGGATCCGCGGCTTGCAACCGCTGTCGCAGTGCCGACACATCGGCCACGCCGGTGCTTGCGACGTCCCTGCGCTGCAGTGCCTGCGCAAGATCCCGATCAGTGATGCGGCCTTCGGCGATGGCGTCGCGGTAGAACTCCCGTGGCATGGTCATGCGTGCGCCCGCCGTGTCGGCCAGCAGGCGTGCGGCGTCGGCAAAGCTGCGATCGGTCATGCCGAGGAACGGATTGACCGCCACGAAATGCTTCAGTGGCCATAGCGGCGCGATGCGTCGGCAGGCGCGCTGTGCGGCATCGAGTACCTGCTGTGCCGGGCCGGCGTCGACAGTTCCGAACGTGTTTGCCGGTTGCCGAATCTTCAATGCGGTGGCATTCATCGGATGCAATTCCTCAGGCGATGGTCGTGCGGTGATGACGCGTGCGGTCATCGCGCAAGGCGCCAACCAGCCGATTGAAACAGGCGTTGATATAGAAGCCATTGGCCAGATGTACGCGTGCGGCCCGCCAGGCTGGTTGCCGGTTCCAGCGCGGCACCAGACTTTGCAGCACCGTCACCACCGCGAACGAGGCGATCGCCAGCCCCATGATCAGCAGGCCGGTTGCGTTCGGCGCCGGTATCGGCGGCAGGCTGCTGGCGGTCAGCCATGTCACCGCGGTTTCGAGGCAAAAATAGGCCAGCGTGGTACCGCCGGCACCCGCCAGCGTCTGCAGCACCAGCCTGCGCGTGGTCGCGCCTTGCAGCGCCGATGCCAGCAACATGCTGACGCCCATCACCAGGATCGCCCCCAACGTCAGCACGGCCGGTTCATGCCGGGCAAGGATGCCGAACAGCCAGCCGAGCCCCACGTAGATCGCCATTGCCAGCAGCAGGCTGAGCAGCACCGGGCGCAGCCGAGGCGGGGCCAATGCCGGCGCCGTTTCGGCGTCAACCACGCTGCCAGCCGACAGGAACGCGTGCGCCTTGTACAGCGAATGCGTCACCAGGTGCAGCAACGCGATCGCGAATGCGCCAAGGCCACACTGCAGGGTCATGAACCCCATCTGCGCCACGGTCGACCATGCCAGCGAACCCTTCACGCTGGTCTGGGTCAACATCACCACCCCGCCGAACAACGCGGTGAACCCGCCGATCAGTGCAATTCCGTGCAGCGTGGGCACCGACAGCAGCATCACGTCGGCGAAGCGGATCAGCAGAAAACCGCCGGCATTGATGATGCCCGCATGCAACAGGGCGGACACCGGAGTCGGCGTGTCCATCACCTCGGGCAGCCAGCCATGGCCGGGAAACTGCGCCGACTTCATCAGCGCGGCAATACCCAGCAGCAGCGCCACCAGTGACACCGTCATCGGCGCTGCATCCGTCGGCATGGCTTGCGCATGCGCCAGGATGGTGGCGATGTCGGTGGTGCCGAAGCGGGCGACCAGCGTGGCGGCGGCACCCAGCAGGCAGGCATCACCCAGCCGCGCGACGATGAACTTCTTGCGCGCCGCAATTCGCGCCGGTCGGCGCTCCGGGTAGAACACCAGCAAACGGTGCAGCGAGAGGCTGGTCGCCATCCATGCAGCAGCCAGCTGGACCAGGTTGCCGGCCAGCACCAGCAGCATCACCGCCGCCAGCGTCCGGCACAGGCCCGCCATGAAGGCTCCCTGGCGTGCATCGCCATCCATGTAGTTGCGGCTGTACTGAACCACGATGGCGCCGACAAAGGCGACCAGCAGGAACATGCTGCAGCTGATCGCATCCAGCCGAACCGACAGGCCGATGCCGAAAGTGCCGAGCAGCGGGCTGGTGATGGCCCCTGCCAGTGCAATCAGCACCCACGCGCAAACCGCCAGCAGCAGCGAGAGCAAGGTCGCCAGACGGCTGGCAAGGAGCATCCCTGCAGGCCGTCTGGCGCCTGGATGGGACGGCAGCAGCGCCACCAGCAGCAGGCTGGCGGGAGCCAGCAGGAGAAGAGCAGCAAGCACAGGCAACATCGATCACTCCGCGGTCTGTTGGGCCGCGGCAAGGCTACGCGCCAATCATCATTCCATAAAATACATTTAACAAAACGTTTTGATCTACAAAATAGAATGATGCATGGCAGCGCTCAACTACAACCACCTGCGTTATTTCTGGGCCGTCGCACGCGAAGGCAACCTCACCCGGGCGGCGGAAAAATTGCTGATCGCGCAATCCGCCCTATCGACCCAGATAAAAAAACTCGAGGGTCAACTGGGACACGACTTGTTCGAGCGCCGCGGCCGGCAGCTCCAGTTGACGGAGGCCGGGCGCATCGCCTTCGACCATGCCGAAGCAATCTTCGCCACCGGGGGTGATTTGCTTGCCACCCTGAAACAGCGGCCCGGCGCGCAGCGCGCCATCCTCAGGGTGGGGGCGTTGGCGACCTTGTCGCGCAATTTCCAGATCGGTTTCCTGCGCCCGCTGCTGGCGCGGCAGGATATCGAGGTCATCGTGCGCTCGGGTACCACCGGCTTCCTGCTGCAGTGCTTGGAATCCCACCGGCTGGATGTGGTGCTGGTCAATGTTGCGCCTGCCCGCGATGCGGCCACCCCATGGGTCTCGCACGCGATTGCCGAACAACCGGTGAGCCTGATCGGTACTCCGCAGCGTATTGGCAGGGGCGGTACGCTGAAAAAATTGCTGACCAGCCAGCCGCTGGTGCTGCCCACCGTCGAGAGCAGCGTGCGCATTGGTTTCGACGCCTTGGTCGAGCGCATGGGATTGACGGTACGGGTCGCCGCTGAAATCGACGACATGGCGATGCTCCGGCTGATCGCGCGCGAGGACATCGGCTTGGCGGTGGTGCCGCCGATCGTGGTCAAGGACGAGCTGGCCAGCAAGCGCCTGGTGGAAGCTCACCAGTTGCCGCAGCTCAGCGAGACTTTTTTCGCGGTGACCATGAAGCGGCGGTTCCCCCACCCGTCACTGCGTGAGCTGATCGGACCACTGCACGCGCTGGACCTGACCGAATAGCCGGCGCTCCGCGCCTTTCAGCGAACGAATCAAGCCCGGCAGCGCGCAACGGCATTCCCGTGTGGGGTCAAGCACCCCGACTGCATCCAAACGCGGCAAGGTTTCGTACCCTCACCCTGTGTTGTATTGCATCAGGCGGTTAACGCTGTGTCCACCGCAATTGTCCTATTCCGACGTGACCTGCGGCTGGCAGACAATCCTGCTCTGCTCGCGGCGTGCGCCAAACATGACCGGATCCTGCCGACCTACGTCCATGCACCCGCTGAGCACGCCCCATGGACACCCGGTGCCGCCAGCCGTTGGTGGCTGCACCACGGGTTGCAAGCGCTGCGCAGCCAGTTGGCGGCGCAAGGAGGCGATCTGCACCTGCTGGCCGGCGACACCCTGGAGCACCTGCGCACGCTGATCCGCGCCAGCGGCGCCACTGAAGTCCACTGGAACCGCCGCTACGAACCGGCGGGCATCGCCAGCGACACTGCACTGAAGGCCGCATTGCGCGAAGACGGCCTGGCCGTGCACAGCCACGCCGGCCACCTCTGGCGCGAGCCGTGGGCGCTGGCCACCGACGCCGGCCAGCCGTACCGGGTGTTCACCCCGTTCTGGCGCAAGCTGCGCGCCGGCCTGCCGGATGCGGCGCCGCTGCCAGTGGCGCGCGCGCGGGAATGGCTGCGGTTGCCGGGCAGCCTGCCGACCACTGCACTGGAGCTGCTGCCCACAATCCGCTGGGATGCGGGCTTGGCTGGACACTGGACACCCGGCGAAGCGGGTGCGCACGAACTGCTGGAGATCTTCGCCGACGATGCCGTGGCGGATTATGCGCAAGGCCGCGACCTGCCGGCACGCCATGGCACCTCGCGGCTGTCGTCGCACCTGCATTTCGGCGAAATCACCCCGGCCCAGATCCGGCGCGTGCTGCAGGATCGCGCCAGCCGAACCGACGCCCGCAAACGACCCGACCTCGAGCCCTACCTGCGCGAGCTGGGCTGGCGCGAATTTGCCCATCACCTGCTGCATCACTTCCCGCACACGCCGGACGCGAACTTCAACCCGCGCTTCGACGGCTTCCGCTGGGCAGCCGCCGACGAGGCCCTGCTGGAACGCTGGCGGCGCGGCCGCACCGGCATCCCGCTGGTCGACGCCGGCATGCGCGAGCTCTGGCACACCGGCTGGATGCACAACCGCGTGCGCATGGTGGTGGCCAGCTTCCTGACCAAGAACCTGCGCCAGCACTGGCGACACGGCGCGCGCTGGTTCTGGGACACGCTGGTGGACGCCGACCTGGCCAACAACACCCTGGGCTGGCAGTGGGTGGCCGGCTGCGGCGCCGATGCGGCGCCCTACTTCCGCGTGTTCAATCCGTACCTGCAGGCGGCGAAGTTCGATCCCGACGCCGCCTATCTCAAGCGCTGGTTACCGGAGCTGGCGTCGCTGCCGGCGAAAACGATCCACGAAGCGTGGCGCCATCCATCCGCGCTTGCCAGCAAGGGCTACCCCGCCCCGATGGTGGACCTGGGCGCCTCGCGCGATGCGGCGCTGGCGGCGTGGGGTGCCCTGGCGGACTGATCAGGCCTGCGCGGCGGCCACCACGCAGTTGCGGCCGCTGCTTTTGGCGCGATACATCGCGTCATCCGCCCGTTGCAGCAAGGCCGCGCCGGTTTCGCCGGCAGCCAGCTGCGCCACGCCCATCGACGCCGTGATCGGGCCGGTTTCCGCCACGTCGGCGCGCGCCACCGCGGCGCGCAGGCGTTCGGCAAGCTCCATCGCCTGCGCCAGGCCGCAGTCGCCTGCCAGCACCAGGAATTCTTCGCCACCCCAGCGGATCGCCACGTCGCCGCCGCGGATGCCTGCCCGCAGGATCTGCCCGACCGCGGCCTGCGCGGCGTCGCCGGCCTGGTGGCCGCGGGTGTCGTTGATGCGCTTGAAATGGTCCAGGTCCGCCAGGATCACGCTGAACGGCCGCCCCGCCGCCTGCGCCTGCGCAACCTGTTCTTCCAGCATGCCGTCGCCGGCCAAGCGGTTGTAAAGGCCGCTGAGCGCATCGCGGCTGGCGATCTCCAGCAGTCGGCGCTCGCGCTCCACTCGTTCGCTGACGTCCTTGCCGGTGCTGATGTAGTGGCTGGTGCGGCCGCCGGCATCCAGCACCGGGGCGATGCTCTGTTCGACGTAGAACGGGCTGCCGTCCTTGCGCCGGTAGGTGAAGGTGGCGCGGAACGCCTTGCCGTCGCGCAGCGAGGCACGCAGATTGCGGTAGAACATCCGATCTTCGTGCGACGGGTACAGCATGCGCGCGGACTGCCCGACGATTTCGTCGACGGCATAGCCGGTCTGGCGCCGGAACGCTTCGTTGGCGAACACCACCCGGGTGTGCCGGTCGGTGATCAGGATCGGGTCCTGCGACGCGTGCAGCGCCTGCAGCAACAGCCGCCGCTCCTGCTCGGCGGCGATGCGGGCGGTGATGTCGTCCTGCACCGACACGAAGTGCCGGATCACGCCGTCGGCGTCACGGACCGGTGCGATCGTCCATTCCACCGTGTAGGCGCGGCCGTCGGCGGCGTAGTTGATGGTGCTGGCAGAGAACGGCAGCCCCTGCCGCAGGTGCTCGCGCAGCTCGGCGAGCATCCTGCGGTCGGTTCGCGCGCCCTGCAGCAGACGCGGCGTCTTGCCGATCAGCTCCTCGGCGCGGTAACCGCTCATCCGGCAGAACGCCGGGTTGACGTGCACGATGAACGGCCCGCCGTTGTCCAGGTCGGCATCGGTGATCAGCACGGCATTGGTGGCCTGCATGAAGGCCTGCGCAAACACGTTCGCCAGCTCGGCGGGCGTTGCCAGGGGAGGTGCGGCAGCGCCGGTCACCGTGGCCATGGAATCACCGCGGCCGGGGTGGATGCTTCGAACAACGGGCGACCGAACCAGTAGCCCTGCATCAGCTCGATGCCGAGATCGCGCAGGCAGCGCATCTCGTCTTCGGTTTCGATGCCCTCGGCGATCACCCGGATGCCCAGCTCGCGGCACATCGTGGAGACGCCCGCGACGATCGCTCGGCGCGGTTTGTTGGCGTCGATCCCGCGCACCAGCGCCATGTCCAGCTTGACGATGTCCGGCTGGAAGTCGGCCAGCAGGTTGAGCCCGGCGAAGCCGGCGCCGAAATCGTCGATCGCGGTCAGGAAGCCGATCCGCTGGTATTCGCGCAGCACATCGGACAGCCACTTGCCGTCGTTGACCTGCTCGCCCTCCACCGTCTCGAAGATGATCCGGTCGATCGGAAACCCGTGCTGGCGCGCCGCCACCAGGGTGGAACGGATGCACAGTTCGGGGCGGTAGATGGCGTTGGGCAGGAAGTTGATCGACAGGTGGGACTGCATGCCCAGCCGCGAGGCGATCTCGATCGCCTTGCCACGGCAGGCCTGGTCGAACTGGTAGCGATTGGCGTCGGTGATCCGCGACAGCACCGTCGGTGCTGGCTCGCCGCCCGGCCCGCGGACCAGTGCTTCATGGGCGAATATCTGTCGCGTCGCCACGTCGACGATCGGCTGGAACGCGTAGCTGAAATCGAAATCCAGCGGCGCCGCATCGCGGCACAGACCGCAGCCCTCGCGCGCGTCCTTCGATTGCATGTGGCGTGCTCCTCAGTGCGATGAGATCGAGAATACCCGATGCCGGGCGCACTACCCCGGCACGCCAGCCGGTGGCGGACCCGCGACCGCTCGGCAGATCGCGGCGTTCTCCACCACCGCCGGCCGCGGGGCCGGCATGCGCACCAGTTGCAGCATGCAGTCGCCGATCGCCTGCGTGGTGGTGAATACCTCCGGCAGCAGCCGCACGGCAGATGCCAGCACCGGCTGGCCGAGCGCATACAGCCCTCGTCGCAGCGTGTGTGGCGAGACTGCGCCCGCCACCGGTCGCACGACGCCCGGACGCAGGCTGGTGTGCGCCAGCCCGCAGCGGGCCAGCACCTGTTCTGCTTCGCCCTTGATGCGCGCAGGCATCAGCCGGCTGCGCGTATTGGCGCCCTTGCCGGAGACGTAGGCGATGAAGCCACCGGGATTGGCCGCGGCGTAGGCATCCACCACCCGCGCCAGCGTGGCGACGGTGGCTTCGCGGTAACCCGTCTCGCTCATTCCCAGTGGCAGGGGTCCTGCGCAGTACAGGCAGGCATCCATTCCGCAGAGATCCAGCGCCGACAGTGCGGCGGCGGAGAAATCCGGCACCTGCAGGACCCGAAGTTTCGGGTGCGGGGCCGCAAACACCCGCCGCACCAGCACGGCGACGCCGTCGACGTCGGGCGCACGCAGCAAGACTTCCAGCACGCCCTGCCCGACCAGTCCGGTGGCACCTACCAGCAGCACCTGTTTGCCCATCGCCTGTCTCCTCAGTCGCGACCCCGGCAACGCCGGGAACAGTAGCGGACCGACTCCCAATTGCACGCCCATTTGCGCCGCCACTGGAACGGCAGGCCGCAGGTCACGCAGGTCTTGTGCGGCAACTCGCGCTTCTTGCGCATGCGTGGCACGGCGGCGGCCCTATTTGCCGGCCACCACGCCACGACCGCCGTCGACGCCGAACACCTGGCCGGTGATCCAGTCGGTCTGCGCGGAGAGCAGGAATGCGGCCATCGCAGCCACGTCGTCTGCGGTGCCCAGCCGCGCCAGCGGGTGCATCGCGGCGATCGACTCGCGCATGCGCGGGTTGCCGACGATGCCCTGCGCCAGCGGCGTATCGGTCAGCGACGGCGCGATCGCATTGATGCGCACAGCGGGCGCCAGTTCGGCGGCCAGCGCACGCACCAACCCTTTCACCGCGGCCTTGGCCATGCCGATCGAGGCGTGCATCGGGAAGCCGCTGCCCGCCGCCACCGACGAGAACAGCACCACCGAAGACCGCGTTGCTGCCGCGCGCAGCGCCGGCAGCGCGGCCTGCACCGCCAGCGCAGCGCCGGATGCATTCAGCCGGAAGTCGCGCTCGAACTCCTCGGCCGTGAGCCGTGCGAACGGCTTCAGGTGGATGCTGCCGATGGCATACGCCAAGCCGGAAAGCGTCGACCCGGCGGCGTCTGCCACCTTGGCAAATGCGCCTGGCTGCAGCACATCGACGGCGGTGCAGGTCGCACCCAGTTCGTCGGCCAAGGCCTGCAGCCGCGCCGCGTCGCGGGCAACCAGATGCAGGGCGTGACCCTCGGCGGCCAGCCGACGGCACACCGCACCGCCGATGCCGCCGGTGGCCCCGTACACCAGATAGTTTTCCGTCATCGGCAGCACCGGTTCCACGTTCTCGAATGCAAGCCGATACGCGCGGTACGGACGATCGGATGCACGCCGCCGCGGACCTGCTGCATCCGATTCCGCCGCGGCTGCGTACAGGCCGCATCTCAAACCGTTGCCTTCCCGCCATGCGCAGCCTTGTCGCTTCCGCCCTGCCCCTCCTGCTGACGCTCTTGCTGACCGGCTGTGCCGAAGCCAGCACCCCCATCCCGACCGTGCAGAACGTCGACCTGCAGCGCTTCATGGGCCGCTGGTACGTGATCGGCATCATTCCCACCCGGCTGGAACGCGGCAATCACAATCCGGTGGAAACCTATCAGTTGGATGGCAAGGGCAATGTCTGCACCTGGTATCGCTACCGGCCGGATGCGGCCAATGCGCCGGTCAAATTGCTGCACTCCACCGGCCTGGTGGTGCCCGGCACCGGCAATGCCGAATGGAAAATCCGCTTCTTCGGCCTATTCAAGGCCCAGTACAAGGTCGGCTGGCTGGCAGAAGACTACAGCCAGGTGATGATTGTGCGGGATGCCCGCGACTATCTCTGGTACATGGCCCGCAGGCCCTCGGTATCGGAAAGCGACTATCAGGCGATGCTGGCGCGTGCCGACGCATTAGGCTACGACGCAAGCAGCATCGAACGTGTGCCGCAACAATGGCCGGAGACTGATGTGGGCAAGGATACGTTCCAAGGGGCATGCACATGAGGTTCCTGGTCCTCGCGCTGGCGCTGGCGATGCCGCTGGTGGGCTGGCTGTCGAACACCGGTCTGCTGGGCCCGACCAACGGCGAGATCTCCAACCGCTACCCCACGCTGATCGTGGCGGCCGGCTACGCCTTCGCCATCTGGGGACCGATCTTCCTGCTCGACGTGGTGTTCGGCATCGCCCAGGCCAGCGTGCGCGAGCCGGGCACCCGCCTGCAGCGCATCCGCGTGCTCACCGCGGCGGGCTTCGCGCTGACCTCGCTGTGGATGGTGGTGTTCACCCTGCAATGGTTCTGGCTGGCGCTGGCGATCATCTGGGGCAGCCTGTGGTGCCTGCTGGGCGCGGCGTGGCTGGCCTCGCGAACCCGGGGGCACCGCCGCGGCCCGTGGTGGCAATGGCTGCCGCTGTCGCTGCACGCGGGCTGGGTGTCGCTGGCGGTGTTCCTCAACGTCGCGCAAGTCGTGGTGGCGTTCAAATTGCTGTCAGTGGAACGCATGCTGCCGTGGACGCTGGTGCTGTTCGCACTGGCAGGGCTCCTGCTGCTGGCCATGGTGGTGAAGCTGCGCGGCAACCCGTGGTACACACTGGCGGCCGTGTGGGGCCTGCTGGGCGTGCATGCCAAGCAGCAAGCCTCCGCGCTGTCCGGCGCCGATACGGCCGCCAACGTGGCCATGGCGATGGCGGTGCTGGTGGCGTTGACGGCGCTGATCGCCGCGCTGCTGGGCCAGCGTGGTGCCCGTGCGCCGCGCGCCGGATGACCTGCCTGCGCCTGGTCCTGGGCGACCAGTTGGACCCGAGGCACCGCTGGTTCGACGCGGTGTCGCCCGGCGTCCTGTACGTGCTGATGGAGGTGCGGCAGGAAACCGACTACGTCCTCCACCACGCGCAGAAGATCCTCGCCATCTTCGCCGCCATGCGCCGCTTCGCCGACCGGCTGCGCGCCGCCGGCCACCGCGTGGCCTACCTGCGGATCGACGATCCCGACAACCTGCCGTCGCTGACCGCCAACCTGGATCGGTTGCTGGCGCTGCACGGCGCCACCGCGTTCGAGTACCAGGCGCCGGACGAATGGCGGCTGGACGCGCAGCTGCGCGACTACGCCGCGCGCCTGAACATCCCGGCGCGCTGCGTGGACAGCGGCCATTTCCTGGCGGCGCGCGACGAAGTGCCCCGCTTCCTCGGCAAGCGCAAGCGCTGGACCATGGAGCTGTTCTACCGGCACATGCGGCGGCAGCACGGCGTCCTGCTGGAGCCGGACGGCAGCCCGCTGGGCGGGCGCTGGAACTTCGACGCGGAGAACCGCAAGCCCTGGCGCGGCGACCCGCCGGAACCGCCGGATCTGCGGCCGGTCCATGACCATCGCGCCCTGTGGGCGAGCATCGAAGCCGCCGGCGTCGCCAGCTTCGGCGACCCGTCGGCCGATGCGTTCCGCTGGCCGATCGATCGCGAAGAAGCGCTGGGCCAGCTCGAGGCCTTCGTCGAGCATGCGCTGCCGCACTTCGGCGACTACCAGGACGCACTGAGCAGCCGCGCGGCGCGGCTGTTCCACTCGCTGCTCTCGTTCGCGCTGAACGTGAAGCTGCTGTCGCCGGCCGAAGTGATCGCCCGGGTCGAGGACGAAGGTCGCGCCGGTCGCGCGCCGCTGGCGGCGGTGGAAGGCTACATCCGCCAGATCCTGGGCTGGCGCGAGTACGTACGCGGCGTGTACTGGGCGCGCATGCCCGGCTACGACGCCAGCAACGCGTTCGGGCACGACCGCCCGCTGCCTGCCTGGTTCTGGACCGGTGAGACCCGTATGGCCTGCGTGCGCACGGCGATCGGGCAGTCGCTGGCGCACGCGCATGCCCACCACATCCAGCGGCTGATGGTGATCGGCAACTTCGGCCTGCTGGCCGGACTGGACCCGCAGGCGCTGCACCGCTGGTACCTGGGCATCTACATCGATGCCTTAGAGTGGGTGGAATTGCCCAACACCGTGGGCATGAGCCAGTTCGCCGATGGCGGCCTGCTGGCGACCAAGCCCTATGTCTCGTCGGCCGCCTACCTGCACCGCATGGGCGACCACTGCGGACAGTGCCACTACCGCCGCGACGCCCACGCCGGCCCGCGCAGTTGCCCGTTCAACGCGCTCTACTGGGACTTCCTGGATCGCAACACCGAGCGGCTGGCGGGCAACCCGCGGCTGGCGATGCCCTACCGGCAGCTGGCGCGCATGCCGGAAGCGCGCCGCGAGGCATTGACGGAGCGCGCCGCGCAGGTGCTGGCCGACCTCGACGCGCTGTGAGCGCGCCTGCATCCAACCCCGGCACCGCTGCGTAAGCACAGGTACGTCGCGCTGCCGCAGATGGCCTGCGCGCAGCTGATGTTCCCCTTCCCCAGCCTTCGAGGCCCATCCATGTCGCAGCCCTTGCGGGATCCCGCACCCATCCATCACCTGGCGATGCTGCCGGCGTCACAGCGCGTCCGCGAACGCCTGCGCAGCGCCGGCACCCGCTTCCACGCCAACGACAACATCGCCGACTACCTCGAAGACGGCGAGCTGGAGGCGATCGAGGGCGAGGTGGCCGCCAAGGCGCAGGAGATGCTGCGGGCGCTGGTCATCGACGTCGACAACGACCACAACACCCGCGACACCGGCCGCCGGCTGGCCAAGATGTTCGTGCGCGAACTCTTCGCCGGCCGCTACCAGCACGCGCCCGCGGTCACCGAGTTCCCCAACGCCGAGCGCCTGAACGAGCTGATGATCGTCGGCCCGCTGCGCGTGCGCAGTGCCTGCTCGCACCACCTGTGCCCGATCATGGGCCGGGTCTGGGTGGGCGTGCTGCCCGACGCCGACTCCAACCTGATCGGCCTGTCCAAATACGCCCGCCTGATCGACTGGATCATGAGCCGCCCGCAGATCCAAGAAGAGGCGGTGAGCCAGATCGCCGACCTGCTGGAGCAGCGGCTGAAGCCGGACGGCATCGCCGTGGTCATGGAAGCCGACCACTACTGCATGCACTGGCGCGGGGTGAAGGACGACGAGTCGAAGATGATCAACAGCGTGATGCGCGGCCGCTTCCTGGCCGACCCGTCGCTGCGCAAGGAATTCCTGTCGCTGCGCCACCGCGGCTGACCGGGCGCCCCCTTCGCCAAGACGAACGGCCCGCATCTCGCGATGCGGGCCGTTTCCTTTTGGGACAGGAGAGGCGTTCGGCGGTGGGCCGGGATTACAGGCCCACCATCGGCTGCAGCTTGCGCGCCAGCCAGCCGCGGAACTGCAGCGGGCCGTCCAGCGCCGCCACGCAGATGCAGGGCACGCCCGGCGAGGTCACCGGCTGGTGTTCGATGTCGCTGTCGAGGTCGGCCATGTCGCCGGGGCCGAAATGGCCCAGCTCATCGTCATAGGCGCCTTTCAGGATCTGGGTCAGCTCGCTGCCGCCGTGGCTGTGTACCGGCATGCTCTTGCCGGGTGAGATCCTGAGCAGGATCAGGGTGTCGCCGCTGCTGCGCGGAGCTCGAATCATGTGCATGCCCGGCGCCATCCAGCGCCAGCGCAGTGCTTTCCAGCTCTTGCCGAAATAGGGCTGCAGCGGGCGCGGGAGCGCGTCCGCGTTGCGATGGAGCACTTCGGGCACAGGGTCCGCGTGCACCACGGCAGCGGGCAGTGGCAGCCCCAGCCGTGCCAGCATGTCTTCACGCAGGCGCTCGGCGCGCCGTGGTTCCGGCAGCACCGACTGCTGCTGCGACATCAGCACCCCGCCCACATGTTCGGCATCGGCCAACTGGCGGCGGCAGTGCGCACAGACTTCCAGATGGGTGTCGGCCACGGCCGCCATTTCCGGCGACAGCGCGCCTGCCGCATGGCTGACCAGGGTGGCGGGGTCCAGATGGTGGCGCGGCGTCATACGGCCTCCTGCACGCCCGACTGCAGGCGCAGGAAGGCACGGCGGATGGAGGACTTGACCGTGCCCAGCGGCATGCCGAGTTCATCGGCAATCTGCTGGTGGGATTTGGCTTCGAAATAGGACATGCGAATCAGACGGGCTTGGATGGCGGACAGGCGCTCGATGCGTTCGTTGAGGTCGGCATGGGCGGCGAAGCTCTCCGCGGAGGAGAACGCGGGGTTGTCGGTTTCGGTCTCGACGTCCAGCGCCGGCTCCAGGTCCACCGCGATCCACTGATTCTCGCGGCGCAGCCGGTCGATGTGCAGGTTGCGGGCGATCCGGAACAGCCAAGTGGATAGCGTGCTGCGGTCGGCGTCATAACTGTCGGCACGTTGCCACAGCCGCAGCAGGGCTTCCTGTGCCAGCTCTTCGGCCACCGCATCGCGCGCACCCAGACCGCGCAGGTACAAGCGCACCCGCGGTGCGAAGTGGTCGTAGATCCGCATGAAGCAGGTCTGGTCGCGGCGGCGCGCGACCGCCTGCATCTGTCCGGACCAGTAGCCCGGTTCCCCGGGGCTTGCTTCGGCAATCGACATGGCTCTGGCCGCCTCGAAGGGCGACAGGGTTCCGGAGGTGGAGTCGAGACGCATGGTAGGGCAAACAAGGCCTGACGGAGTGGACAGCTGCCTCTACGCAGCTGGCGTCGGATTGGATGCATCCGTGCCGGTGCGCAGCGCTGCATCCAATCCGCGCGCCATTGCGTATTGCCTGCTGACCGACACGGAAACCCGCGATGCCTCAGGATCCGCTCCCCCTCTCGCCACCCGCCGATATCCCTGCGCGCAACGTCGGGCGCAGCCTGCTGCAGTGGTTCGACAGCGCTGCCGCAACGGCCGCTGCCAGCGACGCCGAAGCGGACCGGGTGGACTGGCTGCGGGTGTTGCCGTTCGTGCTGCTGCACCTGGGTTGCCTGGGGGTGCTGTGGGTGGGTGTTTCGCCGTTCGCGGTACTCGTGGCCGGGCTGCTGTATGCGGTGCGGATGTTCGCCATCACCGGGTTCTATCACCGCTATTTCTCGCATCGCGCGTTCCGCACCTCGCGCCCGCTGCAGTTCGTGTTCGCGCTGATCGGCGCTGCCAGCGTGCAGCGTGGGCCGCTGTGGTGGGCCGCGCACCATCGCCACCACCATCGCCATTCGGACGCCACGGAAGACGTGCATTCGCCGCGTTACGGATTCTGGCGCAGCCACATGGGCTGGTTCCTGACCCGGCGCGCATTCGCCACCGACCTCAGCCGGGTGCCGGACCTGGCGCGCTTCCCGGAGCTGCGCTGGCTGGACCGGTTTGATGTCGCGGTCCCGGCGGCGATGGCGGTGGGCCTGTACGTTCTGGGCGAGGTGCTGGAGCGCGTTGCGCCGGGGCTGCACACCACCGGGCCGCAGCTGGTGGTCTGGGGCTTCTTCGTGTCCACGGTGGTGCTGTTCCACGCCACGGTGACGATCAATTCGTTGTCGCACCGGTTCGGCAGCCGGCCCTTCGCCACCACCGACGACAGCCGCAACAACCTCTGGCTGGCGCTGCTGACCTTCGGCGAGGGCTGGCACAACAACCACCACTTCTAT
>JAGWUF010000100.1 GCA_028868545.1 Lysobacteraceae bacterium | reverse complement strand
TGTCGACGATGTTCAGCGCGAAGTAGCGCTCGCCGTCCTTCGGCCAGCGGATGCGGCCGGAGACGTGGTCGCCGGTGCGCAGGTTGAAGCGGCGGATCTGCGACGGGCTGATGTAGGTGTCGTCCGGGCCGGCCAGGTAGCTGGCCTCGGCCGCGCGCAGGAAGCCGAAGCCGTCCGGCAGGATCTCCAGCACGCCGTCGGCCTGCACGCCTTCGCCGTGGCGGGTCAGCACCTTCAGGATCGCGAAGATGATGTCCTGTTTGCGCGCGCGGGCCACGCCCTCGCTGATTTGCAGCTGCTCGGCAATTTCCAGCAGCTTGTGCGCGGGCATGCGCTTGAGGTCGCCCAGCGAGTAGGTGGGGAAGCCTTCCGGCACCTGCGGATTTGCGCGTGGCACAAAGGCTTCGCCATTGCCGCCGCCCTCGTCGGGCATACCGCCCTCGCGATAGCGCTCACGCTGGCGGTCGCGGCGGTTCTTGAAACGTTCACGGCGGTTATTGCGCGGGCCGCCGTCATGCTGCTGGCCGCCCTCTTGGCCACCCTGCGCGAATTGGCTCTGGCCGGACTGGCCGGACTGGCCGGACTGGCCGGAACCTTGCTGGCCTTGCGTGCCCGCGACATCCCGTGGCTCGGCGTCGGTAGCAGGCGCTGCGGCCACCGGGCTGGCAACCGGCGCTGGTGCTGGCGGTGCAGGTACAGAGGCCGGGGCTGCTGGCGGCGGCGTTGCAGTGACGGCAGCCGGTGCGGGTGGCAGTGCGATTTCGGGCTGCTCGGGGCTGCGGGCTTTGGCCACGCGGGGTTTGCGCACGCGCTTTTCGGCGACTTCGCCGGGGGCGTCGTTGGTGGGTTCGGACAAGGGAAAAACCTCGCTTGCGTTGCAAGCGCCCACGATGCGTGGGCGGGATCAAAGGGGAGTACATCAGAAGGGGTGCGGCGCGCCGAAGTGGCCCAAAGGGCAAGCTTTCAGCGCCGGAGCGTGCTAAACGCTAGCACCCCTGCGGGGGGGCGTGCAAGTGTCGTCAAACCCGCCCCGGTCAATCGGGACGGGTGGGGTACATCAAAGTGCCTTGTCGATCAGCTGCGCCAGCTGGGCCTTGCCCACCGCGCCAATCTGGGTGTTCTGCACCTGGCCATTCTTGAACACCAGCAGCATCGGGATGCTGCGCACGTGGTACTTCATTGCGGTCTGCTGGTTCTGATCCACATCCACCTTGACGATCCTGGCCTTGCCGGCGTACTCGACGGCCAGTTGATCCAGGCTGGGTGCGATCATCTTGCACGGCCCGCACCACGGAGCCCAGAAATCGACCAGCACCGGCTGGTCGGAGGCCAGCACTTGGCTGTCGAAATCGGCGTCGGTGGCATGCAAAACGGTATTGCTCATGATCTCTCCAAAGGCAAAGCGCTACGAAACAACGCGCGAGTGATAAACTTGGGGGACTTACCTTGACTTTCAAGCGCTCTTTCGAGCACTTTCAAGCGCTTTTCAAGGCAACGTGCCGGGAACGACCAGCCCCGGAGTCCTCCCGGCAGTCTGCGTGGCTGCCCTCCATTCATGCAAGTGGCACAGTGCAACGCGGCGTTCTGGACCCGTGTGCCTGCCACCTTCCGAGGCAGACACCGTGTCCGATAAACCCCTGACCGACATCACTTTTTCCACTTTCGAACTGCACCCTGACCTACTGGCTGGGTTGGAAGGCGCGGGTTTCACGCGCTGCACGCCTATTCAAGCGATGACTTTACCGGTGGCACTACCCGGCGGCGACGTGGCCGGGCAGGCCCAGACCGGCACCGGTAAAACCCTGGCCTTCCTGGTCACGGTGATCAACCGCCTGCTGACCCGCCCGGCGCTGGCCGACCGCAAGCCGGAGGACCCGCGCGCGCTGATCCTGGCGCCGACCCGCGAGCTGGCCATCCAGATCCACAAGGACGCGGTGAAATTCGCCGCCGATCTGGGCCTGAAGTTCGCGCTGGTGTATGGCGGGGTGGATTACGACAAGCAGCGCGAGCTGCTGCAGGCCGGTGCCGACGTGATCATTGCCACCCCCGGCCGCCTGATCGACTACGTCAAGCAGCACAAGGTGGTCAGCCTGCACGCCTGCGAAGTGTGCGTGCTGGACGAAGCCGACCGCATGTTCGACCTTGGCTTCATCAAGGACATCCGCTTTTTGCTGCGCCGCATGCCCGAGCGCACCACCCGCCAAACCCTGCTGTTCTCGGCCACGCTCAGCCACCGCGTGCTGGAGCTGGCCTATGAACACATGAACGAGCCGCAGAAGCTGGTGGTCGAAACCGAGCACATCACCGCCGCCCGCGTGCGCCAGAAGCTGTATTACCCGGCCGACGAAGAGAAGCTGCCACTGCTGCTGGGCCTGCTGTCGCGCAGCGAAGGCGCACGCACCATGGTGTTCGTCAACACCAAGGCGTTTGTCGAGCGCGTGGCGCGCGCGCTGGAAAAGGCTGGCTACCGCGTTGGCGTGCTGTCCGGTGATGTGCCGCAGAAGAAGCGCGAATCGCTGCTGAAAAAATTCCAGGCCGGACAACTGGAAATTCTGGTGGCCACCGACGTGGCCGCACGCGGCCTGCATATCGACGGCATCAAATATGTGTACAACTACGACCTGCCGTTCGACGCCGAAGACTATGTGCACCGCATCGGCCGCACCGCGCGCTTGGGCGAAGAAGGTGATGCGATTAGCTTTGCCTGCGAACGCTACGCGATGAGCCTGCCCGATATCGAGGCGTACATCGAACAAAAAATCCCCTCCGAACCCGTCACGCAAGCCTTGCTGACCGCGCTGCCGCGGCCCGAGCGCAGCAAACCTGCGGCCAATCCCGATGGCGAGACCGACGGCGACAGCATTGGCGAAATCTTCAAGGAAGTGCGCGAAGCCCGCGCCGCCGAAGACGCCAAACGCGGCGGTGGTCCTGCTGGCCGTGGTGGCCGCAGCGGTGGCAGTGGCCGTCCCGGCGAACGCCGTAGCAGCGGGCCAGACAGTCGCGGGCCGCGCCCGCCACGCAAGCCCCACGCAGAGGCCACCACATCATCGTCTGCGGCACCCACTGCGGAACGTGCCGCCCCCAAGCCACAAGACAAGCCACAAGACACCCAGACCGAAGGCGAACGCGGCGAGCGCAAACGTCGTCGCCGGCGGCGTGGGCAGCCGCTGGCCGCGGGCAGTGACGCCAGCACGGCAGCGCAGCCCACCACCACCGCGCCGCGCTTCGTGCCGGCCAAACCCGCAGCATCCACCGCCACTGAGTCCCCCTCGCTGCTGGCGCGCATCGGCCGTGGCTTGAAGTCGCTGGTGACGCGCTCACCCAACAAGCAGCACTAAAACCTAGCACGAGGCATTGCAGAACCCCGCAGCAACGCAGGGGTTCTGCGGCGATGTGTGCTCAGCCAATCCCACGCGCATTGGCGGCAAGCCCAATGGCGATTTGCCTGGCCACGTCTTTCGCAGACTGCGCGGTATCGCGCAGCTGCGCCACTGCGGACTCGACCACTGACATGCAGCCCGCAATGGCACGCTGAAACTGGGCAACGACGTGCGCGGCAACCGCAGGAATGGCCGCCAGCCGCTGCAGCGCAAATTTGATCGCCGTCACTGCTTGCCCAAAGATAACGCGAAGCTGTTGAACGAATATTCCTGCCGCATTTTGCCCCACCTGAACGGTCATCTTCACCACACTCCGCACCCCCGCCACAAACGCATGGAATGCGGCATTGACCATTTCATTGA
>JAGWUF010000006.1 GCA_028868545.1 Lysobacteraceae bacterium | reverse complement strand
TGCACGACTTCTTCGCCACCGGCTCGCGCGTCGGCGAAGCGGCCGGCAAGCGTTGATCGAAGCGAACGGATCCTGACGGAGACCCCTGACCATGGGTGCGAGTGTTGGCAACAAAGAAGAAGGCGCCCCGATGGCGGAAATCAACGTCACGCCCCTGGTGGACGTGATGTTGGTGCTGTTGATCATCTTCATGATCACCACGCCATTGATGAACCACAAGGTCAAGGTGCAACTGCCGGAAGCGACGGTCGTCAAGAAGGAAGAAAAGAAGCAGGTCGTCCCGCCGATCACGATTTCGGTGACGGAAGCCGGCGAGCTGTTCCTGAACGACGAGCCCACCACCAAGCAGGCGATCGAAAGTCGCCTCTCGGTGGAAGCCCAGAAGACCCCGCAACCGCCGGTGCAGATCCGCGGCGACAAGACCACGGCCTACCATCTGGTGAGCGATATCGTGAAGATCGCGCAGCAGCAGGGCATGGCCAAGGTCGGCTTCATCACTACGCCGCCGAAGAAGGGTTGAGGAGAACGCACGATGGCCTTTTCGACCAAATCCAGTCAGGGTGCGATGGCGGACATCAACGTCACGCCTTTGGTGGACGTGATGCTGGTGCTGCTGATCATCTTCATGGTGACGATGCCGATCCAGTCGGTGCCGGTGGACGTGGATCTGCCGCAGAAGACCGACAAGCCGCCGGAGAATCCGAAGGAGCCGCCTGAACCCATTCGCTTGCGCATCGATGCCTCGGGCGCGGTGTTCTGGAATGATTCGCCGGCGGATGTAAACGGGCTGCAGAAGCGGATGAACGAGGAAGTGGCGCGCGACCCGAGCAACCAGCCGGAGTTGCAGATCGAAACCAACGACCAGGCCGAGTACGGGGTTTTGGCCAAGGTGCTGGCCGCCGCCAAGAACGCGGACATGGCCAAGATCGGGTTCGTCCAGAACTGATAGATAGATTTCCGCTCCGGGTTCCGGAGCACGTCGTGGATGACGAAACGCCGCCTCCGGGCGGCGTTTTTTTTCGCGGGCAAGCAGGCAATCGTGCCAGTGCCGCTCAGTGCGTCTCGACGATCCTTCGATAGGCGGACACGGTGGCGGCCAACCCCGCGTACAAGGCTTCGCCGATCAAGGCGTGGCCGATCGAGACTTCCAGCACGCCTGGAACCGTGCGCAGGAAGGCGGGCAGGTTGGCCTGGTCGAGATCGTGGCCGGCGTTCACGCCAAGGCCCGCTGCCTGGGCGCGCCGGGCGGTGTCGGCGGCGTTGCGCAGTGCGGTTGCGGGCTGGCCGGCGGCAAACGCCTCGGCGTAGGGGCCGGTGTAAAGTTCCACGCGGTCTGCCCCGACGGCGGCGGCTTGGCCGACGGCGGGGTCGCCGACGTCGACGAAGACCGACACCCGGCAGCCCAATGCCTTGAACGCGGGAATCAAGGCCTGCAGGGCGGGGCCGTCGCGGTTGAAATCAAACCCGTGGTCGGACGTCAGCTGGCCGTCACCATCGGGCACCAGGGTCACCTGCGCCGGACGCATCGCGTCGCACAAGGCCAGCAAGCCGGGATAGCCGGTGCGTGCGGGTGCAAACGGGTTGCCTTCAATGTTGAATTCCACGCCGCGTTGCCGGCACAGCTGACCCAGCACGATGACGTCGTCGTGACGGATATGGCGTGCGTCCGGACGCGGATGCACGGTCAGGCCGTGGGCGCCTGCGTCCAGACAGGTCACCCCGGCTTGCAGGATGTCCGGCAGGCGACCACCACGGGAATTGCGCAGCACCGCGATCTTGTTGAGGTTGACGCTGAGTGCGGTCATTGCGGCGGCAGGTCGCTGCTCTCGGTCTTGCGTGCCTGGACCTGGTCGCGCAGACGGCGCAATTCGGCCGGGTCGATCATCATGCTGGTGTCGCGTCCGCTGCCGGCAACGCGGGCCTGGTACAGGCCCAGGATCCACAGCACGAACAACACCAGCGCGGCCAGCAGGCAGCCCAGCAGGAGCGGCATCGACGCCGTCAAAAAGCCCAGCGCCATGGCTGCCAGGGCAAGGAGCAGGAACAACCAGTGCATGCATGCAACTCCGGGACGGATTGCGCGCAGTGTAACGCCAGCCGATGGGCTTACAGCAGTGGTGCCAGCAGCCGCGCCAGGGCTTCCGGCAAGCGGACACGCCAGAGCGGGCGTGGGCGATCCTGGCGCACCGGCACGGCGGTCCGGAATTCGGTGGCGAGCTGGTCTGCCAAGGTGCCGGCGATGCCGGCATCGTCCACCAGCAGCGATGCTTCAAAGTTGAGGCGGAAGCTGCGATGATCGAAATTGGCGCTGCCCACGATGCACAGGTGATCGTCCACCAGCAAGGCCTTGCTGTGCAGCATGCGCGGGCCGTATTCGTATACCTTCACGCCGGCGGCCAGCAGGTCATCGAAATAGGAGCGCACGCACCAGGTCACCAGCCGGCTGTCGCTCATGCGCGGAACCAGCAGGCGCACGTCCAGACCGCCGAGTGCGGCCGAGGTCAGGGCCATCATCGCGGCTTCGCCGGGCACGAAATACGGGGTGCACAGCCACACCCGGTGGATGGCGGCGTGGATGGCGCCGACGTGCAGGCGGTGGATGGACTCCCAGGGCGAATCCGGGCCGGAGGCCAGCAGTTGCGCCCGGATCGGACCGGGCGCGGGCTTGGGCATCGCGCAGGCCAGCTCGGCAAGGAAGGCGCGGTTGCCGGTGACGTAGGCCCAATCATCGATGAAAACATCCTGCAACGAACGCACTGCATCACCGTCGATGCGCAGATGCAGGTCGCGATAGGCATCGGCGCGCAACCGCAGGTCTTCTTCGTCGGTGATGTTGATGCCGCCGATGAAGCCGACCCGGCCGTCGAGAATGACCAGTTTGCGATGGGTTCGCAGGTTCACCCACGGCCGTCGCCAAGGCAACCACAGGCGTGCGGGATGGAACCATGCGACTTCCCCACCGGCTTGCAGCAAAGGCGTGAAAAAGTCGCGGCCGGCGCGCTTGGAACCGACCGAGTCCACCAGCAGACGTACCACCACGCCCGCCCGGGCCCGCTCGATCAGCGCATCGCGCAGGCTGCAGCCGGTCTGGTCGGGTTCGAAAATGTAATAGGACAGGTGGATGTGGTGACGGGCCTGGGCGATGGCGTCCAGCAGCGCGGGGTATTTCTGTTCGCCATCCACCAGCAATTGCACGGCGTGAAGGGTGGAGGGGGCCAGGCCCGAGGTGGCATGCGCCAGCGTGCGCAGCTCCTGGGTTTCCCCGGTGGTTGCCTGCGTGTCCGGTGGCAGGGTTGCCCCTCGCCGGCGGCGCCGGGCACGCTGGCGCACCAGGCGCTGCGGGCCCAGCACGTAATAGATGAAGAAGCCGAGATAAGGCAAGGCAGCAAGGCTGAGCAGCCAGCTCAAGGACGCCACCGGTTCGCGCTTTTGCAGCACGATCCAGCCCCCCAACCCCAGCAGATACAGCACCCAGCCAGCCGTCAGCCAGCTCCGGATATGCGGAAGGGTCCAAACCCCGTCCCAGACCTGCAGCAAACTTTCCAGAGTGCTCTCCTGCCGTGTCAGGCGAAGGGCAACAATGGCCCCCCCATCCACAACCAACGTGACAGCCAGGCGCTGACGAAGGCGATCACCACCGTCAGCGGCAGGCCGATCCGCAGAAAATCGACGAACCGATACTGCCCGGGCTTGAGTATCAGCAGGCTGCCATGGTGACCGATCGGGGTCAGGAAGGCCACCACCGCACCCAGTGCGGTGCAGACCACGAAGGGGGTGGCAGGCAGGCCCAGCACCTGTGCGGTGGCGATGGCGACGGGGCCCAGCAAGGCCGTGGTGGCGGCGTCGCTCATGATCTGGGTCAGCAGTGCCGCCAGCGAGAACACCACCAGCAGGATGGCCAGCGGTGGCCAATGCGCGATCAGAAGCGCCAGGCCCCGGGCCAGCAGCGCGGCAGTGCCGGTTGCTTCCATCGCGATCCCCAGCGGGATCACGCCGGCGATCATCACGAAAATCCGCATGTCGATGCTGCGGTAAGCCTGCTCCACGTCGACGCAGCGGGTCACCACCATGGCCACGGCACCGAACAGGAAAGCCAGCTGCGGCGGCAGCCATTCGGTGGCGGCGGCCAGAATGGTGGTGCCGAGGATGATGAGTGCCAACGGTGCGCGCAGGCGGCGCTTGGCTTCGCCGGCAAACGGAACCAGCAGCAGGAAACCGTGGTGGGCGGCCAATTCGGCGAAGCGGCTGGACTGCCCCCACAACACCAGCAGGTCGCCTTCGCGCAGGCGGGCATCGGAGAGGCGATCCGCCGGTTGTTCACCCCGCCGCCACAGGCCGGCGATCACGGTGTGGAACTGGCGGGCGAAATCCAGCTCGCGGATGCTGCGACCGATGAATTCCGAACCCGGCGCCACCACCGCCTGCACCAGTTGCGGCTTGCCATCGCCGGTCGCCAATGCACCGAAGCGGGTAATGGCGTTCAAGTCCAGGCCGGCGTCGTCGTGCAAGGACAACAACTCGTCGGCGGCGGCTTCCACCAGCAGGATGTCACCGGCCAGCAGCGGGCTGTTGCTGCCCAGGTCGGCGCGCGGCACGCCGTCGCGCAACCAGCCCAGCAGGCGAAAGCGCTCACCCAACGCCTTTTGCAATTCATGGAGCGGCCGGGTGCACCAGCGGCCTTCCTTCACCACCACCAGCTCGGTGCGATAGCGATCCAGCCGCAGGTAATCGTCATCCCGGCTTTCACCGCTGCGCTTGGGCAGCAACCAGCGGGTCAGCAGCATGTAGGCGGTACTCATCAGCACCAGTGCAACGCCGATGGGGGTGATCGAAAAAATCCCCAGCGCTTCGTTGCCGGACCGTTGCAGCATGTCGTTGGCCAGCAGGAACGACGGTGCGCTGATCAGGGTCAAGGTGGTGCCCATGGACGCCGCCAGGGCCATCGGCATCAACAGCCGGGACGCCGGCAGCTGGCGGGTACGGGCGTGCCGCAACAGCAGCGGCAGCATCATCGCGGTCACCATCACATGGTGGGTGAAGGCCGAAAGCAGCGCCACCAGCGGCATGACCACCGCGATCGTGCGCCACTCGGCATCGCCGGAAATGCGCTCGATCCAGCTGCCCAGTTTTTCGCTGATGCCGGTGGCACCCAGCGCGCCGGAGATCACGAACACCGATGCCACGATGATCGCCGGTTCGCTGGAGAAACCCGACAGGGCCTGCTTCTCGTCGAGAATGCCAGCGAGTACCAGCGCCGCCAGGATCAGCATGGCGGTGACATCGACGCGCAGTTTTTCGCTGATGAACAGGTACAACCCGCCGATCAGGATCAGGCCGAAGGCAAGTTGAGACCAGATGTGGTGATCAAGATGCATGGCCGCATTCTGCCCCACCGGGGCAGGCTTGCCGCATCAGGGTGCGAAATGGCGAACGCAGGGCGCGTCCTTGCGCAATGACCATGCCGTCATGTCCGCTGCGGTGATGTTCAGGCGGATGCGGCGTCATGGGCGTCGTGGTACGCCACCGCTGCCGCCACTTCCATCTTCGAGCCCAGGAACACCGGCACCCGCATGTGCAGGCCGGTGGGCTGCACTTCCAGCATGCGCGCCCGGCCGGTGCTGGCGGCGCCGCCGGCCTGCTCGACCAGGAAACTCATCGGGTTGGCTTCGTACATCAGTCGCAGCTTGCCGCCCTTGGCCGCGCACTTGCTGTCCAGCGGATAGCTGAAGATGCCGCCGCGGGTGAGGATGCGGTGCACGTCGGCCACCATCGAGGCGATCCAGCGCATGTTGAAGTCCTTGCCGCGCGGGCCGTCCTTGCCGGCCAGCAGGTCGCCGACGTAGCGCTGCATCGGCGCTTCCCAGAAACGCTGGTTGGAGGCGTTGACCGCGAATTCCTTGGTCTCCTCCGGGATGCGCATGCCGCGGGTGGTCAGGATGAAGCTGCCGACCTCGCGGTCGAGGGTGAAGGCATGGGTGCCGTGGCCGACGGTCAGTACCAGCGTGGTCTGCGGGCCGTACACGCAGTAGCCGGCCGCGACCTGCGCGGTGCCCGGTTGCAGATAGTCTTCATCGGCGGGCGTGGTCACGCCTTCCGGGCAGCGCAGCACCGAGAAGATGGTGCCCACCGAGACGTTGACGTCGATGTTGGAGCTGCCGTCCAGCGGGTCGAACAGCAGCAGGTAGTTGCCGCGCGGATACACGTCCGGGATCGGCATGCTGTGATCCATCTCCTCGGAGGCAAGGCCGGCCAGGTGGCCGCCCCAGGCATTGGCTTCCAGCAGCACGTCGTTGGCGATCACGTCGAGCTTCTTCTGTGCCTCGCCCTGCACGTTGATGCTGGCTTCGCCCTCGCCGGCTTCCCCCAGCACGCCGCCCAGCGCGCCCTTGGCCACCGCGATGGAAATGCGCTTGCAGGCGCGCGCCACCACTTCCACCAGCAGGCGCAGCTCCGCGTTGACGCGGCCGGCGCGCTGTTCTTCGATCAGGAAACGGGTGAGGGAAATGTGGGCTTGCGTCACGGGCGCGGCCTTGTGCAGGGACGAGGCCGTCATTGTCGCCCAGGACGCAGGCGCCCGCCCAGCTTGCGGCGGGGCCGGGGGCCGTCAGTCGGCCTGGGTGCCGGCGTGCAGGATCCGGTCCGAAGCCAGCACCGCTTCCGGCGCGTGCTCGGCCTGCCCCGCCAGACGCGTATAGAGCGGCGCGAAGTCGGGGCGGGTGGCGTCGATCAGCTGCTCGAAGCTGTCGATGACGAAATAGGTCTTCTGGTAGCTGTCGATGCGGTAGCGGGTGCGCATGACGCGCTCGAGGTCGAAGCCGATCCGGTTCGGCGACGCCGACTCCAGGCAGTGGATCGATTCGCCCTTCGAGCTGACGATGCCGGCGCCGTAGATGCGCAGTCCGTCCGGTTGCCGGATCAGGCCGAATTCCACCGTGTACCAGTACAGCCGCGCCAACTGCATCAGCGCCTCGGGGCCGAAGCCGTGCGCCTTCACCCCGCCCTCGCCGTAGGCTTGCAGATAGTCGGCGAACATCGGTTCCATCAGCAGCGGCACGTGGCCGAACAGGTCGTGGAACAGGTCGGGCTCTTCGATGTAGTCGATCTGATCCAGGCGGCGGATCCACCAGCTCACCGGGAAGCGGCGGTTGGCGAGATGGGTGAAGAAGTCGAGTTCGGGCAGCAGCCCTTCCACCGCCACGATCTGCCAGCCGGTGGCGGCGGCGAGGATGTCGTTGAGCTCGGAGAACTTCGGAATCTGCGTCGGCGACATCCGCATCCGCGCCTGCGCTTGCAGGAAAGCGTCGCAGGCGCGGCCGGGCAGCAGCGCCTGCTGGCGCGCGTACAGCCGCTGCCAGACTGCGTGGTCGTCGGCGCTGTAGCTGTCCCACGGCTGCTCCACCGTGCCGGTGGCATACACCGGCACCGAGCCGCGGTCGGTCTGGATGCTTTCAAGGCGGCGCGGCTGCGGCTGGGCGGACATGGCGGCGTGGGAAGTGGGTATCCGCAAAGGGTAGATGCAACATCGCGCAAGATGTCTGCAAAATTGCAAAGTGTTCGGCTGATGGCGCAATATTTCGGCGTCAATACGATTGGATGCGGAACAAATGGCCGAAATCACCCTCGACCGCACCGACCTGACCCTGCTCGCCGAACTGCAGCAGGCGGGCCGCCAGACCAATGCCGAGCTGGCCGAACGCGTGCACCTGTCGGCCTCGGCCTGCCTGCGCCGGGTGCAGCGGTTGGAGCGCGAAGGGGTGATCGTCGGCTACCGCGCCGAGGTCGATCCCGAGCGGCTGGGTCTGGGCCTGCAGGCGTTCGTGCGGGTGCAACTGAAGAGCCACGACGCCGAGCGCATCGACAGCTTCGCCCGCCAGGTCAACACCTGGCCGGAAGTGGTGGCCTGCCACGCGCTGACCGGCGACATGGACTATCTGCTGCAGGTGGTGGTGCGCAACCTCGAACACTTCTCGCGCTTCCTGCTGGACAAGCTGCTGGCGCAGGCGGAGGTGGACGACGTCAATTCCAGTTTCGTGCTGCGCACGGTCAAGCGCGCGCAGGGGCTGTCGCTGTCGATGGATTGAGCCACCACCCTCAGCGCACGATCAGATCGATCAGCCACTTCGCCTTCGAATACGGCGGCTTGAGCAGGTCGCCGCCGGTGCGGCGGGCCTGCCACAGCACCGGCAGCAGCTTGCTCATCGCATCGAAGCCGGCGCGGCTGTGGTAGGCACCCATGCCGCTGGTGCCGACACCGCCGAACGGCAGGGTGGGGACGGCGAAGTGGAACAGGGTGTCGTTGACCGAAACGCCGCCGGCCAGGGTTGCGTGCAGGATCTTCTCGATCGCGCCGCGGTCATGGCTGAACGGATACAGCGCCAGCGGGCGTTCGTGCGCATTGATGTAGGCGATCGCCTCGTCCAGCGTGCGGTAGCTCTTCACCGGCAGCAGCGGGCCGAAGATTTCGTCCTGCATGATGCGGGCATCGTCGCCCGGATCCAGCACCACGATGGGTGGCAGCAGGCGCTGCGCGGAATCGGCGCTGCCAACGAGGGTGACGATGTCGAGATCGCGTGATTTTGCATCGTCCAGATAGCCGGAAAGACGCGCGTACTGGCCGTCGTTGACGATGCGGGTGTAGTCGTCGCGGTTGGAAAAATCATCGCCGTAGCGCGCCCGCATTTCGCGCTTCAGCGCCGCGACGAAAGCATCGCGCTGGCCGGCCGGCACCAGCACGTAGTCCGGTGCGATGCAGGTCTGGCCGCAGTTGAACCACTTGCCGGTGGCGATGCGGGCGGCGGCCTTGTCGATGGGGTAGTCGTCGCAGACCAGCGCCGGCGACTTGCCGCCCAGTTCCAGCGTCAGCGGGGTCAGGTTGGGCGCGGCGGCGGCCATCACCTTGCGGCCCACCGCGGTGGAACCGGTGAACACCAGGTGGTCGAACGGCAGCGCCGCGAACGCCGCGCCGAGCTCCGCGCCGCCGGTGGCGACGGCCACGCGGTCGGCCGGGAACACCTCGGCCAGCAAGCTGCGCAGGAATTCGGCGGTGCGCGGGGTGTGCTCGGAGGGTTTCAGGTAGACGTGGTTGCCGGCGGCGATCGCGGTGGCCAGCGGGATCAGCGCCAGGTTGACCGGGTAGTTCCACGGTGCGATCACGCCGACCACGCCCAGCGGCATCGGCCGCACCTGCGCGCGCGCCGGCAGGAAGCGCCAGCCCACGCCGATCCGGCGCGGCCTCATCCAGCCACGCAGGTGTTTCAGCAGGTGGTCGATTTCGTTGAGCGCGGTCATGCCGTCGGCGATGCGGCTTTCGTCCAGCGAGCGGTGGCCGAAATCGGCGGCGATCGTGCGCGCCATTTCGTCGAGCCGGCGCTTGAGATTGGCACGCAGGCGGGACAGGTCGTCGTGGCGCTGGGCGTAGTCGGGCTTGCGCGCCTGCCAGGCGGTACGCAGTCGTTCGAGGGTGGGCTGGAGGTCGTGCAGCGGGGTGTTGGTCGTGTCCATACGGGGCAGTGTAGTCGCGTCGGCGCTAGAATCCAGTCATGACTATCCGACCCTATCGCGGCATCAGCCCCACCCTCGGCGCGCGCGCCTACATCGACCCTGCCGCCAGCGTGATCGGCGACGTGGTGCTGGGCGAAGACGTCTCGGTCTGGCCGTTCACCGTGGTGCGTGGCGACGTCAACTTCATCCGCATCGGCGACCGCACCAATATCCAGGACGGCAGCGTCATCCACGTCAGCCACGACGGCCCGCACGCCAAGCTGGGCGGCTTCGCCACCGTGATCGGCAGCGACGTGACGATCGGCCACAAAGCGATCATCCACGCCTGCACGATCGAAGATGCGGTGCTGATCGGGATGGGCGCGGTGGTGCTGGACGGCGCAGTGGTGAAGAAGCACGCCTTCATCGGCGCCGGCGCACTGGTGCCGCCGGGCAAGGTGGTGGGCGAGGGCGAACTGTGGCTGGGCAACCCGGCGAAAAAGGCGCGGATGCTCACCGATGCCCAGATCGAGGCGCTGTATTACAGCGCCGGCCACTACGTGCGGCTGAAGGACGAATACCTGACGGGCAACGTCCCGGTCTAGCCTAGTCCGCGGTCACCAGCGCATCGTTGCGGGCGCACAGCGCGGCGTACACCGCGTCGGTTTCCGGGCGCACGCCGTGCCAGAGCAGGAAGCTCTCCGCCGCCTGTTCCACCAGCATGCCCAGCCCGTCCAGCGCCTGCTGGCAGCCGGCGGCGCGGGCCCAGGCGAGGAAGGGCACGGCCGCTTCGCCGTAGCTCAGGTCCACCGCCGCGCTGCGCGGGCCGGCCAGCGCCATCGGCAACGCTGGCAGGCTGCCGCCACGGCTGGCGGAAGTGGCATTGATGAGCAGGTCGAATTCGCCCAGCCGGGCAAGATCGTCAAGGCTGCGCGGATGCACGCGGCCGGGTTCGCCCAGCGCATCCGCCAGCGCCTCGGCGCGCGCCAGCGTGCGGTTGGCCACGTACAGCGAGTGGATGCCGGCATCCAGCAGGGCCGGGGCCACGCCGCGCGCGCCGCCGCCGGCACCCAGCAGCAGCACCCGGCGCTGGCGCAGATCCAGGCCGTGACGCTCGGTGAGGTCGCGCACCAACCCCAGCCCGTCGGTGTTGTCGCCGCGCCAGCCATTGCCCGCGCGCAGCAGGGTGTTCACCGCGCCAGCCCGCTGCGCACGCGCACTGACGTTGCCGGCGCACAGGGCGAAGGCGTCTTCTTTCAGCGGCAGGGTGACGTTGGCGCCGGCCACGCCGCTGGCGGCGAGTTTCGCGGCGAAGTCGGCGTGGCCGGCCTCGATGGCGACGTAGTCCATCGCGATGCCGCACTGCTTCGCGAACGCGGCATGGATGCGCGGCGACTGCGAGTGATTGATGGGTGATCCGAAGACGGCATAGCGTTGCATGTGTTCCTCCCTTGCCGGGTCAGGCTTTCAACCAGCTTGCCGCATCCAGCGCGAAATAGGTCAACACGCCGTCGGCGCCGGCGCGCTTGAACGCGGTCAGCGCTTCCATCGCCACCATCTTCTCGTCGATCCAGCCGTTGGCCGCGGCGGCCTTGATCATCGCGTACTCGCCGCTGACCTGATAAGCGTAGGTCGGGCGCTTGAACTGCTGCTTCACCCGGTACAGCACGTCCAGATACGGCAGGCCCGGCTTGACCATCACCATGTCGGCGCCTTCGACCAGGTCCAGCGCGACCTCGTGCAGCGCCTCGTCGGAATTGGCCGGATCCATTTGGTAGGTGTACTTGTTGCCCTTGCCGAGGTTGCCGGCGCTGCCCACCGCGCTGCGGAACGGGCCGTAGAAGCTGCTGGCGTACTTGGCGCTGTAGGCCATGATGCGGGTGTGGATGAAACCGCCCGCTTCCAGCGCGTTGCGGATCGCGCCGATGCGGCCGTCCATCATGTCCGAAGGCGAGAGCACGTCCGCGCCGGCGGCGGCGTGCGCCAGCGACTGCTTGACCAGCGCTTCGATGGTTTCGTCGTTGAGGATGTAGCCGCTGTCGTCGATCAGCCCGTCCTGGCCGTGGGTGGTGTACGGGTCCAGCGCTTGGTCGCTCATCACGCCGAGTTCGGGGAAGCGCGATTTCAGCGCGCGGATCGCACGCGGGATGATGCCGTTCTCGTCCCAGGCGATGCGGCCGTCGGCGGTCTTGGCGGACGGATCGGGCACGCCGAACAGATCCAGCACCGGCACGCCGAGTTCCAGCGCCTGCTCGCCCACCCGCAGCAGTTCGTCGATCGACAGGCGCTCCACCCCCGGCATCGCGCCGACCGGCGCGCGGCCTTGTTCTTCATGCACGAAGACCGGGTAGATCAGGTCGTTGGCGGTGAGGACGGTTTCGCGCATCATCCGGCGCGAGAAGTCGTCGCGGCGCATGCGCCGCGGACGCACGGGGAATTGCCGGGCAAGGGTGTTCATGCGCGCATTTTACGCCGCGCGCGGCAGGATCAAACCACGCCGCCGCCCATCACCAGCCGGAATGCACCCAGCGCGATGGCCAGCAGGTTCAGCACCAGGCCTGCCTTGGCGCGGCCGCGGTTGCCGGGGGCGGTGAAGGCGATGCCAACGGCGGCCAGGATGGCGCCCACCACCGCGAACGGGATCATGAACCAGTTGCCCCAGCCCAGCAGCGGGATGAAGGCCAGCAACAGCCACAGCAGCGCGATGACACCCCAAAGCAGACTGATGATGCCCATGTGCGTAAATCCCGTGGCGGTGGAAAGACAAGGATAGGCGGGAAATGCCTCATGGTGGCAATGTGCGGCGGCGCGCAGCCGAAAAAAAACCGGCGCCCGAAGGCGCCGGCAGATGTGTTGCAGGAACGCGCGCTCAGCGCCGGTACTGGTCGGACTGACGCTTGATGCAGGTGTTCAACTTCAACGCCTGCTGCTGGTCGATCAAGCCATCGGCCAGCAACCCGTCACGGTACTTGTACATGCAGGCCACGTACTGGTTGCGCAAGGTGTTGACGCTCTTGCACGCTTCGTTGGTGGCCGACATGTTGGAGCCGATCACGATGCCGTAAGCATCGCTGGCGGCCGTGCCGGTATCGCAATTGGCAAAGGAAGAACCGCCTTGGTGCAGCACCCAGCCGATGTCGGCAAACAGCGCCGGGGTCAGATCGACGTTGTACTGCGCCTGCACGTCAGGAGAGTCGAACGGCTCCATCAGTGCGTTGGGGTGCAAGGTGGTGTCGAAGTGCGAGAAGGTGGAACCGGTGGCCACCACCCACGGCGAGTACAGACGGGTGCGGCCGGCGCTGTCCATGCCGGCCTTGGTGGCGGGCAGGTCGGTCATGCCGCCGGTGATCGGGGCATTGGTCTTGAACTTCACGCCGTCGGCGTACTGCACGATGATCGAGGGGATGGTGATGGTGGGATCGGCACCACCCATCGAGCCCCAGGTGCCGGTGCTGGAATTGGCGATGACCACGGCAATGGCGCCGGCGCTCTGCGCGTTCTTCACCTTCACCGCGAAACCGCAGGTGCCACGGTCGATGATGGCGATCTTGCCGGCCACGGCGGCGGCATTGGTGAGGGGTGAGCAGCCGTCGGTGGTCAGCGGGCCGGCGCCATCGGCGGCATCCAGTGCGACCACCCACTGGCCGTTGAAGTTCGCCGAGGACGCGGCCGGGCCGAACGCGGCACCGTAGAAGCCGTAATTGCCCACCACGGCCGCCGGTGCAGTGGCGCGCAGCACGCTTTCATGGAAATTGCCGTCCAGGATGACGTTGGCCGCCGCATTGACCTTCGATCCCGTCCACACGGTGCGACCCGGCGTCTTCATGGCCGTAGCGCGCATCGCGTCGGTCATGCCGGCATCCTCGAAGCTCTTGTTCAGCTCGTTGTCGTAAGCGTACTTGGTGTACGCATCGGAATAGCCGCCCAGCAATGCACCGCTGGTCTTGTTGATGAAGCCCTGTGCGCCCAAACCGTGGGCGATTTCATGCATCACCACGTTCAGGAAATTGATCTTGCCGACCGGGGTTTTGCCGTCGATGCCGAAGTACCAGCCCGAACCATCCAGGCAGCCGGGATCGCCCAGGATGCCATTGAAGCGGGAGGAAATATCTTCGGGATTGACCGGATCCGGAACCAGGTCATACCCGATCAGGGAATCCGCCAGCGCGGAGCCGTAGTAGCGGGTGCGCGTTCCGTCGCTGAGGCGGATCAGCCAATAGGTACCCGCCGAGCCCAGCACGCCAGAGGTGGAGGTGCAGGTCAGCGGCGCGAACGAGGCGGCCACCTTGATCGGTACCTTGCTCTCCAGCACCGAACCCCACATCTTCATGGCGAACTCGTACACGAAGGTGGCTTGCGCGCCGCGGGTGGTGCCGGGGTTGCCACCCACCGGGGTGGCGGGGACGGTGCTGTTCAGGCCAACACCCGGGGCGTCGCGGTTCAGCAGCACCAGGTCGGCGGCACTGGCCGAGCCGGCGGTCAGCAGCGTTGCGGTGGCAAGCGCCAGGAGAGTCTTATTCATTGCCGGCCTCCGGGGTCTTCTTGCTGATGGCTTCGCCGTTTTCAAGGATGGTGAAACTGCCGTCGGCATTCTTCTGCAGGGTCATTTCGCTCATGCTGTCCTCGGGGGCCTGGATCACCGTGAAGCCATTGATGACCTGTTCGGTGGCCAGCGCTTCCCTTGCATTTGCCGGGCGGCGGCCCGCAAGCGGAGTCTTGGCGGCAAGGATGCCGTGCGTGGCGCGCAAGCTGGTGTTGTCGCCGGCCTGCTGGGCGGCCTTGGCATCCAGCGCCGCGCTTTCTTCTGCCGTCAGCGGGCGCAGCTTGCCGGTGGCCTTGTCGAAGCCCACCTTGAGGGACGAACCGGAGGGCGTGGATTGCGGTGCGGGGTCGCCTGCCAGCGCGGTGCCGGCGAATGCGAGCCCTGCCGCGAGGAGCAGAAGCTTGGTGTTCATCTGGATGGTGTCCTTAGAAGTGCATCTTGCAAGAGCAAAAAAGAAGACATCGGCCGCCGTGTCCGGTGTTCGACCGTTGTTGCGTTAGTCAGATATTCCCCCTGACGGCGCGAGTTTGCCTGCAGGCAGGGCAAAGCTCAAGCCGAAAAAGGCGGAAACCGGTCACGCCCGGACGTTGGTGCTTCGCAGCAAATGCGGAACAAGAATCAGCCGTGACAGCCGTCGATTTCGACCAGCAATTCACGCCGGCAGACATGGCCTTGCAGCACGATACGGGGGATGCCCGGCAGACGTTGACCCAGCAGGGTGTCCACCTGCGGCAGGGCATCGGCATCGCGGACATACACTTTCAACCGGGTGCTTGCGTCCGGTGTGCGGGCCAGATCCGGGCGATGCGTGCGGGCAGTGGCGATCAAGCTGTCCAGATTGGCCAGCACTTCGTCGAGCTGGGCATCCAGATGTGCTTCATGCTGGGAGGCATGGCCCACCACGGCGGCGGTGCCGGACAGCAGCAGCGGCATTTGCGGCGAGGCCGGCAGCAGGGCGCGGGCAAACCCGGGTGGCTGCGGGCCGTACTGGCGCGGATAGCGCCATGCCTGGAGCTGACGCGGGTTTTCCAGTGGTGTGCCGGCCTGTTGCGCGGCCAGCCAATACAGCTGGAAGCGGCCGGTTGGCTGGGGGTGGCCGATGGCCGTCGCCGCCGGCAATTCACCGGGGGCCAGTGCGCGACCGATGCCCCGGGCCCGCCCCACGCAGAAACGGCGATAGCGTTCGGCATCGCCTGCGCCCTCGGTAATGGCATCCAGATAATTCCAGATCCGCAGCGGGTGGGGATGGTCGCTGTGTACCAGCCAGTCGCGCAGGCGGGCATATGCCGTGGCGGCGGCGTGTTCGATATCGCCGGTGTCGGCGACTTCCAGCGCGCCGAACGCCAGCCCGCCACCCTGGCTATGGGCGATGCCGTCGGTGCGGCCATGTCGGACATCGGCATCCACCTGCCAGCATTCCAGCGGGGCCCGGCCCGATGCCGGCAACGCAACGTGCAGATAGCGTGGATCCGGGTGTGTGGTGGCAAGCGCGCTGCCGAAGCCGAACACCGCAAGGGTGCCCGCTGCTGCCAGCGCATGCTCCGGCGCCGCGTCGCGATACGCGATGCGCAAGCGGCTGGCGGGAAGCGGGAGGGACAGGGGAAGCGAAGCCATCACGGCACGCATGATAGCGCGCCACACGACCGACCCCGACGATCGGCAGGGGCAGGCGGGCAACAGGCGCGCTAGCATCGGCGGGTGCCTGCGGGCGAAATCGGCGAGGATCAGGATGGATGCGAAACATGTGCTGCTGGGTGCACTGCTGGTGAGCGGGGTCATGGCCGGAACGACGCAGGCGCAGGCCGCGCAGGTGACGCGTGCCGATTACGAGCGTGCCACCCGCATGCTGGGCGACCGCACGGCCCCGTTGGTGGACCACCTGGTCAGCGCCCCCGGCTGGCTGGACGACGGCAGCCTGGTCTATCGCGAAAGCAGCGGCGGCAAGCTCCAGATCCTGCGGTTTGCACCCGGGACGGGCAAGACCGAACCGGCGTTCAAGACGCAGGCACTGGCCGATGCGATCAACCTGGCCAATGGCGGCAAGGGTCGCCCGGTGCTGGCCGACAAGCTGCCGCCGCTGGGCATCGCGCGCAATGTCGATGGCGCCTTGAAGGTGACCAATGTCGTCGGTGGTGAAGCCTACCGCTGCGATGCGGCGGGCTGCACGGTCCTGGCGCAGGCCAAATCCGGCGACGAGCCGGCGGTGGCCACGCCCGACGGCAAGCGTGCCGCCTTCATCCGGGCCGGCAATCTGTGGCTGCGCGATCTGGCCAGCGGCAAGGAAAGCCAGCTCACCTTCGATGCCCAGCCCGATTTCGGCTATGCCACCAGCAATGCCGGCTGGCAGCACTCGGACGAGCCGGTGCTGGTGTGGTCGCCGGATGGCCAGAAAATCGCCACCTTCCAGCAGGACCAGCGCAAGACCAGCACCATGACCCTGGTCGGTACCAATGTCGGTGCGCCCAAGGTCGAACAATGGAAGTACCCGTTCGTGGGCGACAAGGACGTGACCATGATCGAGCGGGTGATCATTGATGTTTCCAGCGGCAAGCCACAGGTGGTGCGTCTGCAGATGCCACCGGATCAGCACCGCTCCACCTGCGCCGACGACGTGGTCTGCGCCGAGGGCTGGGAAGACGTGCAATGGGCGAAGGACGGCAAGACCCTGGCCTTCGTCAGCACCGATCGCGGCCACAAATCCGCCACCTTGCGGGTGGCCGACGCCGTCACCGGCAAGGTGCGCGACGTCTACACCGAAACCGTGGCCACCCAATATCAAAGCGCGCCCACGCTGAGCGCGGTGGCCTGGCGTTACCTGCCGGAGAGCAACGAATTCTTGTGGTTCAGCCAGAAGACCAATTGGGGCCACTTGTATCTGCACGATCTGGCCACCGGCAAGGAAAAGCGCCAGCTCACTGCCGGTGACTGGAATGCCACCAAGATCGGACATCTGGATCCGGCCACGCGCACACTGTGGTTCAGCGGCGTGGGCCGCGAGCCGGGCGACCCCTACTTCGTGCATTACTACAAGGTCGGGCTGGATGGCGGCGCGGTGCAGTTGTTGACGCCGGAAGACGCCAACCACGTCATCACCTCGTCGAAGGATGGCAAGTACTTCGTCGACGTGTATTCGAGAATCGACACCGCGCCGGTAGCGGTGGTGCGCGATGGTGATGGCAAGCAGGTGAAAGCGCTGGCGCAGGCCGACCTCACGCGCCTGAAGGCGAGCGGCTGGGTGGCGCCGGAGTCGTTCACGGTGAAGGGCCGCGACGGCAAGACCGACATCTACGGCCAGTTGTTCAAGCCGTCGAATTTCGATGCCGGCAAGAAGTACCCGATCATCACCTACATCTATCCCGGCCCGCAGGTCGGCTCCATTCGTACCCGCAGCTTCGCGCCCGCGCATGGCGACCATCAGGCCCTGGCGGAATTGGGTTTCATCGTGATTGCGGTGGATGGCATGGGCACGCCGCTGCGCAGCAAGGCGTTCCAGGACGCCTATTACGGCAACATGATCGACAACACCCTGCCCGACCAGGTGGCGGCACTGAAGCAGCTGGGTGAGCGATATTCGTGGATCGACACCAGCCGCGCCGGCATGTGGGGGCATTCGGGCGGCGGCAATGCCACCGCCACCGCGATGTTCACTTATCCCGACGTGTACAAGGTGGGCATTGCCGAATCCGGCAACCACGACAACCTGTCGTATGAAGACGACTGGGGCGAGCGTTACCACGGCCTGATGGAGACCAAGCCCGACGGCAAGACCAATTACAGCGGGCAGGACAATGCCGCCATTGCCAGGAACCTGAAAGGTAAGTTGTTCCTGCTGCACGGCATGATGGACGACAACGTGCCGCCGCAAACCACCTTGCTGGTGGTGGATGCGTTGATCAAGGCCAACAAGGACTTCGACCTGCTGCTGCTGCCGCACGCGCGCCACGGCTACGGTGCGGACAGCAACTACGTGATGCGTCGGCGTTGGGACTACTTCGTGAAGAATCTGCTGGGTGCCGAGCCGCCGCAGGAGTTCGCGATCAAGCCGCAGATGTAAGTGGCGAAAAGGTGCGAAAAGGGGACGGAGGGAATTAAGGTACTTAATTCCCTCCGTCCCCTTTTCGCTTTCAGCGCGCGCCCTGTCCGAACAGGATCTTCTTTTCCGCGTCGGTCATCGGCTTGCCGGCATTCGGATTCACCTGCTGTGCCAGCGCATACGCGCGCTGGGTGGCCGGGCGTGCGGCGATATCCGCCTGCCAGCGGCGCAGGTTGGCGAACGGCGACAGGTCGAGCGGTGCGGACGTGTAGGCGTTCAGCCACGGGTAGCAGGCCATGTCGGCGATGCTGTAGTCGTCGCCGGCGATGAAGGCACGGCCTTGCAGCCGGCGGTCGAGCACGCCCAGCAGGCGTTCGGCTTCCTTGCGGTAGCGCTCGCGCGCGTAGGGCACCACTTCCGGCGCATACACGTGGAAATGGCCGTACTGGCCCATCATCGGCCCCAATCCCGCCATCTGCCAGAACAGCCATTCGTCGACCACGATGCGCTGGCGCAGCGCGGCCTGCGCATCGGCGCCAGCGGCCACGCCGGTGAAACGCCCGGTCTTGTCGGACAGGTAGCGCAGGATCGCGCCGGATTCGAACACGCTGATCGGCGCGCCGCCATCGGCGGGCGCGTGGTCGACGAGCGCCGGCATCTTGTTGTTGGGGGAGATCGCCAGGTACGCCGGCTCGAACTGCGCGCCCTTGCCGATGTCCACCGGCTTGATGGCGTAGCCCAACCCGGCTTCCTCGAGGAACAGGGTGATCTTGTGCCCGTTCGGGGTGGGCCAGTAGTACAGGTCGATCATGACGGGACGCTCCGTGTGCGGGACTCTCATTCTCGCGCCACGCGGGTGAAGCCGGCGTTGCGATGCCGGCAACGCCGTGTTGCCCTCAGTGCCCACCCGCTGCCAGTTGATCCAGGTCGATGCCCTGCTTGCGCAGCAGAGTGATGGCACGCAACGCATAGAACGCGAGATAAGCAAAGCAGGCCACGCCCACCCAGAAGCTCATATGCACGCCCACCGCATCGGCCAGTGCGCCCTGCGCCCAGCTCACCAGCCCGCCGCCCATGATCATCATGATCAACAGGCTGCTGCCCTGGTTGGTGTGGCGGCCCAGCCCGGTGATCGCCAGCGCGAAGATGCACGGCCACATCGTGCTGCAGAACAGGCCCACGCTGATGAAGGCGACGATGCTGGTCTTGCCGGTGGTGGACATGCCCACCAGCAACGCACCGATGCCGCACAGTGCGAAGTACAGCAGCATCCGCGCCGGGTTGCCGCGGCTGAGCCAGGTGGCGGCGATCATCAACACGATGACGAAGGCATAGCCGTAGAACTGCGACACGTCGTGCTGCGCAATCGCGTTCACCGCCAGATACACGCCGAACGCGAGGAACGGCAGCACCAGCATCAGCAGCTTCTTCATCCCCGCACCGACATCGAACGCACCGGCCGCGCCGGTCCAGCGGCCGATCATCAGACTGGCCCAGTACAGCGACACATACGGTGCCAGGTGCTGGGTTTCGATGCCCAGTCCCTCGTGCAGATAGGCCGGCAGGTTGCTGATGCTGGAGACTTCCACCCCCACGTACACGAAGATCGCCAGCATCCCCAAGACCAGTTGCGGATAGCCGAAGGCGGAGGGTTTGTGCACCAGCTTGCCGCTGTCCTGCGCTTCGTCCTGCGCCAATGCGTCCAGGTCGATGTGGTTGGGCACCGAGGAAAATTTGATGAACACCGCCACCAGCGCGAAGGCCAGGCCCAGCACCAGATAGGGAATCTTCACGCTCTCGATGCTGGCATCGCCACCGCCGGCCGACACGCTGCCGAAGATGGCGAAACTCACCAGCAGCGGGCCGATGGTGGTGCCGAAGTTGTTGACCCCGCCGGCCAGTGTCAACCGCTGCGCGCCGGTGGCCGGGCTGCCCATCACGATCGCCAGCGGGTTGGCGGCGATCTGCTGCAAGGCAAACCCCAGCCCGACGATGAACAGGCCTGACAGCATCAGCGGAAACGAGCTGCTGTTGGCGGCCGGATAAAACAGCAAGGTGCCCAGCGCCGAGATCAGCAGACCGATGCAGATGCCGTTCTTGTAGCCGATGCGGTTCAGCACGTCCTGGCCGATGGCCTTGGAGATGCCGAAATAGAGCAGCGAGCCCGCGGTGTACGCCACGTAGAACGCCACCGCCACCAGCTGGCTTTGCGCCTGGCTCAGACCAAAGGCCTTCTTGAACACGGGAATCAGAATGTCGTTGCTGGCGGCCACGAAGCCCCAGAAGAAGAACACCGTGATCAGGACGCCGAATTGCGCCCATCGGGTTGGTTGCTGGCTCATGCATGCCCCGTTGCTGGTGTGTGTTCACGCCGGCAAAACCCGGCTCGTGCGCGTGTCCCCGGTTGCAGTACAGCAGCAGCGCAGGATGCGGCACAAGCCATGCGTGGCTGCAAACGATTGCACTGCGATGACACGACGGGTTGACGGCAGCCCCCGCTGGACGTTGCAATGCACCCCCCAATGCATCCTGGATCCGCATGGCCACCGATCCGAACCTCAGACTCTCGCCCCTGCCCGCCCTGATCTTCTCCTCGCGCTGGCTGCAGTTGCCGCTGTACCTGGGCCTGATCGCGGCGCAAGGCGTCTATGTGGTGTTGTTCCTGAAGGAGCTGTGGCATCTGATCCACGGCGCCATCAGCCTGAGCGAGCAGGACATCATGCTGCTGGTGCTGGGCCTGATCGACGTGGTGATGATTTCCAACCTGCTGATGATGGTGATCGTGGGCGGTTACGAGACCTTCGTTTCGCGGATGCAGCTGGAAAACCATCCCGACCAGCCGGAATGGTTGAGCCACGTCAATGCCAGCGTCCTGAAGGTGAAACTGGCAATGGCGATCATCGGCATCTCCTCGATCCACCTGCTCAAGACCTTCATCGAAGCCGGCACCCTGGGCGGCCTGCCGTTGTGCGGCGGTGTGGATGCCGCCGCCGTTGCGACACTGGCGGCCGGCGTCGGCAAGACCTGCACCAAGGTCACTGCCACCGGGGTGCTGTGGCAGACCATCATCCACTGCGTGTTCATCCTGTCCGCCATCGGCATCGCCTGGACCGACAAGCTGATGACCGGCAGCGCCAGCAAGCGCGAACACGCGGCGCACTGAGGCGCGCGCCGGTAAAATGCCGGCATGGATGTTTCCCATTTGCTCGACGGGCTGAACCCGGCCCAGCGCGAAGCCGTGTCCGCGCCGCCTGGCCACTATCTGGTGCTGGCCGGTGCCGGTTCCGGCAAGACCCGCGTGTTGACCCATCGCATCGCCTGGTTGCACGAGGTGTTCGGGGTGCCGCTGCACGGCATCCTGGCGGTCACCTTCACCAACAAGGCCGCCGGCGAGATGCGCGCGCGCATTGCCGCGCAGTTGGGCGCCGCGCCGCGCGGGGCGTGGATCGGCACCTTCCACGGCCTGGCCCACCGCCTGCTGCGCCTGCACTGGCAGGAAGCGAAGCTGCCGGAAGGCTTCCAGGTGCTGGATGCCGACGACCAGTTGCGGCTGGTCAAGCAGGTGGCCAGGCAACTGGAACTGGACGACGGCCAGTTCCCGCCGCGTCAGATCGCGTGGTGGATCAATGCACAGAAGGACGAAGGCCGCCGCCCGCAGCATATCCAGCCTGCGCCGCATGACCCCTGGGGCGATGTGCTGCTGCGTGCCTACACGGAGTATCAAGCGCGCTGCGAGCGCGCCGGGCTGGTGGACTTTGCCGAGTTGCTGCTGCGCGCGCACGAACTGCTGCGCGACACGCCGGCGTTGCTGGCGCACTACCGCCACCGCTTCGGGCAAATCCTGGTCGACGAGTTCCAGGATACCAACGCGATCCAATACGGGTTCGTCCGCCTGCTGGCCGGCAGCGAAGGACAGGTGTTCGTGGTCGGCGACGACGACCAGGCCATCTACGGCTGGCGCGGCGCGAAGGTGGAGAACGTGCAACGTTTCCTGCGCGACTTCGCCGGCGCGCAAACCATTCGGCTGGAGCAGAACTACCGCTCCAGCGGCAACATCCTGAGCGCGGCCAATGCGGTCATCGCCCACAATGACGACCGGTTGGGCAAGAAGTTGTGGACCGAGGCCGGCGAGGGCGATGCGATCGACCTGTATGCGGCCTTCAACGAGATCGACGAGGCCACCTACGTGGTCGACCGCATCGCGCAATGGGTGCGCGACGGCGGCAGCCGCAGCGACGCGGCCATCCTCTACCGCAGCAATGCGCAATCGCGCGCGTTCGAAGAAGAATTGCTGAAGCGGCAAATGCCGTACCGCGTGTATGGCGGCATGCGTTTCTTCGAGCGCGCCGAGATCAAGGACGCGCTGGCCTATCTGCGCCTGCTGGCCAACCGCGATGACGATGCCGCATTCGAACGTGCGGTCAATACACCGGCACGCGGCATCGGCGAGCGCACGCTGGAGGAGGTGCGTCGCAGCGCGCGCGAGCACGGCGAATCGCTGTGGCGAGCGGCCGTGCGGCTGTGCCGGCACGCGGTGCTGGCGGCGCGCGCGCGCAATGCGGTGGCCGGCTTTCTCGCGTTGATCGACGGGCTGGACGGCGAATCCGGCGAACTGCCGCTGGCGGACAAGATCGACCACGCCCTGCTGCGCTCCGGCCTGCGCCTGCATTACGAAAAGGAGTCGCAGGGCCAGCTCGATTCACGCACCGACAACCTCGACGAACTGGTCAGCGTGGCCAGCCGCTTCGTGCGCAGCGACGAGGAAGATGCCGCCGCGATGCCGGAGCTGGTGGCCTTCCTCGGCTATGCCGCACTGGAGGCCGGCGAAGGCCAGGCGCAGGCCGATGAAGACGGCGTGCAGTTGATGACCTTGCACAGCGCCAAGGGATTGGAGTTTCCGTTGGTGTTCCTGGTGGGCTGGGAGGACGGCCTGTTTCCCAATGCGCGTTCGAAAGAAGAGCCCGGTCGGCTGGCGGAAGAGCGCCGGCTGGCCTACGTCGGCATCACCCGCGCCCGCCAGCAACTGGTGTTGAGCCACGCCGAAACCCGCCGCATCTACGGCAGCGACGTGTATTGCCGGCCCTCGCCGTTCCTGCGCGAAATCCCGCCGGCACTGCTGCGCGAGATCCGGCCCAAGCCAAAGTCTGCAATGGCGTTCACCACACCGGCACGCCGTGACGCCGGCCACGCCGCACTGGAGACCCCGCCGCTGCGCCTCGGTGCCAACGTCCGCCATCCGACCTTCGGCAGCGGCTTCGTCACCGACGTCGAAGGCAGCGGTGCGCACGCCCGCGTGCAGGTGAACTTCGACGAAGCCGGCAGCAAGTGGCTGGTGCTGGCGTATGCCAACCTGTCGCCGGCGTGAGCGATGCGGCAAGCTGCGGTGACAAGGCAACAAGGACGGGGATGGGGATGATCGAATTCACAGTCAGCCAGTGGGCGGCGTGGGCCCCGGACCTGCAGACCGCCGAGGCCTGGCAGGACTGGGCATGCGCACCGTGGTTGCCGCAGGGCGATGCAACGCCCGCGTTGCCGGAGGTGCCGGCAATGCAGCGGCGGCGCATCGAACGGCTGGGACGAATGGCGGTGCAGGTGGCGTACTGGTGCAGCCGCGCCGAGGCCGACGGTGTGCCGCTGGTGTTTGCCTCCCGCCACGGCGATGTGCAGCGCTCGCTGGAACTGTTGCAGCAGCAGGCCCGCGGCGAGCCGATGTCGCCCACCCAGTTTGGTTTGTCGGTGCACAACGCGATTGCCGCGCTGTATTCGATCGTGCGTGGCGAGCACGGCAATTATCTGGCCCTGGCAGGTGGCAAGGCCAGCGCCGAGGCGGCCTTGATCGAAGCCTGCGGGTTGCTGGCCGAGGGGGAAGACGAAGTGTTGGTGGTGGTGTACGACGCGCCCTTGCCGGACGCCTATGCCGCATTTGCCGACGAAGCCGAGGCTGCCTACGCCTGGTGCTGGCGGCTGCGTGCAACGGGCGCGGGCGTCGCATTGTCGCTGGCGTGGGCGACGGCTGCGGACGCATCTCCCGCCGACGCCGCGCGGGCGCTGCCCGCCGGTTTGTGGCCTCTGCACTTCCTGCTGGCGGGTGCGCCCAGCGCGGGACGGCAGGCCGAGGGTTTGCATTGGCACTGGCAACGCCATGGCTGAGGTCGCGGCACAGCCGCTTGCCTCCAGCCGGATCAACCGGCTGTGGCGCATCGTTGCAACGGGCTTGAGTTTTGCCGCTTTCGGACTGGGTGGCGTCTTGCTGCTGGCGCTGACTTTTCCGCTGCTGCACGTGCGCGTAGGCAATCTGGACCGGCACCGACGACGGCTGGCACGAAGGGTGGTGCAGCGCAGCTTCGCCTTCCACATCGCGTTGATGCGCGTGCTGGGGGTGTTGACCTATGAGATTCGTGGCCGTGAGCGCCTGCAACGCGATGGTTTGCTGATCCTGGCCAACCATCCGACCCTGATCGATGTGGTGTTCCTGATTTCACTGCTGCCCAATGCCGATTGCGTGGTGAAATCGAGCCTGGCGCGCAACCCGTTCACCCGTGGCCCGGTGCGGGCGGCCGGGTATGTCTGCAATGACGATGGTGCCGGCTTGATCGATGACTGCATCGCCGCCGTGCGCGCGGGCAGCAATCTGGTGATCTTTCCCGAGGGCACCCGCAGTCGCCGGGACGGGCCGCTCACCCTGCAGCGCGGGGCCGCCAACATCGCGGTGCGCGGGCAGCTGGACATCACCCCGGTGCGCCTGAGTTGCAGCCCGATGACGCTGGGAAAAGGCGAGAAATGGTATCGTGTGCCGGCACGCCGCTTCCATGTCGTGGTGGATGTCCAGCCCGACATAGCGATCGCCTCCTGGTGGGACGGGGCCCCCAGCGAAGCCGTTGCGGCACGGCAATTGACCCACTATCTGGCCCATTTCTTCGCGGCGGGAGAGCCTGCGTGCAATCACTCGAGCTTGAGATCAAGCAGCTGATCATTTCTTCGCTTTCACTCGAAGACCTGGCCCCGGACGACATCGCCACGCATGCGCCCTTGTTCGGCGAAGGGCTGGGGCTGGATTCGATCGACGCACTGGAGTTGGGCCTGGCGTTGCAGAAGCGTTACGGCATCACGCTTTCAGCCGATGCACAGGAAACCCGCCAGCACTTTGCCAGCGTGCAGGCGCTGGCCAATCTCGTCAGCATGCAGCGGGCATAAGCCGGAGGCCACATGACCAAGGACGAATTGTTTGCCCGCATCAGCGGCATCCTGCAGGACACCTTCGAAATCGCGCCCGAGCGGATCACCCCCGAGGCGCAACTGTACGGCGATCTGGACATCGACAGCATTGATGCCGTGGATCTGATCGTGCAGCTCAAGCCGTTGCTGGGCGGCAAATTGCAGCCCGAGGCCTTCAAGGCGGTGCGCACGGTGCAGGACGTCGTCGACGTGCTGCATGGCCTGATCCGCGACGCGGCCTGAGCGCAGGTGACGATCCCGCCGTGAAGCATGTGCGGCTGCTGCTGTTTGCCCTGCTCTCGTGCGCCTATCCGCTGGTGGTGTATCGGTTGCTGGGGCGGTTCGAGCCGCGCTGGCTGGCATTGCTGCTGTGCGCGTTGGCCTTGTTGCGGGCGATCAGTGCGCGCGAACCCCTGTGGCTGTGGGTGGCTGCCGGCACCGGCCTGCTGGCCGGCTGGGCCAGTCTGGGCAATACCGCCCTGCCGCTGAAGCTGTACCCGGTGCTGATCAACGGCGTGTTGCTGCTGGTCTTCGGCTCGAGTCTGTGCTTCGGGCCGCCGGTGATCGAGCGGCTGGCCCGCCTGCGCACGCCCGACCTGCCACCGCATGCGGTGGCCTACACCCGCCGCGTCACCCAGGTCTGGTGCGGCTTTTTCCTGTTCAATGGCAGCATCGCGCTGGGCACCGCGTTGTGGGCCAGCGAGCGGGTGTGGGCGCTGTACAACGGGCTGATTGCCTACGGCCTGATCGGCACCCTGTTTGCAGTGGAATGGCTGGTGCGGCAGCGGGTGAAGGCGCGTGTGCATGGCTGAGTGGGTGCCTCTGCAGCAGATCGCCAGTGTGCCGTTGCACGCACGCACGGTGGCGCGATGCGGTGCTGCGGAGCTGCGTCATGCCGAGTTTCGCGCGCACATCGCCTGCTGGCGGGATGCTTTTCAGGCGCGGCGCGGACACAAGGTGGCGCTGTATTTCGATGACACGGCGGCGTTCGCGGCGGCCTTGTTCGGCGCCTGGCATGCCGGCAAGCAGGTGCTGCTGTGCGCCGACACCTTGCCGCAGACCCTGCACTGGCTGGATGCGACGGTGGATGGCGTGGCCGGCGATTTTCCAGTGGAGTGCGGACCGATCACGCCGGCTCCGGGCAACGACGCTGCACCGGCCACCGCCCACTGGCCGGCACTGGACGCGCTGACCACGCGGGTACAGGTGCTGACGTCCGGTTCCACCGGCGCGCCGGTGGCGATCGACAAGACGCTGGCGCAACTGGCGCGCGAAGTGGAGGCGCTGGAAGCCTGTTTCGGTGCGCAACTGGGCGATGCCGCGGTGCATGGCACGGTGTCGCATCAGCATATCTACGGGTTGCTGTTCCGGGTGCTGTGGCCGTTGGCCGCCGGGCGCGCAATCGCGCCACGGGTGCATTTCCACGAAGACCTTGCCGCCAGCGTGCAGGGCCCGGCCATTCTGGTCAGCAGCCCCGCGCTGTTGAAGCGGATTCCCGCCGGCATCGACTGGGCGCAGGCGCAGCGTGGCTTGCGCGCGGTGTTCAGCTCCGGTGGCGCCTTGCCGCCGGAAGCCGCACAGGCGGCCCGTGCCTGCCTTGGGCTGGCGCCCATCGAGATATTCGGCAGCAGCGAAACCGGCGGCATCGCATGGCGGCAATCTGCGCAGACACCGCCATCGGCCTGGCAGCCATTGCCGGGAGTGGCCTGGCGGGTGGTGGATGCACAGCTGGAAGTGGCCTCGCCGCATCTGCCGACGCGCGACTGGTGGCGCACCAGCGACCGTGTGCAAGCCGATGCGGCGGGCGGGTTCGTGCTGCTGGGACGTGCCGACCGCATCGTCAAGGTGGAAGAACAGCGGGTTTCGCTGACCGCGCTGGAGCAGCAGTTGCAGGCGCTGCCGGCGGTGGTCGAGGCACGCGTGCTGTTGCTGGACGGCGCCCGCGCGCAACTGGCGGCGGTGCTGTGCTTGACGCCCGAAGGCGTGCACGCCCTGCAGGCCACGGGTCGGCGCACTTTCATCCAGCACTTGAACGCCGCCCTGGCCAGCAGCCAGGGGGCAGTGACCCGGCCCCGCCGCTGGCGCTTTGTCGATGCCATGCCCGCCGATGCACAGGGCAAGGCCACCGACGCGGCGTTGCGGGCGTTGTTCCGCCCGGCACGGCCGCAACCGATCTGGGTGCGGCGCGAACCGGCGCTGGCACAGCTGGAATTCGAGCTGGATCCGCAGTTGCTGGTGTTCGACGGCCACTTCCCGCAGCTGCCCATCCTGCCTGGGGTGGCGCAACTGGATTGGGCGGTGCGTCATGCGCGCGAAGCATTTGCGCTGCCGCCAGGTTTTCTGCGGCTGGAAGCATTGAAGTTCCAGCAGGTGGCGCGGCCCGGTCTGCGGCTGTGCCTGCAGCTGGAGTGGCTGGCCGAAACCGCCACCTTGCGCTTTGCCTACCACTCAGCACTGGGGCCGCATGCCAGTGGCCGCGTGGTGTTTGCCGAGGCCGCCCCATGACCGCCAGCACGTTTCGTCCGTGGGTGGTGATCCCGGTCTACAACCACGAAGCGGCCATCACCGCGATGGTCGATGGCGTGCTGGCGCACGGGTTGCCGTGCCTGCTGGTGGATGACGGCAGCCGGGCCTCCTGCGCGGCGGTGCTGCAGGCACAGGCGCAGCGCGAGGGCGTGCAGCTGCTGCGATTGCCGGTGAATCAGGGCAAGGGCGGCGCGATGCTGGCCGGTTTTCGCGAGGCGGCACGGCGCGGAGCCAGCCATGTGCTGCAAATCGATGCCGACGGTCAGCACGCCACCGACGACATTCCGAAGTTTCTGGCCGCTGCCGCGGCGGCACCGACCGCCATCATCAACGGCGTGCCGGTGTACGACGCCAGCGTACCCAAGGGGCGGTTGTACGGGCGTTATCTCACCCATGTCTGGGTGTGGATCAACACGCTCTCATTCGACATTCGCGATGCGATGTGCGGGTTCCGGGTATATCCGCTGGCGCCGGTGCTGGCGCTGATCGACCGCGAAACCATCGGCCTGCGCATGGATTTCGATCCGGAAATCCTGGTGCGCCTGCATTGGCGCGGGGTGCCGGTGCAGAGCCTGCCGACGCCGGTGCGCTACCCCAGTGATGGCATCTCACATTTCGATGTCTGGCGCGACAATGTGCGCATCAGCCGGATGCATGCGCGCTTGTTTTTCGGCATGCTGCGGCGCTTGCCGCGCCTGCTGCGGCGCAAGTGGCGATGACTGCGCCGGCTGCAACCCACTGGGCGGCACTGGGCGAGACCACCTGCGTCGGTGGCATTCGTTTCTTGTGCGCCATCGAACGCTGGCTGGGGCGTTGGCCGTTCCGGCTGTGTCTGGCTCCGGTGGTTCTGCTGCACTGGTTGGGCAATGGCACCGCACGCCGTGCGTCACGCGAATACTTGCAGCGCCTGCATGCCAGTCATCGCGTGTTTGCACGCGCGCCGGGCCGCTGGCTGAGCCTGCGCCATTTCGCCCTGTTTGCCGAAACCTTGCTGGACAAGCTGCTGGCCAGCCATGGCCGCTACCCGGCGGCACGCGTGCAAGTGCAGCGCGAGGCGATGCTGGAACAGATGGCGCGCGGCGAAGGCGGGGTCATTGTCACCGCGCATATCGGTTGCCTGGAACTGTGCCAGGCACTGGCCGACCAGGTGCCGGGGTTTCGGCTGACCGCGCTGGTGCATACCGCGCACGCCGAAGACTTCAACCGCCTGCTGGCCCGACTCAATCCGCAGGCCCAGGTGCGCCTGCTGCAGGTCACGGAACTGGACGTGGCCACCGCCTGCCTGCTGGGCCAGCGCGTGGCCGCCGGCGAGTTCGTGGCGATTGCCGGCGACCGCGTGCCGGTGCATGGCGGACGCTGCGTGACCACGCCGTTCCTGGGCCGGCCGGCCGCCTTTCCGGTGGGGCCGTATGTGCTGGCAGCGGCATTGGGATGCCCGCTGTTCGCGATGGCCTGCACCCATGCCGGCAACGGTTATCAGCTGCGCTTCGAGCGCATGTGCGAGCGTGTGCACTTGCCGCGGGCCCGGCGCCAGGCGGCGTTGCACGCGCATGTGCGCGACTATGCCGCCTGGCTGGAGCGGCAGGTGCTTGCCGCGCCGCTGGACTGGTTCAATTTTTTCCCGTTCTGGGAGCAGGGACACGATGATCGCAAGACCCGTTGATAGGCCCGTACAGATTTTCGGAGGCGCGCCGCTGCGCATCGAGGACGTGGTTGCGCTGGCCCGCGGCCAGCGGCGGGCCGCGTTGTCGGAGGCCGCCGGCTTTCGCGCCGGCATCAGCGCCGGGGCCGACTTCCTCGACCGCCTGCTGGCCGAAGACGGCGTGGTGTATGGCGTCACCACCGGTTATGGCGATTCCTGCACCGTGGTCATCCCGCCGGAGTTATTGGGCGAGCTACCGCACCATCTGTACACCTACCACGGTTGCGGATTGGGACGTTTTCTTGATCCAGAAGAAACCCGTGCGGTGCTGGCGGCGCGGCTGGCCTCGTTGTGCGTGGGGATGTCGGGGGTCAGCTTGGCGCTGCTGGAAGGACTGACCGCCCTGTTGCAGCACGACATCCTGCCGTTGATCCCGGCCGAAGGCTCGGTCGGGGCCAGTGGCGATCTGACCCCGCTGTCGTATGTCGCGGCGGTGCTGTGCGGCGAGCGCGAGGTGCTGTATCAGGGCCTGCGCCAGCCCGCCGCGCAGGCGCTGGCCGCGGCCGGCATCAGCCCGCTGCGGCTGCGCCCGAAAGAAGGCCTGGCGATCATGAACGGCACCGCCGTGATGACCGCGCTGGCCTGCCTGGCCTGGGATCGTGCCGACTATCTGTGCCGGCTGGCCACCCGTCTGACCGCCTACAACGTGGTGGCCAGTGCCGGCAATGCCCACCATTTCGATGCCACCTTGTTCGCCGCCAAGCCGCATCCGGGGCAGACCCAGGTGGCTGCGCGCCTGCGTGCGGATCTGCACCACGAGCAGCCGGCACGCAACGAACAACGGCTGCAGGATCGCTATTCGCTGCGCTGCGCACCGCATGTGATCGGGGTGCTGCAGGATGCGCTGCCGTTCCTGCGCCAGTTGATCGAGACCGAGCTGAACAGCGCCAACGACAACCCGCTGGTGGATGCCGAACGCGGCCAGATCCTGCACGGCGGACATTTCTATGGCGGCCACATCGCCTTCGCCATGGATGCGATGAAAAACGCGGTGGCCAACCTTGCCGACCTGCTGGATCGGCAGCTGGCCTTGCTGGTGGACACCCGCTTCAACCACGGCCTGCCGGCCAACCTGTCGGCCGCCAGCGGTTCGCGCGCGGCGATCAATCATGGCTTGAAGGCGCTGCAGATCAGCGTCTCGGCGTGGACCGCCGAAGCCCTGAAGCAGACCATGCCGGCCTCGGTCTTCTCGCGTTCCACCGAATGCCACAACCAGGACAAGGTCAGCATGGGCACGATCGCCGCGCGCGACTGCCTGCGGGTGATCGAGCTGACCGAACAGGTGGCCGCCGCCATGCTGATCGCCGCGCGCCAGGGCATGGCGCTGCGCCAGCAGCAGGCCGCGCAGCCGTTGCTGCAGGGTGCGCCGCAGGCCATGCTGGACGATCTGGAAGCACGCATCGCGCTGGTCGAGGAAGACCGTGCGCTGGATGCCGACCTGCTGCACCTGCTGGACGCGATCCGCACCCGGCACTGGAGCCTGTATGCCGACTGACGTCGATCCGCGCCTGCAGATCGTGGTGGCGCTGGAACCGGCCTTCCACGACTGCGACCCGATGCGGGTGGTCTGGCACGGCCACTACTTCAAGTACTTCGAAATCGCACGCTGCGCCCTGCTGCGCCGGTTCGACTACGACTACCCGCAGATGCAGGCCTCGGGTTACCTGTTCCCGATCGTGGATACGCGGGTGAAATACCTGCGGTCGCTGCATTTTGCGCAGCCGGTGCAAGTGCAGGCGCAGATCGTCGAATGGGAAAACCGCCTGAAACTGGAATACGAAATCCGCGATGCCGGCACTGGCGAGGTGCTGACCCGCGCCCACACCATCCAGGTGGCGGTGGACGTGGCCAGCGGGCAGATGCAATACGTCAGTCCGCAGATCCTGTGGCAACGCTTGGGAGTGATGCCGACATGAAGCAGACAAGGAGCAGGCGCTGGCGCGGCCTGGTCGATGGTGGTTTGTGCGCACTGTTGCTGGTGGCGCCGGCGTTGGCATCGCCGGCGCAAGCGCAAGTCGCCGCGCCAGCCACTGCCGCGAATGCGACCGATACCTTGGCACGGCTGCAGCAGCGGGTGGCACAGGTGGCGGTGCTGCGTGGCGAGTTCAGCCAGGAAAAACAGCTGCAGGGGTTCCAGCATCCGCTGAAATCGCAGGGCAGTTTGCTGGTGGCGCGTGACAAAGGTGTGCTGTGGAGTACGCGCAAGCCCTTCCCTTCGGAACTGGTACTGACTCGCGACCGCATCCTCACCCGTCAGGCCGATGGCCGCAGCCGGGTGGAGGTGGATGCACGCACCCAGCCGGCATTGCGTTCGGTCAACAGCATGCTGTTCGCATTGATGAGCGGCGACGTGCAGGCGCTGACCGCACGCTTCAATGCCCAGCCCAGCCTGTTGCCGGGCAATGCCTGGCAGTTGCAGCTGACGCCCAGGCCGGGCGCGTTGACGCAGGCCTTCGTGCGGATCACCCTGGAAGGGGACCGGTTCGTGCGCAGCGTGTTGATCGAAGAGCCCAATGGCGACCGCACCCGCCTGCAATTCACCAATTTGCGCGAAACCCCGGCGTTGTTGACTGCCGACGAGGCACGCCGTTTTGACTGAGCCTGTGCCGTCGAAATACTGGCGTTGGCTGGCATGGCTGTGGTTGGCCGTGGTGCTGGCGGTGGGCGTGCACCAGTTGCGCTTCTGGAGCGGCAATCCGCTGGAAAGCGACATCCTGGCACTGCTGCCACAGGACAGCCGCGATCCGCAGCTGGAACAGGCCACTCGTCGCATCGCCGACGCCGGCGCACGGCAGATGGTGGTGCTGCTGGGGGCCGCCGATGCCGCACAGGCGCGAGTGGCCATGCAGGCGTATCGGCACAGCCTGCAAGTGCAGGCGCGACAGCAGGTCTTGCCGTTTGCCGAAGATGCAAGGATGCAGGACTGGTTTGCGGCTGCACGCAGGTTCTATCTTCCCTGGCGCGACCATCTACTGACCACTGCGCAACGCCTGCGGCTGCAACACCAAGCTCCCGATGCCTTGGCCGAGGATGCGCTGGCCGCACTGTACGGGCCGATGGCGGCACCCCGGATGGCCGATTGGCGGGCGGATCCGCTGAATTTGTGGACCGGTTGGTGGCAGGAGCGTGCAGGTGCCGCCGGTCTGCGTTTCGATGCCGACGGCCTGCTGCATGCCGACCAGCAAGTCTGGGCGGTCCTGCAATTGCAGACGCGCGGCTCCGCGTTTCGGCTGGACGGCCAGCGGGTGATCGATGCGGCACTGGACACCGCCGCTGCGGCGGCGCGCAAGGCAGTGCCGGGGGTGCAGGAGTTGCGTGCGGGGGTGCCGCTGCATGCCGAGGCGGCGGCGGTGCAGGCCAGCAATGAAGTGAATGTGATTGGCTGGGGTTCGCTGGCGGCGGTGTTGCTGCTGGTGTGGCTGGCGTTCCGTTCGCTGCGGCCGATCCTGCTGGTGGCGCTGTCCCTGCTGATCGGCGTGGCGGCGGCACTGTCGGCCACCGCCTTGCTGTTCGGCAAGGTGCATCTGCTGACCATGGTCTTTGGTGCCAGTTTGATTGGCGTGGCCGAAGACTACGGCATCCATTGGTTCGCCTCCTGGCAGGGGCACCCGCAATTGCCGCGCCTGCGGCTGTTGCGCAGCCTGCTGCCGGGCATGGTGCTGGCCTGGCTGACCAGCGCGCTGGCGTATCTGGCGCTGGGCCTGGCACCGTTCCCGGGGCTGCGGCAGATGGCGGTGTTTTCGGTCACCGGGCTGGCGGCTTCGTTCATCACCGTGGTCTGCTGGTTCCCGTGGTTGCAGCAAACGCCGCCGCCGCCCACCCGCCTGTCTGCGGCCATCGGCGGTGCCCTGCGGCGTTGGCCGCAGGCGGCGGCCAACACGCGCTGGTATGCAATGACGGTATTGGCGGCGGTCATCGTCATCGGCGGCTTGTGGCAGCTGCGGGTGGATGACGATCTGCGCACCTTGCAGTCATCGCCGAAGACCCTGATCCAGCAGCAGATCGCCATCAGTCAATTGCTGGGCCTGCCCAGCCCGGCCCAGTTCTATCTGGTGCGTGCGCCGGATGTACCCACCTTGCTGCAACGCGAGCAGGCCCTGACCACGCGCTTGTCGGCACTGGCCGCGCAAGACCGCATCCGTGGTTATCGTGCAATCAGCGATTGGCTACCCGCGCCGCAGCAACAGCAGGCCGATGCCGCCCTCAGTGCACGGGTGGAAACACAGGTGCTGGCACGCGTGGCGGCGGCCACCGGCGAGCCGCTGCAACGCCCCGCATTCCACGCCGGCACGCTGAGGTTGCAGGATTGGCTGGATGCGCCGGCATCGGCACCCTTCCGCCAGTTGTGGCTGGGACGGCTGGGCGATGGCGTGGGCAGCGTGGTGCTGGTGGACATGGCCGGCAAGCACGACGTGCTGAGCCTGCTGGACAGCACCGCGAACGGCCTGCCGGGCGTGCGCTGGGTCAACCGCACGGCGGAGTACTCCAGTTTGTTGCGCCACTACCGGCATCTGATGACATGGCTGCTGCTGGCCGGCGTGCTGCTGGTGGCGGCAGCACTGTGGTGGCGCTATCGCGGCGATGCCTGGCGCGCACTGCTGCCCACCGTGCTGGCCGGCGTGCTGAGCGTGGCCATGCTGGGCTGGCTGGGGATGCCGCTGCAACTGTTCAATGTGCTGGCCCTGCTGTTGCTGGTGGGCATGGGCGTGGACTACGGCATCTTCCTGCTGGAGCATCGTGGCGATGCCTCGGCCTGGCTGGCGATCTGCGTGGGCGCGGCCAGCACCTGGTTGTCGTTCGGCCTGCTGGGGCTGTCGGCCACCCCGGCATTGCGCGCGTTCGGTGTGACTTTGCTGTTCGGCATCGGGCTGGTCTGGTTGTTGTCGCCGATGTTTCGTCCGCCGCGCATGCCGCCAGCCCCACCACCCACCCTGCTTTCCCCTTCCGACCCTGCACAGGATGTGACCGCGTGACCCATTTCACTCATGACACACGCACTGCGCTGGATGCCAAGCAAGAGGCCCAGCGCATCGCGTTTGCGCCATTCGTGTTCCAGGCCGCGCGCGCGCTGCGCGACCTGGGCCTGCTGGCGGCGCTGGACGCGGCAGGCCCGGAAGGGATGTCTCTGGAGGCATTGCAGGCCCGGGTCGGGCTGTCGCGCTATGCCACCCGGGTGCTGGCCGAGGCCGGCCTCGGCATCGGTGCATTGACCCTGGATGCGGGGCAATTCCGGCTCACCAAGCTGGGCTGGTATCTGCAAAACGATGCGATGACCCGGGTCAACATGGATTTCACCCAGGACGTGAATTACCTCGGCCTGATGCATCTGCAAGACAGCCTGCGCGAAGGTCGCCCCGCGGGCTTGAAAGTGCTGGATACCGAAGCGGCCACCCTGTACGAGGCGCTGGCCGGGCTGCCGGAACCGGTGCGCAAAAGCTGGTTCGGCTTCGATCATTTCTATTCCGACAATTCCTTCCAGAGCGTGCTGCCGCAGATTTTCTCGCAGCAGGTGGCCAAGGTGCTGGATGTGGGCGCGAATACCGGCAAATGGGCGATCGCCTGTGCCGAACACGACCCGCAGGTGCAGGTGACCTTGTGCGATCTGCCGGGGCAGCTGGCGCAAGCGCGGGTGAAGATTGCCGAGCGCGGCCTGGCTGCGCGCATGGCCGAATACCCCATCGACATCCTGCAGCCGGACACCACCTTGCCGGCCGGCCATGACGTGATCTGGATGAGCCAGTTCCTGGATTGCTTCTCGGAAGCGCAGATCGTGATGATCCTGCGCAAGGCGGCAGCGATGATGAACGCGCAGACCCGGCTGTACATCATGGAAACCTACTGGGACCGGCAACGTTTCGAGAATGCCGCATTCTGCCTGCAGCAAACCTCGCTGTATTTCACCTGCATGGCCAACGGCAACAGCCAGATGTATCACTCGCAGGTGCTGCACGATTGCATTCGCGAGGCCGGGCTGGAAATCGTGGCGGAGCATGATGAGATCGGCATCAGCCACACCTTGACCCAGGTACGGAAGCCGGCGTGATGGATCTGTTGCGCACACTCCTTCTGTTCGGCCTGCTGGTGTTGACGGCCTGCGCATCCCGACCACCGGCACCGGCGGTGGCACTGCCGCCCCTGCACCTGCCGCCTTCGGCATTGCCGCAGCCGTTGGCCCTGCAGCAGCGCCTGGAGTTCCACTTTGGCCGCCAGGCACGCACGCTGGACGCCCTGCTGGAGGCCGATGCCGGCGAGGTGCGCTTGCTGGTGCAAGCGCTGGGCCAGACCGGCGTGCGCCTGCGCTGGGACGGCAACACCCTGCAGCAGCAGCGTGCGCCATGGCTGCCGCCGGCGGTGCGCGCCGAACGGGTGCTGGATGACCTGCAATTCGCGTTGTGGCCGGCGGCGTCCATCCGCGCCGTGTTGCCTGCGGGTTGGACGCTGGAGGACGACGGCCAGCAGCGCCGCCTGTCCCATGATGGCCAGGCCTGGCTGGTGTTGACGCGCATCGATGCCGGCCACCTGCAACTGGACAACCGCGCCGAGGGCTACCAATTGCAGGTGACGTCGATGCCACTGGATGGCGATGCCGAGGCGCAGCCATGAGCGCCACGCCGGTGTACCTGAACCAGCTGGGCATCGTGTGCGCGCTGGGCGTGGGCCAGCAGCAGGTGGCGGCTGCCCTGTTTGCCGACGATGCGCCGCACGGGGTGGCCAGCACCGACCGCTTCACGCCGGGCAGGGCGCTGGCGCTGGGTGCGGTGAACGCCGCCTTGCCCGCATTGCACGACCTGCCACTGCCACTGCGCAGCCGCAACAACGCCCTGCTGCACATGGCACTGGCGCAGATCCAGCCGCAGGTGGATGCCGCCATCGCCAACCATGGCCCGACGCGGGTGGCGGTGGTGGTGGGCACCAGCACCTCCGGGATCGGCGAGGCGGAACTGGCGATGCCGGCACGGTTGGCCGGCAATGCGTGGCCGCCGGGCTTCCACTATGCGCAGCAGGAGATCGGCGCGCCTTCGCGCTTCGTGGCCGCCGAATCCGGTGCGCGCGGGCCGGCGTGGACGCTGTCCACCGCCTGTTCCTCCAGCGCCAAGGCACTGGCGTCGGCGGCGCGGCTGCTGCGTGCGGGGATCGCCGATGCGGTGATCGCGGGTGGTGCGGATGCGTTGTGCGCGTTCACCATCAACGGGTTCAGCGCACTGGAGGCGGTCTCGGTGGCACGCTGCAACCCGTTTTCGCGCAATCGCAACGGCATCAACATCGGTGAAGGTGCGGCCTTGTTCCTGCTGACGCGCACGCCCGGGCCGGTGCGGCTGGCCGGCTGCGGCGAAAGCGCCGATGCCCACCACATGTCGGCGCCCGATCCACAGGGGCGGGGCGCGATCGCGGCGATGGCGGCCGCCATCGCCCGCGCCGGCATTGCTGCCGACGCACTGGATTACGTCAATCTGCATGGCACCGCCACGCCCTTGAATGACGCCATGGAAAGCCTGGCAATGCGGGCCACGGTGGGTGACCGGGTACCGTGCAGCTCGACCAAGCCACTGACCGGGCATGCACTGGGCGCGGCGGGGGCAATCGAAGCCGGCCTGTGCTGGCTGACCCTGGCACGCAACCCGCAGCAGCGGTTGCCACCGCATTGGTGGGACGGCGTGGCCGATCCGGCGCTGCCGGCGCTGGATCTGGTTGCCCCGGGTCGCCGGGCCACGGCTCCGCTGCGCTATGTCATGAGCCAGTCGTTCGCGTTCGGTGGCAGCAATGCCGCGCTGGTGCTGGGGCAGGGCTGAGGAGATGCAGTGATGGAACTGGGTGCAGCCATCCTCGACATCGAACAGGTCCTGCCGCATCGCGGCAGCATGCGGCTGGTCGATCGCGTGCTGCACTGGGATGCCGAGCGCATCGCGGTGGCCGTGCAGGTGCCGGTGGACGGGCCGTTTCATGCCGAGGGCGGGGTGCCGGCCCATGTCGGCATCGAATACATGGCGCAGGCGGTGGCGTGCTGGGCCGGCTGCCAGGCGCGGCGGCGCGGGCTGCCGCCGCCGCTGGGCTTTCTGCTGGGTTCGCGGCGCTATGTCTGCACGGTGCCGGTATTCGCCAGTGGCTGGCTGCTGCAGGTGGAGGCGCGACGCGAGATCATGGGCGACAATGGGCTGGGCGTGTTTGCCTGCCGCATCGTGTGCGAGAGCCGGGAACTGGCGCAGGCCAATGTTTCGGTGTTCGAGCCGTCGGATGCGCAGGCGTATTTGAGTCAACAGCCATGAAGGGAAGCGAGACGATGGCGGAATCCACCACGGTGCTGGTGACCGGGGCCAGTCGTGGCATCGGCAAGGCGATTGCCTTGCGTGCCGCACAGCAGGGGCATGACGTGGTCGTGCACTGCCGCACCCGGCGGGACGATGCCGAGGCCGTGGCAGCGCAGGTACGCGATGCGGGGCGAGCCGCGCGAGTATTGCGTTTCGACATCGCCGACCGCGCTGCCACCGCGCAGGCCCTGCTGGCCGACGTGGCGGCGCACGGTGCGTACTACGGCGTGGTCTGCAATGCCGGGATTGCCATCGACACCGCGTTCCCGGCGATGAGCGGCGAGGAGTGGGACAGCGTCGTCCACACCAATCTCGACGGCTTCTACAACGTGCTCAACCCGCTGGTGATGCCGATGGTGCGGCGGCGCAAGCCCGGCCGCATCGTCACCCTGTCGTCCGTGTCCGGGCTGGTGGGCAACCGCGGCCAGACCAATTACAGCGCCGCCAAGGCCGGCATCATCGGTGCCACCCGCGCACTGGCGGTGGAACTGGCCAGTCGCGCCATCACCGTGAACTGCGTGGCCCCGGGTCTGATCGATACCGACATGTTGAGTGAAGACATCATCGAACGCGCGCTGCCGCTGATTCCCGCCAACCGCTTGGGTCGCGCCGACGAGGTGGCGGCGGCGGTGGCCTTCCTGCTGTCGACCGATGCCGGCTACATCACCCGGCAGGTGATTTCCGTCAATGGCGGGATGGCCGCATGAGCATGCAAGGCAAACGCGTGGTGATTACCGGTGCCGGTGCAATCAGTCCGCTGGGCAACGACTGGACTGGCGTGCAGGCGCACCTGCGCAGCTGCCGCAACGCGGTGCAGCGGATCGATGCCTGGGACATCTACGACGGTCTCAACACCAAGCTGGCGGCACCGGCGGTGGATTTCGAATTGCCCGCCCACTACAACCGCAAGACCACCCGCAGCATGGGCCGGGTGGCGTTGATGGCGGTGCGCGCCAGCGAGTTGGCATTGATCGACGCCGGCTTGCTGGGTGACCCGCTGCTGACCAGCGGCCGGGTGGGTGTCAGCAATGGTTCCTCGGCCGGTACCCATGCAGCGATGGGTGACTTCGGACGGATGCTCAACGAGCACACTACCGCCGGCATCAATGCCACCACCTACATCAAGATGATGAGCCACACCGCACCGGTGAACATCGGAGTGTTCTTCGGGCTGACCGGGCGCGTCATCACCACCTCCAGTGCCTGCACCTCCGGCAGCATGGGCATCGGCAGCGCGTATGAAGTGGTGCGCGCCGGCAAGCAGGTCGCCATGCTGGCCGGCGGCTCCGAGCAACTGGACGCCACCGCGTCGGCGGTGTTCGACACGCTGTTTGCCACCAGCGTGCGCAACGACGAACCGGAGCTGACTCCGCGCCCGTTCGATGCCAATCGCGATGGCCTGGTGCTTGGCGAAGGCGCCTGCACCCTGCTCGTGGAGGAGCTGGAGCACGCACAAGCACGCGGCGCGCGCATCCTGGCCGAGATCGTCGGCTTCGGCACCAACAGCGATGGCGCCCACGTCACCCAGCCCAGCGCCGACACCATGGCGCAGGCGATGCGGCTGGCGCTGGAAGATGCGGGCCTGCCGCCCGAGGCGATTGGCTATGTCAACGCCCACGGCACCGCCACCGACCACGGCGACATCGCCGAATCGAAAGCCACGGCGGCGGTGTTTGGTGCGCGCATGCCGTTCTCCTCGCTGAAGAGTTACATGGGCCACACCCTCGGTGCCTGCGGTGCGCTGGAGGCGTGGATGAGCGTGGAAATGCAGCGCAACGACTGGTTTGCACCCACCCTCAATCTCGAGCAACTGGATCCACGCTGCGCCGAGCTTGACTTCATCACCGGCCAGGGCCGCGCGCTGCAGGTCGACTACGTGATGAGCAACAATTTCGCTTTTGGCGGCATCAATACGTCATTGATCTTTCGCCGTTGGCAGGACTGATTTTCCATACCCCGTTGAAGGAGCACCCCCGCATGAACCGATTCGCCACTGCCGCCCTGCTGCTTGCGCTGGTTGCTGCCGCGCCTGTCGCGGATGCGCGCAATTCACGCCTGGAACTGCCGTTGCAGGAACTGGTGAAATCGCCGCAGGCCAGGGAAGCCGGCATCGATGGCAGCGTGCGCTTCTACCTGGCCGGCCAGCCGGTGTCCGTGATCAGCCGGCTGGGCAATGCCACCAGCAACCGCAAGACCAATGCCGCCAACAAGTCGGATGAAGAGGCCTGCCGGTGGGTGGCGCTGGCGGTGTTGAAAGCGATGCAGGAAGGCGCGAAGCAGCGTGGTGCCAATGCGGTGGTGGATATCGTCAGCAACTACAAGAAAAACGAATTCCGCAGCAGCAGCAACTACGAATGCTATGCCGGTGCGTTCGTGGCCGGAGTGGCGCTGAAGGGAACCTACGCCAAGGTCAAGTAAGCCCTACAGCTGGAACCCCACCGCACGCACCAGGCCTTCACCCACATCGCGCCACCAGCCCGGTGCACGCGGCGCGTACGGCGACGACTCCGCGCGCTGTGCTGCAAACCACGCGGCCAGTGCCGCGATCTGCGCAGGGTCGTGGAACAGCACGTTGAGCTCGTAGTTCAGGAACAGGCTGCGGCCATCGAAATTGACCGAGCCGGTACTGGCAAGACCGGCGTCGACCATCAGCAGCTTGGCGTGCAGCATGCATGGCAGCAGGTGGATGCGTGCCCCGGCGGCGGCCAGTTCGCGCAGGCTGCGCTGACGGGCGATGTCGGCCAGCCGGTGGTTGCTGCGTGCGGGCAGCAGCAGCGACACCTGCACGCCGCGGCGTGCGGCTTGCAGCAGGGCGTGTTGCAGGGTGTCATCGGGCACGAAGTAGGGTGTGGCCAGCAGCACGCGTGCATTGGCGCGGTACAGCGCGCCCAGGAACACGTCGTGCGCGGTGTCGTCGCGGCGGTCGGGGCCGCTGGGCAGCAATTGCGCCAGTGGGCCGTGGCGGGCAGCGGTGGCTGCGTCGGGCATGGGCGCGGCTTCGCCACCGGCCAGCGCCCAGTCGCGGGCGAACCCGGCCTGGGCATCGGTGGTGATGCCGCCGTCGATCGTGAAACTCAGATCGCGCCAGTGCGGTGCCTGCGGCGCGTCGAGGAAATAGGCCTGCGCCAGATTGCGGCCACCGCTCCACATCCGCACGCCATCCACCAGGATCAGTTTGCGATGGTTGCGCAGGTTGCCGCGACCGAACTGCGGGCGCAGTCGCAATCGCAGCGGTGCGAACCAGCGCACCGTGGCCCCTGCCTGCTGCAAGGCGCGGCGGGTGGCGCGGTGGCCGATGAATGCCCCCAGCCCGTCCAGCAGCACGCGCACCTGCACGCCGCGCGCATGGGCGCGTGCCAATGCCGCCACCACCGGCGTGCCCACGGCATCCAGCCGGAAGATGAACATCTCGATGTCGATGTGCGAGCTGGCGCCGTCCAGCAGCGCAAGCAGGTCGCGCAGCGCATCCGCGCCATCGGTGCGAAGGGTGATGGTGTGGCAATGCCGCGCCGGCGGCAGGTCCAGCCCGCCGGTCAAGCGCGCCGACCAGGTGTTGGCCGGTTCGGCCATGCCAGGCGCCGGGCTGGCCGGCGCTTGCGCATGTGCCAGCTTGCGCGTGCCCAGCAACAGATAGACCGGCAATGCCAGATACGGGAACGCGACCAGCGCCAGTACCCACGCGAATGCCGCCGCTGGCGGGCGGCGCTGGCGGCCGGCGTGGGTCAGGCTGACGTACAACAGCAGGCCCGACGCCACCGCCGCCACATGCAGCAGGGTCAGGCCATGCCAGAGCTGGAACTGGAACGGCATCGCCGCCGGGTTTACCAGCTGAACAACTTGTAATAGGTCATCGGCCCGCCGTTGGCATCGCGCTCGTCGATCACGCCATCGCCGTTGCGGTCGTAGATGTAATAGGTGGCGCCGCGCGCCGGCACCACCTTCACCATGGTCAGGCGGTTGCCGTTGCGGTATTCGGTGATGACATCGCCATTGGCTTCGGTGTGGGTGGCCGGCACCGCGTCCTTGGCCAGCATGTCTTCCGGGGTGGCGGTGGCGCAGGCGGCCAGCGCCAAGGTGAGGGCGAACGGGATGATGCTGCGCATGGCGAGGGCCTCGGGTGGAATGGGGCAAGTATGCGCGAATCAACGCCCTCCCCTTCAAAGACAGACCTCATTGTTCCAGCAGGAACCCGCCCGACTGCCGCTTCCACAGCTGCGCATAGATCCCGCCTTTCGCCAGCAGTTCGTCGTGCGTGCCCGCCTCGACGATGCGCCCTTGATCCATCACGATCAGCCGGTCCATCGCGGCGATGGTGGACAGGCGATGGGCGATCGCGATCACCGTCTTGCCTTGCATGAGGCGATAGAGGTTTTCCTGGATCACCGCTTCCACTTCCGAATCCAGTGCCGAGGTCGCCTCGTCCAGTACCAGGATCGGCGCGTTCTTCAGCAGCACCCGCGCGATGGCGATGCGCTGGCGCTGGCCGCCGGACAGCTTCACCCCGCGTTCGCCCACCTGCGCGTCGAAACCGCGCCGGCCCTTGCTGTCGGCCAGTTCGGCGATGAAGCCGTCGGCATTGGCCTGGCGCGCGGCGTCCAGCAGTTCGGCGTGGCTGGCATCCGGCCGCCCGTACAGGATGTTCTCGCCCACGCTGCGATGCAGCAGCGAGGTGTCCTGGGTCACCACCCCGATCTGCGCGCGCAGCGAATCCTGCTGCACGGAAGCCACGTCGATGCCGTCGATGGTGATGCGGCCCGCCTCGACGTCGTGGAAGCGCAGCAGCAGGTTCACCAGCGTCGACTTGCCGGCGCCGCTGCGCCCCACCACGCCGATTTTCTCGCCAGGAGCGATGGCCAGGTGCAGCCGCTCGATCACGCCGCTGCCCTTGCCGTAGTGGAAGGTCACGTCCTCGAAGCGGATCGCCCCGCGCCCGGGCGCAAGCACCGGCGCGCCCGGCGCATCATCCACCGTCGGCGGCAGCGCGATCGAGCTGATGCCGTCGTGCACGGTGCCGATGTTCTCGAACAGCGCCGACAGCTCCCACATGATCCAGTGCGACATGCCCAGGAAGCGCAGCGCCAGGGCCAGCGCCACCGCCACCGCGCCGGCGCTGGCATGGCCATGCAGCCACAGCCACACGCCCAGCGCCGCCACCGCGAACAGCAGCAGCATGTTCAGCGCGTACAGCAGGCTGTACACCACCGTGGCCAGCCGCATCTGCCGGTACACCGGCTGCAAAAAACCCGCCATCGCTTCGCGGGCATAGGCTTGCTCGCGCTGCGAATGCGAGAACAATTTCACGGTGGCGATGTTGGTGTAGCTGTCGACGATGCGCCCGGTCATCTGCGAGCGTGCGTCGGCCTGTTCCTGCGACACCGCGCCCATGCGCGGCACGAACCAGCGCATCAGCAGGCCGTAGCAGGCCAGCCAGCCGAGGAAGGGCAGCATCAGCCGCCAGTCGGCGCTTGCCGCCACCACCAGGGTGCCGCCGACATACACCAGCACGTAGTTGCCGATGTCGAACAGCTTGACCACGGTCTCGCGCACCGCCAGCGAGGTCTGCATCAGCTTGGTGGCGATGCGGCCGGCGAACTCGTCCTGGAAATAGCCCATCGACTGCCGCAGCAGGTAGCGATGCACGTTCCAGCGGATCCGCATCGGGAAGTTGCCCAGCAGGGTCTGGTGTTGCACCGTCGAATTGAAGAACACCAGCAGCGGCAGCAGCACCAGCACCAGCGCGCCCATCCACCACAGGCGCGGCCCTTCTGCGCCCAGAAAGCGCGCCACGCCGAGCGCATTCATGCGGTCGACGAGTTTGCCGACGTAGGCATACAGCGCCACTTCGCCCAGCGCGAACGCCGCCGAGCTGATCGCCATCAGCAGCAGCCATTTTTCCGCGCCACGGGTGAAGTGGCGGCAGAACGCGTACAGCGTGCCGGGCGGCTGCATCGGCGGTGATGCGGGGAAGGGGTCGAGGCGGGTTTCGAACCAGCGCAGCATGCGGGCGCTCCGTGGGCGGTCCGGACATTCTGCCAGCGCTGCCCGCGTAGAATCGCGGGCATGACACGCCTGGTCCTGATCGACGGTTCTTCCTACCTCTACCGCGCCTTCCACGCGCTGCCGCCGCTGAGCAACGCGGCCGGCGAGCCCACCGGCGCGCTGTTCGGCGTGGTCAACATGCTGCGCGGCCACCTGAAGGAGAAGCCCGAGCACATCGCCTTCGTGGTGGATGCGCCGGGGCCGACCTTCCGCGATGCGCTGTACCCCGCGTACAAGGCGCAGCGCCCGCCGATGCCCGATGACTTGCGCGCGCAAATCGCGCCGATGCTGGAGATCGTGGCGGCGCTGGGCATCCCGATCCTGCGCGAAACCGGGGTGGAGGCCGACGACGTGATCGGCACGCTGGCGGTGCAGGGTGCGGCGCAGGGCATGGCGGTCACCATTTCCACCGGCGACAAGGATTTCACGCAGCTGGTGGCGCCGGGCGTCGCCTTGGTCAACACCATGACCGGCAGCCGGCTGGATTCGGACGCGGCGGTGATCGAGAAGTTCGGCGTGCGCGCCGACCAGATCGTCGATTTTCTCGCGCTGATGGGCGACACCGTCGACAACGTGCCGGGGGTGGAGAAATGCGGGCCGAAGACCGCCGCCAAATGGTTGGCGGAATACGGCAGCCTCGACGGCGTGATCGCCAATGCTGATGCGATCAAGGGCAAGATCGGCGACAACCTGCGCGCCGCGTTGCCGCGATTGCCGCTGAACCGCACGCTGGTGACGATCAAGACCGACGTGGCGCTGCCGGAAGCACCCGCGGACCTTGCCTTGCGCGAGCGTGACACGGATGCACTGCGCACGCTGTATGCCCGCTACGGGTTCAACCAGGCGCTGAAGGAGCTCGACGGTGGCAGTGTCGCGGCCGCACGCACGCCTGCGCGCGACGTGGCCGACCCCGCGCCCGCGCCTGCGGTCGTGGATGCCGTGCTGGCCGCGCCGGGCGATTACGAGACAGTACTGACATCGGCGCAGTTGGATGCGTGGGTGCAGCGCCTGCACGCCGCGTCGTTGATCGCGTTCGACACCGAAACCGACGCGCTGGATGCGTTGCGCGCGAACCTGGTCGGCATCAGCCTGAGCGTGGAAGCGGGCAAGGCCTGCTACATTCCGCTGGGCCACCTGGCCCCCGATGCGCCGGCGCAACTGCCGTGGCCGCCGGTGCGCGAGGCGTTGCGTCCGCTGCTGGAAGATCCGCGCACGCCCAAGCTGGGCCAGAACGGCAAATACGACCTGCATGTGCTGCATCGGCACGGCATCGATGTGCAAGGCTATGCCGAGGACACCCTGCTGGAAAGCTTCGTGCTGGATGCCGGCATCGCCCGCCACGACATGGATTCGCTGGCGCAGCGGCACTTGGGCTACGCCACGCTCAAGTTCGAAGACGTGGCGGGCAAGGGCGCGAAGCAGATTCCGTTTTCGCAGGTCGAAGTCGAAACTGCCACCCGCTACGCGGCCGAAGATGCCGACATCACCCTGCGCCTGCACCATGTGCTGCGGGAAAAACTCGCCGCCGAACCCACCCTGGCGCAGGTCTATCGCGACATCGAAATGCCGCTGGTGCCGGTGCTGGCGCGGATCGAGGAGAACGGCGTGCTGGTCGACGCCGCCGAATTGCGCCGGCAGTCGGCCGATCTTTCCCGCCGCATGCTGGACGCGCAGCAGCGTGCCTACGCGCTGGCCGGACGCAGCTTCAACCTGGATTCGCCCAAGCAGCTCGGCGCACTGTTGTTCGACGAGCTGAAATTGCCGGCATTGGTGAAGACCCCGGGCGGCGCGCCGTCGACCAACGAAGAAGCGCTGGAGGCGATCAGCGACCAGCACGAACTGCCGCGCCTGATCCTGGACTATCGCGGCTTCGCCAAGTTGCGCAGCACCTACACCGACAAGCTGCCGGAGATGGTCAACCCCGCCACCGGCCGCGTGCACACCAGCTACCACCAGGCCGGCGCGGCAACGGGGCGGTTGTCGTCAACCGATCCCAACCTGCAGAACATTCCCGTGCGCAGCGAGGAAGGCCGGCGCATCCGCACCGCGTTCATCGCGCCGGAGGGGCGCCGGATCGTGGCGTTCGACTATTCGCAGATTGAATTGCGGATCATGGCGCACCTGTCGCAGGATGCCGCGCTGCTGGCGGCGTTCGCGCACGGCGCCGACATCCACCGCGCGACCGCCGCCGAGGTGTTCGGCAAGACGTCGCTGGAGGAGGTCAGCGCGAACGAGCGCCGCGCCGCCAAGGCCATCAATTTCGGCCTGATCTACGGCATGGGCGCATTCGGGCTGGCCCGGCAATTGGGCGTCACCCGCGGCGAGGCGCAGGACTACATCGCGCTGTATTTTTCCCGTTATCCCGGCGTGCGTGACTACATGGAGCGCACCCGCGAACAAGCACGTGCGCAGGGCTTCGTGGAAACCGTGTTCGGCCGCCGCCTGCGGCTGGAATACATCCACGCGCGCAACGCCGCGCAACGTGCGGGTGCCGAGCGCGCCGCGATCAACGCGCCGATGCAGGGCAGCGCCGCCGACATCATCAAGAAGGCGATGGTGGCGGTGGACGGCTGGCTGGCCACGCACCGCGCGCGTGCGCTGCTGCTGATGCAGGTGCACGACGAACTGGTGTTCGAAGCGGATGAAGCCTTCGTGCCCGAGTTGCTGGCGCAGGTGCCGGGTTTGATGACCGGCGTGGCGCAGTTGCGGGTGCCGCTGGTGGTGGATGCCGGCAGCGGGAAAAACTGGGAAGAAGCGCACTGAAAGGGCTTTCGTTTCATGGCTGAAAATGTGCTGTGGCGCGGGTTCCGGACGGTTTCACGGGAATGCAATGAATCATTCCTGAACCGAACAGTTTTTTAACTGAAATCTTCACGAACCAGCAAGGTAGGAAATGGTCATATACACGCAACAGGTGCAACGCCTGTTGCAGATCACAACCCCTCCCCTGGTAGTGATCACCCGGAAGGTGACGGTCCTCCCCAACCGCCCTTCCCCGGCCCCGCAGCCCCCCCCTGGCTGCGGGGCTTTTTATTGGTTCGTTGCGCAGGTTGCAGTTGCCAAGCAGCGAGGTGCCGCTATTCTCGGAGAATGGCCTTGTCGATGCGTCGCCTGCTGACTTGCTGCGTGTTCTTGCTGTTGGCGCTGCCGGCAACGGCGGTCACGGTGACGCGTGTCGAGATCAGCGGCACCGACGATGCGCGCCTGATCGACAACGTGCGCAGCGCGCTGGCGGTGCAGGATGCCGTGGGCAAGCCGCTGACCCGGCGGCGCCTGGATCTCCTGTTGCAGCAGGCGCAGCAGCAGACGCGCGAGGCACTGGAACCGTTCGGCTATTACGCGCCGGTGATCACGATCACACGCAGTGACCGGGTGGCGGTGCCCGCCGATCGGGACGCTGCGGACACGGAGGCCGCGGCGCAGGTCGACGTCGGAGACGAGACGGGCGATGCCGCCAGCCTCAGCATCCAGATCCGCATCGAGCCCGGCGCGCCGGTGCACGTGCGCAGTCTGCAGGTCGCCGTGGCGGGAACGGCCGGCGAGGATGCTGCCGTCCGCGCTGCGGTTGCCGCGTTCCGGCCGCAGCCGGGTGCCGTGCTGGTGCATTCCGATTACGAGGCCAGCAAGACGCGGGTGAACCGCGTGCTGGCGGCGCAGGGGTATTTCGATGCCGACTTCATCACCCGCGAGGTACGGGTCACCCGCGCCGATCATGCTGCCGACATCGACGTGCGCTGGCAGGGCGGGCAACGCTACCGCCTGGGTGAGGCGGTGTTCGTGCAGACCCCCGAGCCGGTGATCCGGGCGTCGATCCTGCACGGACTGGTGGGCTGGACGCCCGGCGATGCCTACGATGCGGACGCACTGGAACGGCTGCGGCGCTCGCTGGCGGCGCTGGATTATTTCGGGCTGGTGGATGTGACGGCGCAGCCTGAAAACGCGCAGGACAAGCAGGTGCCGGTGCAGGTCAACCTGACGCCGGCGCCGCGCAGCATTTTCGATTTCGGGCTCAGTTACGGCACCCGCAGCGGCGCCGGCTTCCGTGCCGGTCTGGAGCGCCGCTACCTGAATCAGCGCGGCCACAAGGCGCTGGCGCAGATCGACTGGGGCAACCAGCGCAAGACCGCCACCGTGCAATATCGGGTGCCGGCTTTCGCCTGGCGCGATGGCTGGTACACCGCCAGCCTGCAGGCCGCCGACGAACAGACCGATTCGCTGGACAACCGGCGGCTGGAATTCGTGGCCAGTCGCAGCGGTCAATTCAATCGCCATCTCAACCTGGTGGCATCCGCGCACGTGCTGCGCGAGCGCTGGTCGTACTTCACCGTGAACAAGCCGGCGGGGGTGTACCAGTACGCCAGTTTCCTGTTTCCCGAACTGCGCGCCGACTACATCGATGTGGATGACCGCATGGCGCCCCGGCGCGGCGCGGGTGCCAGCCTGACCGTACGCGGCGGCAGGGGCAATGCCACCAGCTTCACCCAGCTGCATGCCAGCGCGCAGTGGTTCCACGGGTTCGATGCCGATACCCGCCTGCTGCTGCGCGGTGAAGCCGGTCGCACCTTCACCGGTGACTTGCTGGATCTGCCACCCAGCCTGCGTTTTTTCGCCGGTGGTGACCGCAGCGTGCGTGGCTATGGCTGGCGTGAAATCGGCCCGCGGATCCGCAACAGCCTGGGCCAGCCGTTTGCCGTGGGTGCCACCAGCGTGGTGACGGCCAGTGCCGAGCTCGAACGCTACTTCAACGGCCCCTGGGGGGCCGCCGTGTTCGTGGATACCGGCAGCGCCTTCAATGGCCGCGCCATCGACCTGCACACCGGCGTGGGCATCGGTTTGCGTTGGCGCTCGCCGGTGGGCCCCGTGCGCATAGACGTTGCGCGCGGGCTGAACACGCCGGAATCGCCCTTCACCCTGCATCTGAACATCGGGGCGGACTTGTGAGGGGGCCGGCGTGAAATGGCGTGCGTGGTTGCGACGGACCGCCATCGCGGTGCTGGTGCTGGCGGTGTTGTCGGGGCTGGCGTTGTACTGGCTGCTGCACAGCACGCACGGCCGCGACTGGCTGCTGGGGCAGCTGCAGGCGCAATTGCCGGCAGGCAGCGAACTGCACTGGCAGCAGGTCGAAGGCACCTTGTCCGACCCGTTGACCCTGCACGCGGTGCAGCTGTCCTGGCCGCTGCAGCGCGATGCCGATTGCGTGCCGCAACCACATGCGCCGTGTGCCATGGGGATGCTGCGTTTCGAAGCCGCCCGTCTCGGCCTGCAGCTGCGCTGGCTGCCCTTGCTGACGCGCACCCTGCAACTGCAAACCCTGACGGTGACCGACGCCCGGCTGCAACTTCCGCCCGACGACAGCCGCTTCAAGCTGCCGCAATGGCCGGACGTGCTGCCAGTGCTGGATCTGCCGTTGACCGTGCAGGCCGATGCCGTGCGGCTGGATCATGTCGTGATCCAGCGTCAGGAGGAACGTCTGATCACGTTGCAACGCTTGCGCGGAGGCGTGGTGCTGGCACCGGGGGCGTTGCATGTGCAGGCGCTGACGCTGGACAGCGATCGTGGCCGGTTCACCCTGCAGGGTGATTACCGCCCGCGTGACAACTACCGCAGCGCGCTGCAGGCCAGTGCCGTGTTGCCCGCACCCGCCGGCCACGGCGCGCCACGGCTGGCAGTGCGCGTCCGCGGCGATCTGTCGGATCTGCAGGCCACGCTGGAAGGCCACGCCCCAGCACCCCTGCACGCCCATCTGCGGCTGCAGGGCGGAACCACGCCGCAGTGGCGGCTGCGAGCCGACAGCACGGCGCTGGATCCGGCACTGCTGGCCGCGCGCGGACAGACCTCCACGCCGCTGGCGCTGCAGTTGATGCTGACCGGCAAGGGCGGTGAAGCCACGTTGCAGGGTCGGCTTCAGCGCGGCGAACAGGTGCTGGTGGTGCAGCCTTCGCGGCTGCGGCTGGCGCAACAGACCGTGACGGTGCAGCCCTTGCTGGTGGAGGTGCTGGGTGGGCGCATCCGCGCCGAGGGCAAGGCCGAACTGGCCGATCCAAAACACGCCACGCTGGCCTTGCAGCTGGCTGCGCGCGATCTGCATTGGCGCAGCGGCGATGGCCGGATCGACATCCTCGGCAATGGCGATTTCAAGCTGGCAGGCGGCTTGGCGCGCTGGACGGCCACCGGCACCGCCAGGCTGCAACGCGGCCAGGACAGCGCAACCCTGGTGCTGGATGGTGTGGGCGATCGCGACGGCCTGCAGCTGCGGGCCCTGCACGCCAGCATGCCGCAGGGCCAGTTGCAGGCCAGTGGCGCGCTGACGTGGTCGCCGCGGCTGCAGTGGCAGGCCCAGGCGCAGTTGGCGGGTTTCGATCCGGGGTATTTCGCGCCTGATTGGCCGGGCAAGGTGCAGGGCCGGTTGCAGGTCGACGGACAGCAACGGTCGGGTGCGGCCGGTTTGTTGCTGCAGGTGCAACTGGAGGAACTCGGCGGCAGCCTGCGCGGCCGAGCACTGGCCGGGCATGCGCAATTGCAGGTGGATGGCGTGCAATACCGTGGCGATGCCGCCCTCACGCTGGGGCAAAGCACGCTGACCGCGCGCGGCGAGCTGGGTGCGCGGCTGGTGCTGGACGCGCAGTTTTCGCCGCTGCGGCTGCCGGATCTGCTGCCGGGCGGGCAAGGCGCGCTGCGCGGGCGCGTGCACCTGCAAGGCCCACGCGATGCGCCGGATCTGGTGGTCGATCTGAACGGTGATGGCCTGGCATTCGGCAGCTATCGCGCCGAGCGGCTGCACGCCCGTGGCCAGCTGCCGTGGCGCAGCGGCAGTGGCAACCTGGCACTGGAAGCCAGTGGCCTGCAGCTGGGCGTGCCACTGACCACCGTGCGCGCGCAGCTGCGCGGCGCGGTGGAGCACTTGCAGCTGGCGGCCGAGGCCGGCAGCCCGCAGGGCCAGCTGGCGCTGGCAGGCACGGCCCAGCGACAAGCTGCGCGCTGGCAGGGCAGCCTGACCCGGTTGCAGTTGCAGCCGGGCACCGGTGCCCGCTGGGCACTGCAACAGCCGGCGCACTGGGCGTGGCAGGGGGGGAACGTCGTGCAGGCACAGGCCTGCCTGCAGGCAGGCGGTGGCGGCACTCTGTGCACGGATGTCGATTGGCCCCGCCGTGGGCTGCAGGTGCAGGGCAGCCAATTGCCACTGACGTTGCTGACGCCCTACTTGCCGGTCGGCAGCGATGGCAAGCCGTGGGTGGTGCATGGCGAGGTCGGCGTGCGGGCAAGCCTGATGCCGGCAGGTGCCGCTTGGCAAGGCACGGCCCACCTCACTTCGGCCGAAGGCGGGCTGCGCAACCGTGCGCGTGCCCGCCGGGATCTGCTGGGGTATCGCAACCTGGCCTTGGCGACCCGGTTCGATGCGCACCGCATCGAGGCGGAGTTGACGACAGGCCTGGATCAGGCCGGCCAGCTCGAAGCGCGGATCGCGACCGGCTGGGAGGCGCACGCCCCCTTGCAAGGCCGCCTGACGCTTGGCACCCGCGCCCTGACCTGGATGGAATTGCTGTCACCCGACATCGTCGCCCCGCGTGGGCAGCTCGATCTGGACATGCATCTGGCCGGCACGCGCGGGCAGCCCCTGCTGGGCGGCAATGGCCGGCTGCAGGCCTTTGCCGCCGAATTGCCGGCGCTGGGCACCGGCCTGCACGATGGCGACCTGCGGCTGCAGGCCGGCGATGACGGCAGTGCCCGCCTCAGCGGGCAGGTGGGGGCCGGTGACGGTGTCCTGCAGGTGGATGGCCAGCTGGATTGGCGCAGCGACGACACGCCGCTGGTGCTGGCCCTGCGCGGCAGCAAGGTGCTGCTGGCGGACACCCGGCAACTGCATGCGGTGGTCGATCCCGATCTGAGCTTGCGCTATCGCGCCGGGCAACCCGTGCAGTTGCGCGGCCAGGTCACGATCTCGCAAGCCGACATCCATCTGGAGCGCCTCGACATGGGGGTGTCACCGTCGTCGGATGTGGTGGTGCTGGACCCGGCAGACCCCGGTCAGGGCAATACCCGCACGGCGCTCGACATGGATCTGAACGTGCAGATGGGCAAGGCCGTGCAGGTGGATGGCTATGGCCTGCGAGGCCGATTGGACGGGAGCGTGCGGGTGCGCGTGCAGCCGGGCCGGGAAGCGCTGGGCAATGGTGCGCTGCAGGTCGAAGGCCGTTACCGCGCCTATGGCCAGAACCTGCAGATCACGCGCGGCGGCCTGCGCTGGGCGAATACGCCGATCGACGACCCGCTGCTGGACATCCGCGCCGAGCGCAACGTGGGCGATGTCACTGCCGGCATCCGGGTGGAGGGCCGGGCGCAGGCACCGAAGGCCACGGTCTATTCGGTGCCTGCCAAAAGCGAATCCGAGGCGCTGGCTTACCTCACGCTGGGGCGGCCGTTGTCCACCCTGTCCGGCAATGAAGCACGCCAGCTGGGCACGGCCAAGGCGGCCTTGAATGCCGGCAGCGGGCTGCTGGCGGCGGAACTGGGCGCGCGGCTGGGGCTGGATGATGCCGGCGTGAACGAATCGCGCGCGCTGGGTGGCGATGTGCTGAGCGTGGGCAAATACCTCTCGCCCAGGTTGTACGTGGGCTATGGCGTGTCGCTGCTGGGCACCGGCCAGGTGATGACGCTGAAATACCTGCTGCGCAAGGGTTTCGCGGTCCAGGTCGAATCCTCCACCGTGGAAAACCGCGCTTCGTTGAACTGGCGCAAGGAACAATGACGGCTCGCACCCGCACCGGCGCGCATGCGACACTCCGCCCGGCGGAAGCCGCAAGGCTTCGCCCATGTCGCACGCTCGGGACAGCAGAATGACGCCATCATCCGCAGAGGCTCCGGTCACGCAACTGCTGGCACGCGCCCGCGACGGCGATGCGCAGGCACTGGGCAGCGCCTACCTGGCGGTGTATGACGAACTCAAGCGCGCCGCGCGCGCGCAATTGCGGCGCATGCGCGATGGCTTCCAGACCACCGCGCTGGTGCACGAGGCGTACCTGAAACTGGCCGGCGGTGCCGATCTCAAGGCGGTCGACCGCAACCACCTGCTGGCCTTGTCGGCGCGGGCGATGCGCCAGGTCCTGGTGGACGATGCCCGCGCCCGCAAGGCCGACAAGCGCGGCGGCGGACAGGAGGCGTTGACCCTGTCGGCGGCGCTGGGCGATCAGGCCTCCGCCGTCGTGGAAGTGCTGGCGCTGGATGAATTGCTGACCGGCCTGCACAAGCTCGATGCGCGTGCCGCACAGATCGTCGAAATGCGCTATTTCGGCGGCTACGAGGAAGCCGAAATCGGCGAATTGCTGGGCCTGAGCGAGCGCACCGTGCGCCGCGACTGGCGCAAGGCGCGCGCCTTCCTGCTGGCGGAGTTGCAAGGCTGAGCGCGGCGGGCGGCAGCGCCCGTCATTCGCAAGGCGCATCCACCGGGGTCAACGAAAACGCGGGTGCCACGGCGCCCTTGAAATGCCCCATCGGGGTGCTGATGTCGGAGACGCCTTTCGCTTCCAGCCATCCGCTGCCGTCTTCGTCCAGCTTGAGCGTGTACTGGCCGCCACCCGACCAGCCGACCCCGGCCGCCTTGCCGGACTGGGTCCAGCTGCCACCGCTTTCGCCGCCGGACATGTGCATCACCAGCCCCGCCGTGCTTTTGATGTCGAACGGCCGCGTTACCGAGCACACCACCACGTTGGCGAAGAAATCGTTCTGGCCGCCCTTGATCCGCCAGGCGCGTTCCCGGGTGTCGAAGTCCAGCGTCGCCTTGCCCACCCCGCGCTTGCTGCGCGCCTCGAAGGCAATGCTGGCGGTCTGGTTTTTCTGCTCGGGGCCGGCGTATTGATAGGCCGCATCGGCCGGTACCTTGCCGCTGCCCGGCAGCAACCGTGCCGACCCGGTCAAGGTGGCACGCACGCTGCCGCCCACCACTGCGCCATCGGCTTTCGCGCGCGGCATCGCCTCCAGATCGAATGCGGTATTGGGCTTGATCCGGTTGCGCTGGCCGGGGTCACTGGTCACCTTCAGGTTGATGCAGCGCCCGCTTTCCCACGGCGAGCCATTGCTGGAGCCGGTCCCGCGCAACATGAACTCCGCGATCAGAGTTTGCATGAATTCGGCGCTTCGCAGCAACTTCTGGGTGCGCGCCACCTCGTCGGGCCGGAATATGCTGAAACCGCTTTCCATGTGGTTTTCGAAAATCAAAGTGCCATCGCGCTGATGGCCCAGCGTGATATCCAGATGTTGACTGCCGGCGGATTCGTGGCCGCCCATGCGGATGTGCAAGTTGGAGGCACCGCCAGTGCCGTCGTTGATCAGCTGCGCGTCATCGTCCAGATAGCGTTCGTATTTGAAGCTGGTTTGCACATACCCGCTGGTGCCGGGTTTGCCGGTCGCCCGCATGCGCGAGTCGACGTCGACGTCGACGCTGACCCGGCCTTGCGGATCCGGACAGGCGTCCATCCGGGTTTTCACGCTGACCTTGCCGTTCACGCCGGCTTCGTTGACCTCGAAGGCAAGGGTCTGGGTCAGCCCGCCGTTGGCATCGAACTGGAATTCGGCGCTGCCGGACTTGCCGTCGAATTTCATCGGGCCGGCCTTGACCATCTCGGCCAGTTGCGCATCGGACATGCTGCTGGCCGCACCGCTGAGGGTGCCACCGGCCAGCAGGCCGGCAAACCCGCCCATGCCCATGCCCAGCAAGCCGCTGGTCATGCCCTCGCCGGTGAACGCGGCAGGCAGCAACTTCGGGGGGGCCGCTTCCAGGTCGTGCAGCTTGCGCTCATAGGCATTGGCCACCGCCTGCAATGCGGCAATCGTTTGTGCTTCGCCGCCCAAGGCGGTTTCAAGGCCGGTGGCCTGCATCAATTTGTAATGCAGCCAGTAATCGGTCACCGACAGCCGGCGCAAGGTGGGTTCACGGCCCTCGCTCTGAAACTGCTTCAGGGCGGCGTCGCTGGGCAGGTGCGAGGTGGCAGCGGCGGGTTTCGGAGCTGCGTTGGCGGGTTCAGGCGAGTGGCCATTGCGGCTGCAAGCCGACAGCAGCGTTGCAAGCAGGGCGGAAAGCAGGGCAGCTTGCAGTTTGGGCACGGGAACCACGCATGACGATGGGCTTACCCGGCATAGCGGAAAACAGGGTGGCAGCCGGCCAGCTCAGCGGGTGATGCGTGCGCCTTTCAGGTGCGCCACGCCATTGGCCACATCGGTCCATACCAGCCACGCACCGCCGGCATCCACCGCCAGTTGCGGGTAACCGCTGGCCAGACCGCGCGTGCCCAGCTTCGCCACTTCCAGCGTCTGCAGCCGTTTCGACAGATCCGGTGTGTAGCGCGCCAGCTGCAAGGTCTGCCCGTGGGCGTCCTCGTGCAGCCACGCCGCCCACACCTGGTGCGCATCGATGCCCACCGCGCCCCGGCCCAGCACGGCCGTTCCGCTGGCCAGCGTGACCGGAGCGGCGAAGTGATCCCCGGCATCGGTGCTGCGGGCCAGCTGCAACAAAGGCTTGTCGTTGGCGGCGCTGTACCACAGCACCACCGCGGTCGTGCCGGCTGCCGCCAGTGCCGGCCCGGCCACCGGGCAGGCACTGATCTTCCAGCCGTCGGCATGCACCGGCGTGGGCGCACGCCAGCTGCCGTTCTCGAAACGGGCGACCGCGATATCGCGAATCTCGGCATCACTGCGGCCACGCCAGGCCAGCAAAGGCCCCCGTGTGGTGATCGCGGCGGCGGTTTGGCAGCAATCGCAGCTGCGCACCGCCACCACCGCGTCGGTTCCGCGGGCCAGATCCAGGGTGAAATGATTGGTGCGCAATTGGGTGGCGGTGTCGCCGTGCTGCGCGGGGGGCGCGGCGGTGGCATTTGCCCGCCCGTCCAGCCAGGCGATGCCCAGCCCGTCGTTGCCGCGCGGCCACAGCGCGGCAAACCCGTGCTCGACCGGTTGGCCATCGTCGTTGACGCGGGTCAGCTGATTCCAGCTCATGCCGCCGTCCCGGGAGCGCGCCACGATGGCGTCATAGCCGGAGGCGCCATCGGCCTGTGCCTGCAGCCACTGCGCCCACAGCGCACCATCGGGTGTGGCCAGCAGATGCGGGGTGTCGGCGGCATTGGCCAGCAGGGAATTGCCCACCGCAATCGTGCGCGGCTGGCTCTGCCAGCCGGCCGCCTCGGTGTAGGACGCAAACTGCAAGGCATTGCGCCGACCCTGGGTGCGGTTGATCCAGCCCAGCAGCAGGCGGTTGTCGCCGGCCGTGACCAGGGTCGGGGCCATCGAACCGGCCTCCGCCGGCAGCACCCAGGTCTGCACGCGGTAGTCGCCCGTGGCCGGCTTGGCAGGCGGCGCTGCGCGCTGGCAGGCCGACAAGGCCAGTGCGGCGAAAACGGCAACGGCAGCGGCAGCGGCAGGAAATTTCATCGGCCAACCTCGGTGACGGGTGCGCCATTGTTGCGCGAAAAGCGTTCGCAACGCGTGCGCACGGCTGCGGTCAGGGCGCGTGGCCGGCTGCAATGCGCAGCGTGGCATGGAACGGGGAATGGATCTGCACCTGCCAGTGCAGACGTGTGGCCAGCCGATCCAGCAGGGCCGAGCCGGTGCCGGTATCGACCCGGCCCGCGTGGCCGGAATCGGCGCTGGCATCGGTTTGCGGGAGCAGGCGGATCTCCAGGCGGGTGGCGTCCAGTTGCAGGTGCACCGCTTCGCAAGCCTGCGCCTGCAGCAGCAGGCGCAACAAGCCTGAAAGCAGCAGCACCGCTTCGCGCCGGGCGGTGTCAATGCCGGCATCGCCCGCGATCTGCACATGGATGGCCGGCTTGCCGGCCAGGGCACGGGTAATCGCCTCTTCCAGCAAGGGGCGCATCTCCAGCACTTCCACCGTCAGCGGCTTGCGGCGTGCGCTGGCCAGCATGGCTTCCAGCAACTGTCCCATCTCGCCTGCCCCGCGCTCCAGTCGTGCCAGCCGGTTGCGTTGGGCCGGCGGCAGCGCCGGGTCATCCAGCAGCACTTCGGTCACCCCCTGGATCACCGCCAGCGGCGTGCGCAGCTCGTGGCTGGCATCGGCCAGGAATGCCTGTTCACGTGCGTCGGCATCCACCAGCCGGGCTTGATAGGCATCGATGGCGGATGCCAGCTGACCCAGCGCATCGTGACTGATGTCGGCCGCCAAGCGGGTGGGCTGCGGCTGCACCGGCAGGGCTTCCACGCCCCGCGCCAGGCGCTGCAAGGGTTGCAGTGCGATGCCGGCCAGCAGCCAGCCCAGCCAGCCGGCCAGCGCGGTGCCCAACAGCATCATTGCCAGCACCAAGCCATGCAGATGGCGTTCCATCAGTTCGAAATCGCCCATGTCGATCGCGAACACCAGCCGGCCGGCACGCGTGTCGAACACCCCGACATGGATGTCGCCATCGGCGGGATCTTCATGCAGGCCCGGCGACAGGTGTGCATACGCGGCCGGCAGGGCCGGGTCGTTGATGCGAAAGCCGCGCAGGCGATGGGTGGCGGGAAGCGGCAGCGTTTCGCCGCGGGCCAGGCGCAGGCCGTAGTCTTCGGCCTGACCGCGCAGGAGTTCCGCCGACACGATGTATTCGTAATCTTCGGCCATCCGCAGCAGGGCAAGGGTGGACAGCCCGCTCAGCAGCAGGCCCAGCAGCAGCGCCAGCAGCGTGAAGCGAAGACGCAGCGGCAACGGCGGCCTCACGAGGCCCCCAGCAAGCGGTAACCCACCCCGCGCACGGACTGGATCAGGGGCTGGGCGAATGGTTTGTCGATCAGTGCGCGCAGTTCGTACACCTGGGTCTGCAGGGCCGCCACGTCGCCGCCCTGGCGGCCCCAGGCACTGGCGAGAATGCGTGCATGCGACACCACCCGCGGGGCTTCCTGCAGCAGGCACGCCAGAATGGCCCCCTGCAACCGCGTCAGCGGAATCTGCCTGCCCTCGCGCTGGGCCATCATGTCGTGCGGGTCGTAGCGCAATGGCCCGAACGCCAGCGTGGTGGCCGGCTGGCCGTGCCGACGCAGCGCATGGATGCGTGCCTCCAGCTCGCGCATCGCAAAGGGTTTGACCAGGTAGTCGTCGGCGCCTTCGGCATAGCCGCGCAACTTGTCCTCCAGGGTGTCGCGCGCAGTCAGCATCAACACCGGCACCCCATGCCCGGCCTCGCGCAGGCGGCGACACAGCACCAGCCCGTCCAGCCGCGGCAGGCCCAGATCCAGCACGATCACGTCCACATCGCCGCGCAGGGCGCGCGCCAGCCCGCTGACCCCGTCGGCGCAATGGTCCATTTCGTGACCGCGGCGTTCGAGGTAGTCCCAGATGTTGGCGGCGATGTCGTGCTGGTCTTCGATCAGCAGGATGCGCAGGCCGGGGCTGGCGGAGTCGGACATGGGGCCACGATGCATGGCGGCACAGCCTGCCGCAAGCTGCAACGACAAAATCCGGCACCTTCGGGGGCTCCGGGGTCGGCATCGATTCCCCGGCGGGCAGTCTGCACCGGATAATGGCCGGCCTCCCGCCACGGAACGCCCCTCATGCTGCTGGACACCGTCGAACAAGAAACCGGCCCGGCGCCGCAATGGAGCGTGATCTGGCTGCACGGCCTGGGGGCGGACGGGCACGATTTCGCGCCGATCGTCGCGGAGCTGGTGGGCAAGGACTGGCCCGCCTTGCGCTTCGTGTTTCCACATGCGCCGGTGCGCGCAGTGACGATCAATGGCGGGGCACGGATGCGGGCGTGGTACGACATCACCGGTTTCGATTTCGGCGATCTGGCCCTGCGCGCCGACCGCGCCGGTGTGGCCGAATCGGTGGCGCAGGTCGAAGCCCTGATCGCCCGCGAAGGCGAGCGCGGCATTCCGCCGCACCGCATCCTGCTGGCCGGGTTTTCGCAAGGCGGGGCGGTGACGCTGGCGGCAGGTCTGGTACGCCAGCAACCGCTGGCCGGCCTGATCGCGCTGTCCACCTATCTGCCGATGACGCCGGAACAGGCGCAGGCGGCACTGGCGTCGCCGGCCGCGCAGCAACCCCTGTTCATGGCCCACGGCGTATTCGACCCGGTGGTGCCGCCGACCGCCGGTGAAGCCAGCGCGAAGGCGATGGCCGCGCTGGGGTTTGCCGTGCAATGGCGGCGCTATCCGATGCAGCACGCGGTGTGCGCCGAGGAAATCGCGCATTTGGGAGACTGGATGCAGGCGCGTTTCGCCGCCGGCTGAGGTGACGCTGGCCGCCCTGCGCGGCTAACATCGGGTCGAGCCTGCCCCGCGGGCCACGGAGAGTCCGCCATGAACGCAGTTGCGATGCGTGTACTGGTCGTCGATGACGAACCGCTGGCGCGTGCGCGTTTGATCAACCTGCTGGCCGCACTGCCGCAGGTCACGGTGGTGGGCGAAGCCGGTGATGGCCGGGCGGCATTGGCTGCCTGTGCGCAGCTGCAGCCGGATCTGGTGCTGCTGGACATCGCCATGCCCGGCATGGACGGGCTGGAGGCGGCGCGTGCGCTGGCTGCGCTGCAGCCGCGCCCGGCGGTGGTGTTCTGCACCGCCTACGATGCGCATGCACTGTCGGCCTTCGAGGCCCAGGCACTGGACTATCTGGTCAAGCCGGTGCGCAGCGAGCGGCTGGCGCTGGCGCTGGAGAAGGTGCGCACCTTCCTGGCCGGGCGCGGCTCCGCACGCAGCGACGAGGCCAGGGCGCGCAGTCAGCTGTGCGCGCGGCTGGGCGGGCATTTGCGGATGATCCCGGTGGACGAGATTCGCTATCTGCAGGCCGACGAGAAATACGTGGTGGTGCACCATGCGCGCGGCGAGGATCTGATCGAGGAGTCGCTGAAATCGCTGGAAGCCGAATTCGCCGAACGCTTCGTCCGCATCCATCGCAATTGCCTGGTGGCGCGCGAGGAAATCACCGAGCTGCGGCGCTCACCCGAAGGCCATGTGCACGCGGTGCTGCGGCATGGCGGGCCGCCGCTGGAGGTCAGCCGGCGCAGCCTGACCCAGTTGCGCGAGACCCTGCGGCATCTGTGAGGCGTCGCGCCCGTGGTGGCGCACAAGGGCCCGCCACAATGGCCCGTCACAATGGCCCGTCACAAATGGCGATAATGGGCGCATGACCGTGCTGCGCATCGCCACCCGCAAAAGCCCGCTTGCCCTGTGGCAGACCGAACATGTTGCCAACCGATTGCGCACTGCCCACCCCGGCCTGCAGGTCGAACTGGTGCCGCTGTCCACCCGGGGCGATGAAATCCTGGATCGCTCGCTGGCGGCGATTGGCGGCAAGGGGTTGTTCCTGAAAGAACTCGAACTGGCCATGCAGCGCGGCGACGCCGACTGCGCGGTGCATTCGCTGAAAGACGTGCCGATGCAGTTGGAGCCGGGCTTCGCGCTGGCCGCCGTGCTGGCCCGCGCCGACCATGCCGATGCCTTCGTCAGCCCGCGGTTCGCCGCGCTCGCGGCACTGCCGCCGGGTGCCTGCGTGGGCACATCCTCGTTGCGCCGGCAAGCCCAGCTGCGGGCGCTGCGCCCGGATCTGCAATTGCGCGACCTGCGCGGCAACGTCAACACGCGCCTGGCCAAACTCGATGCCGGCGACTACGACGCCATCGTGCTGGCTTGTGCCGGCCTGCAACGGCTGGGCTTCGCGGGCCGCATTCGCGCCCGGCTGGACGCCCCGCAGTGGTTGCCGGCACCGGCGCAAGGGGCCATTGCCATTGAATGCCGGGACGACGATGCGGCCACCCGGGTCTTGTGCGCGGCGCTGGACGATGCCGTCACCCGGACCTGCGTGCGCGCCGAGCGGGCGATGAACCTGGCCCTGCATGGCAGCTGCCATGTGCCGGTGGCGGCGCTGGCCACGCTGACGGGCGAGCAGTTGCAGTTGCAAGGGCTGGTGGGGTCTGCACGCGACGGGCAGTGCATCCGCGCGCAGGCACACGCGGCAGCCGATGCCCCGGAAGCGCTGGGCAATGTGGTGGCGGAAGCCTTGCTGGCGCAGGGTGCGCGGGCCCTGATCGACGCGGGTTGAGCGCGGGAAACAGGGAAATATCAGAACGCGTAACGCAGGTTCATGCTGGCGTCGGTCTTGTTGCGCCCGGCCAGATGGCTGTCACGCGACAGCTCGACCCCCGTGCTCAAGGTCAGTTTCGGCTGCAGCTGGGTCTTCAACTGCAGGCTGTTGCGCAGATAGGCCCCTTGCTGGCCGGTTTCCACCCGGGTGGTCTGCGACAGGCGGGTGCGCTTGCCCAATGCCTGCTGCCACTCCACCTGCCCGCGCAGGATCGGCCCGGTTCCGGCAATGCCGTCATCGGCATAGCCCTTCATGCGATAGCCGGTGTCCACCGACATCTTCAGACTGGTGTCCCGAGTCTGCATCGCCTGGGTGCCGTACTGCATCCCCAGCCGGGCCTTGTTGCCCTGGGCCTTGAGCCAGTCGCTGCGGCTGCTGGCCAGGCGCAGGCGGCTGCCGCTGCCGGGCAGATCCTCGGCGTCGATGCGACGCTGGCCGGCGGGAATGCTGACCAGCGCCGCCTGCTGCCATTCGCCATGCAGGCAGTGCGCGGCAAGGCAACGGGGTGGATCGACCAGGCGCTGCGCCACCGCCGGCTGCAACAGGGGCAGCGGTGCCGGGGTGGTGACGGCGGGCGGCGCGGACAGCGCCAGCCACAGCATCAGAGGGGTGGCAGCGGCGAGCATGGCCGCATCATACCCGGCGCGCGTGGCCGGCGGATGACTGCGCGCCTGCCCGCGTCCACGCAGGCGGGCGCTGACGCATAATCGGGCGATGGAACGCTATGAACGCATCATCGCCATCCACCGCCATCTGCAGGCGGCCCGTCGTCCGGTCACCGTGGCCCAGCTGCAGGACGACCTGGGCTGCTCCCGCGCCACCGTGTACCGCGACATCGCCTTCCTGCGTGACGCGCTGATGGCGCCGGTGGTGGGCGATGGTGAGGCCGGCTACGGCTACGACAAAGCCGAGACCGAGCGTTTCGAGTTGCCCGGCCTGTGGCTGAATTCGGAAGAACTGCATGCCCTGCTGGCAGCGCAGCAATTGCTGGCGCGCAGCAGCGGCGGCATGTTGTCGCAGGCATTGGCGCCCTTGCAGCAACGGGTGGACAAGCTGTTGAGCACCCATGCCGGCAACAAGCCGCTGCCGCTGCAGCGGGTGCGGGTGATCCCGCATCGCGGCCGCAGGATGGACGAGCACGGCTTCCGCATCGTGGCTTCCAGCGTGCTGGAGCGGCGGGGGTTGGCCTTCGATTACCGGGCCCGCTCCACCAACCAGAAAACCCGGCGCACGGTCAGCCCGCAGCGGCTCACGCACTACCGCGACAACTGGTATCTGGATGCCTGGGACCATGATCGCGAGGCGCTGCGCAGCTTTTCCATCGACCGCATGTCGGCCGTGCGGTTTGCCGAAGGCGACCTCCACGACGTCGATGATGCGGCGCTGGACGCCCATCTGGCCGCCAGCTACGGCATTTTTTCCGGCATCCCCAAGGGCTGGGCCACCATTCGTTTCAGCCCGCAGGCGGCGCGCTGGGTGGCCGACGAGCACTGGCATTCGCAGCAGCAGGGCCGGCATCTGGCCGATGGCAGCTATGAATTGAAGGTGCCGTATTCGGTGCCGCGCGAATTGCTGATGGACGTGCTGCATTACGGCGCCGACGCCGAGATCATCGAACCCCGATCGTTGCGCGAACAATTGCGCAGCCATCTGCAACTGGCCATTGCCAATTACGAGGACGACTGATGCCGGTTGCTGCGCGCCCGGTCAATGACGACAGCCGCGACGCCTCGATCGTGCTGGCGCTGGGCGGCGGCGGCGCGCGCGGGCTGGCGCAGATCGGGGTGATCGAAGTGCTGCAGGCCCGTGGCCTGTATGTCACGGCCGTGGCCGGCACCTCGTGCGGGGCGCTGGTCGGCGGCTGCTTCGCCGCCGGCAAATTGAGCGAACTGCGCGACTGGATGTGCGCCACCACGCGCAGCCAGATGCTGCGCCTGCTGGATCCGGGCATGGGCCGGCCGGCCATGTTCACCGGCAACCGGCTGGTGCGCACCCTGCGCGAGGTCATCGGCGAGCCGCGCATCGAAGAGCTTCCGATCGACTTCACCGCGGTGGCGGTGGACCTGAAATCCCAGCGCGAAGTCTGGTTGCGCCACGGCGATCTGTGGGACGCCCTGCGCGCCTCGTTCGCCATCCCCGGCATCTTCACCCCGTTGAGTATCGGCGGCATGGAACTGGTGGATGGCGGCTTGCTGGCCCCGCTGCCGATCACCGCCACCCGGCTGGCCGGCCCGCATCGGGTGATTGCGGTGGACATCCACAGCCGGCCGCAGGAGCGTGCCGAAACCCCCGTCCGCGACGCCGATGCCAGCGAAGGACAAAGCGCCCCCGGCATCCTGGCGCGCTGGTGGGAGGAGCACTTCGGCGACGATGACGAAACCGGCATGCCAACGCATCACTTCGGCCTGATGGAGGTGATGACCCGTTCGCTGGATACCATGCAGGAACGCATCGGTCGCGTGCAGCTGGCACTGGAACCGCCGGAACTGCTGATCCACATTCCGCGCGATGCCTGCGAGTTCTACGAATTCTGGCGTGCCGGCGAGCTGATCGACATCGGTCGCGGCGCCGCCGAAGTCGCACTCGACGCGGCGGGGTATTGAGGTCTCACAGCGCCGCCAGGCCGGCAGCCTGCAGTCTGGCGGTGTTGTCCGGACTTGGGTGAAGAGCCAAAAAAAAGCCGCGCCGGAGCGGCGCGGCTTTCAGGCGAGATGCCCTTTACTTCGCTTACTTCGTCATCAGCGACACGTCGTCCACGATGAACGACGTCGCGACCTGCGCACCCTCGACGCCTTCGAAATACACGCGGATCGTCTGCCCCTTGTAGGCACTGACGTCGAACGTGCGTTGCACGTAGCTGCTGCCCTTGTTGAGGTTCGAGTACGTGGCCAGCGTGGCCAGCACGGCATTGCTGCCGTTGCGCACCTGGATCTTGAGGGTGTCGTAGGCCGCGGTGGTGGTGGTTTCGTTGCTCGCCACGCGCAACCAGAACGTGAGCGTGGCGCTGGTGGCGGTCGCCGGGATCGCCACCGACTGGTACACGTATTCGGTATTGGCCTTGCCATAGCCGTTCAGCCAGGCCTTCCAGGTGCCGGTCCTGGCCGCGTACGTGCTGCTGTTGGTGATCACGCCGCTCGACGCCGCCCAGCTGGTCTTGCCCGACTCGAAGCTGCCGTTGAGGAGACGTTCCACCGCCGGCGCGCTGTTGTCGACCGAGAACGCGACCGCGGTGGAGGTGCCGACGTTGTTGGCGGCATCATAGGCCTTGGCGGTCAGGGTGTGGCTGCCGTTGGCCAGGGTGGTCGAGTCCAGGGTCATTGCGTACGGCGCCGTGGTGTCGCTGCCCTTGAGCACGCCATCGACGAGGAACTCCACCTTGGTGACGCCGACATTGTCGGATGCGGTGGCGGACAGCGTGATGGTGCCCGAGGTGCCGCTCACGCTGGAACTCACGGTTGGCGCCGTGGTGTCGGCGGTGACATTGCTGATGTTGAACGCGACCGCAGTGGAGGTCGTGTTGTTGCCAGCCGCATCAAAAGCCTTGGCGGTCAGGCTGTGGCTGCCATTGGCCAGCGTGGTCGAATCGTAGGTCATCGCGAATGGCGGGTTGGTCACGGCACCGACCAGCGCGCCATCGATGTAGAACTCGACCCGGGTGACACCGACGTTGTCGGACGTGATGGTTGACAGGTTGATGGTGCCGCTGCTGCCGGTCACGCTGGCGCTGACCGTCGGCGGGGTGGTGTCGACCGGCGGAGTGCCCCCCTGGTCGACCCAGATCGGGGCCGACCAGAGCCGCAAGCCGTTCGCCTGGGTGACCTGGGCGTAGTAGAAGTGCTTGCCGGTCGCGGGGGTGAAGGTATAGCTGCCGCTGCCTTCGGTGAGCTGGGTGACGGTGCCGTTGCGACCCGGCACGCCTTCGAAGAACTGCACGCGCTGCGCGGTCTGCCCGCTGGCGCTGGCGAAGTTCGCCGCCAGGGTGAGGCTGCCGCTGTTGGCGAAGCTCATGCCCATCACGTTGCCGTTGCCGGTCAGTACCAGCTGGCTGGTGCGGTCCTCGCTGGCGAACACGCGGCGCGCACGCAGGGCGTCGTAGAAGTTGGCGGTGGTCAACGCGGCGTCGCTGGGCAACAGCACGCCGGTGCGGTTGGTGAAGCTCAGGCCCCAGTTGGCGCAATGGTTGTCCTGGTTGGTGGTCGGTGCCACCCGGTACCCCGCCTCCAGCAGCTTGTTCCAGGCCGCAACGTAACTGCTGCGGCCGGCTTCGGTCTGGGTGACGTTGGTGGAGAACGCGGAGCTGTTGAGGACTTCCGCCAGCACCATCACGTCGGCGCCGTTGGCGTCGTACGCCATGCCGATGCCGCCGATCGCGAACTGCGTGGTCGAAGGATGGTTGAACTGGCCGATCCAGCCGCGCGTCCGCATGGTCGCGTACAGGTTGGCGTAATCGGACTTGACGGTGGCGACGCTGCCGATCAGCTGGTTGCTGCTGTTGTATTCCCAGCTCGCCAGGGCATCGGGATTGATGATGTTGAGGTGGCCGCCGTTGCTGATCACGCCCCACTCGGTGCCGTACAGCGCCATGAAGTCCGGATTCGCGCTGCGGTAGCTGGCGGCGGCGGACAGGCCGGACGCGAACAGGTTGTTGGCGGTCACCGGGCTCGCGGAGAGGTTGGTGCCGGTCGAGCCGTCATACATGTGGTTGTGTTCGGAGGTGAGCAGGAAATCGCCGCCGGCCTGGACCTTCATCATCGCGTAGGCATCGCTCGGGCCCATGCTGCCGCCTTGCGGCACTTCCGAACCGGCGCAGCTGGCAACGGCCGTGCCGCCGTCGCTGTGGTTGGTCTGGCTGTGCAGGTTGCCGTAGTAGATGGTGTAAGGCAGGCTGGCGGTGGCCGCGGCCTTCAGTGTCGCCGCCCCCTGCGGCACTGCACCCGCACCGATCGCGGCACCGCTGCTGTGGCCGGTTTTCAGCAACTGCATCGCCGGCATCCGCGCTTTCGGCACCTGGCCCAGCATCACGTCGTAGCGCTGCTCCACCACTTCATCGGCGAACATGGCGAGCGCCTGCTGCACGCGCTGCTCCACGCTCATGCGGTCGCCCTCGCGCAGGGCGATCGTCGGAACCGCGCGCAGGCGCACCGTGTAGTAACCGGGAGCCAGCACCTTGCCATCCAGGCTGCGGCTGTTCCAGCGGCCAGTGACCGTGCCGCGACCGTTGTCCAGCGGCGCAATGCCGGTATCGCTGCCGATCAGCTTCCCGTCGGGCGCCAGCACGTCCAGGATCCAGGCCGCCTGGGTCGCACCGCCCGCGCCGGGGTAATCGAAGTCGAGCTTGATCGGAAAGTTCGCGCCGACCGCCCGGAACGGCACCGACAACACGGCGTCGAATTCGTAGTGATCGGGATGCCCCAGATCGGCGGCAATGACGGTGGTGCAGGCAAAAGTGAGCGCGCAGGCAAGAACCTGCCGGCGCCAAAGGCGAAAATGCATGATTTGGTTTCCCCGGGATGAGCCGCATCCGTGCGGAAAGTGTCCGGGGAGCAATTATGTTGGACGTCTGTTACAGAATGTGACAGGGGTCGCCGATTGCAGCGCCTCCGGAAAAGCACACGCCGTTTCGACACGTCAGGTACCGCATGAAAATCGCCAGCTGGAATGTGCACTGACGAACCATGTGATTTCAGGATGTCCTATATGGATACCGAAAACAGCTTATTTCAGGTTGTTTCGTCGAAGTCGTGATGCCGTAAGCATCCAGGAGACTTCACGCCATCCAATTCGATTGGGGGTATCGCTGGGGGTATTCTAGAGGCCCCAATGCTGGCTTCCCCCATGCTGACCGCAGTCAAGATCAATGCAGCAAAGCCTGCCGAGAAGGCGTACAAGCTCGCGGACAGTGGTGGATTGTTCCTGCTCGTACAACCATCGGGGGCAAAGCTGTGGCGCTACAAATTCCGCCTCGGCGGCGTCGAAGGGCTCGATGCGCTGGGTAGCTATCCCGAGGTCACGCTTGCCCAAGCCCGCCAAGCCCACGGTGAATCCAGGCGCCTGGTGTCGCAGGGCATCAACCCGGTGGCGGATCGGAAGCAGCGCAAACAGGCGCTCTTCCAGGCCAACCTCGCTCGCGACAAAGGCAGCTTTGCGGCCATCGCGGCAGAGTGGTCGGCCGCAACCGAGAAAGGCCTGCGTCCAGCAACGCTCAAGCAACGCGAGAGGGAGCTGCGGAACGACCTGCTCCCCAAGTTCAAGGCACGTCAGATCAGCGATATCAGCCGGGTCGAGATCACGAAACTACTCAAGGTCGTGGAGGAGCGCGCCCCGGAAGTCGCGCGCAACCTGCGCAACTATCTCTGGAGCATCTTCGAGTACGCGATCGACAGCGGCCTGATCACAGCCAACCCGGTGCCGACGGTCCGGGTGCTGAAGAAACGCGACCAGACCAAGCACCCAGCACTGTCTCCGGATCAGATTGGTGAGTTCCTGAGGAAGCTCGATGATCGGACCCTGATGAACGAACAGACCCGCGTCGCCATGCTGCTGGTGATGCTGACCACCTGCCGCAAGACAGAGATCATCGGCGGCAGGTGGGAAGAAATTGATCTTGATGCAGGCGTTTGGGAGATCCCTGACGGACGCATGAAGAACAAACTTCCTCATTGGGTTCCGTTGTCCCGACAAGCCACCAGCCTGCTGCGCGAACTGCGCAAGCTAACCCCCGCAAACCAGGCGCTGCTGTTTCCG
>JAGWUF010000099.1 GCA_028868545.1 Lysobacteraceae bacterium | reverse complement strand
TCGCGCAGGTGGCGATGTGGCTGATGGACCACCAGATGAACTCGCGGATGCACGGCGAATTCGGCGAGCCGATCAACCGTATCCCGCTGAAGAAATCCGCCACGATTGTCCACGGCAACGCGCTGCGGATGGACTGGAATGACGTGGTGCCGGCGGAGCGGCTGAGTTTTATCTTGGGGAATCCGCCGTTCATCGGCCATCAGTGGCGCAATGCCGAGCAGATGGCGGATATGGAGTGCATCTGGGGCAGCGACGGTCGCTTCGGGCGGCTGGACTACGTGACGGCGTGGTACCGGCTGGCGGTGGATTACATGAAGTCCGCTCTTGATCGTCATTCCCGCCTTCGCGGGAATGACGGGCTAAGGGCAGCCTTCGTCTCCACCAACTCCATCTGCCAAGGCGAGCAGGTCGGCATTCTGTGGGGCGACCTGCTGGCGCGCGGCGTGCACATTCATTTCGGCCACCGCACGTTTCAGTGGACAAACGAGGCGCGTGGCAACGCAGCCGTGCATTGCGTCATCGTCGGTTTCGGGTTGCACGACATTGCCGAAAAATGGGTTTTTGAATACGAAACACCGAAATCGGAACCGCTGGCGATCCGCGTGGATAACGTGAATCCGTATCTGGTGGGCGGCCCCGATGTGTTGCTGCCCTCCCGCACCAAGCCGCAGCCAGGCATGCCTGAAATGTACAAAGGGAGTCAGCCCACCGATGGCGGTCACTTGATCCTGACCGATGAGGAGAAGCAGGCGTTGGTAGGCGATGAGCCGGCAGCGGAGAAGTACCTGCGCCGCTACATTGGCGGCGATGAGCTGATCAACGGCGGCGTGCGCTGGTGCTTGTGGCTGAAGCACGCAAGCCCATCGGAACTTGCCGCGTTGCCGAAAGTGCGTGAGCGCGTGGCAAAAGTACGCGAGGCACGGCTGAAGAGTCCCACCAAGCAGGTGCGTGACTATGCGGACATGCCGACGCTGTTTACCCAGGACCGGCAGCCGGAAGGAAACTATGTCGCTGTGCCGGAAGTGTCATCGGAAAACCGGCGTTTCATCCCGATTGCATTCCTGGATGCAACCACGGTTGCCAGCAACAAGATTCAGATGATCGTGGGCGGCACGATGTACCACTTCGGAGTGCTGACTTCGACTATGCATATGGCATGGATGCGTGCGGTGGGGGGGCGTCTGAAAAGTGATTACAGCTATTCGCCAGCCGTCTACAACAACTTCCCCTGGCCGGAGCCGCTCGACGACAAGGCCCGCGCCGCCATCGAAGCCGCCGCGCAAGCCGTCCTCGACGCCCGCGCGCAGTTCCCCGAGGCAACGCTCGCCGACCTCTACGACCCACTGACCATGCCGCCCGCGCTGGTGAAAGCCCACGCCGCACTCGACAAGGCCGTGGACGCCGCCTACCTCGCCGCCGAAAAAGCCGCCGGCCGTAAACCCCCCAAACTCGCCACCGACGCCGAACGCGTGGCGTTCCTGTTCGAACGCTACCAGGCCCTGACCAGCCTGCTGCCGGCGGACAAGCCTCGAAAAGCCAAGCGGCGCGCGGCTGCGGCGGTGGATCAGCCGGCAACCAGCAAGGAGATGCCATGAGCGGCCTCAAGAATGTCCGCCGCCGCGGAAATCGGGATCGGAGCGGCGCTTTCGAGGCACATCCAAACGGGTGATGCCCCTCGAGGAAACCGGTGCTTCGACCGCATTCCTGGCGGTGCCGATACGCAACGATGTCGCGCCGTGCCGGATCGTCCTGGACGTTATTTCAGCACATCGCCCAAGTCGGGCCTCGCCAGGAACACGTGCGCCTTGCCCTGCTTGTGTCGACCCATGAGCCGGGCATCGACCAACCCCAGCAGGTCGGAGCGTGCCGTGTCGTAGGCGATGTCGTGCGTCCGCCGGTGTACCGCCACCGTGAAGGCCTTGCCCGGATGCTTCAGGGCGTTCAGAAGCAACGCCCGCTGGCGATGGTTCAAGGTTCTGCCCAGCTTGCTGCCGGGCTTGAGCAGGGCTTCGGCCTCGCGCTGTGAGCGCTGTTTGCGCGCGATATATCCGTGCACGCCGTCGATGGCCTTCAGCAGCACGTCGAGCTGGTGGGAAATGAAGTAACTGGCGTCGCTGTCGTCCGATTCCGTGTAAAGGTATGAGCGTGTGTACTGCGCAGGTGCCTTTTTCAGGATGCTGGAGATCGAAAAGTATTCGGTCATCCAGAATCCGGAGCGCAGCATCGACCAATAGAACAACGCGCGGGCGGTGCGGCCATTCCCGTCAACGAATGGATGGTCGTAGCCGATCATGAAATGGATGATGATCGCCCTCACCACGGGGTGGATGAAGTGCTCGTCGTCATCCGATTGGTTGGCGAAATCGCACAGGGCTTGGATTCGTGCCGGCAGCTCGTGGGCGGGCGGTGGAACGTGCAGGGTCGTGCCCGTTTCGTCCTCGACCACGATGTTTTCATCGGCCCGCCGGAAGCGACCGGCAGCATCCACATTCTTCAGGGTGCCATCGGTCAGCATCCGGTGGATTTCAAAGACGGTGTCCCGGGTCAGCGGTGCGTCAAGCCAGCGTTTCAGCTCCTGCATCGTCTGGAAATTATTGACGATCATCCGCTCGCCATAATCACGGGGCGGCCTGCCTGCGCGCAGCATTTCCTTCGCGACTTCCGTGGTGGTCGCAGCGCCCTCGAGTTGGGATGAGGTCATGGCCTCCTCCATGAGCGAGCGCACCAAGTAGCGATCCTGCATCGCGGCGGAAGGCAGGGCGCCCGTGCCCTGTAGCGCACCTGCCGCGTCACGGGCCACCAGGAACAGTTTGCGCTGGATGCTGTCGCTTGGAGAGAGGCAGAAATTTCGCCCCGATTTGTCGCGAAGGGGCAGGGGTTTGCGCAGCGATTGCCGGGCAAGCTTGATGCCCAGCCACCATTGTTCGGCGTCCAGGCCAGGCGGGGGCGTCAAATGCCGCAGGTGATCCCAGTGGTCGTACGCGCCCCGCACTTCCGCGCCAACGTTCAAGCTCAAAATTCGCCCCACCTGCCCGGCGTGGCGCAGGAGCAGCGACGGCAGCGGCGGCGGCGAGACGGGGAGCTTCATGGGCAATTACCGATTTGATACCGAAACATATAGCAATTGGTAGGAAACCGGTAGTTCGTTCAGGAAGATGGGGGCGCCGTGGCGGTGATACTGGGCAGGCACCACAGACAGGAGATAGCCCATGAAAACCCGCACCCACGTGCCCCACGATGACGGCCAGCGCCGGCTGGCGGTGTTGATAGATGCCGACAACGCGCAGGCCTCGGTGATCGAGGGGCTGCTGGCGGAGGTGGCGAAGTTCGGGCTGGCCAGCGTCAAGCGCATCTACGGCGACTTCACCACCCAGCAGCAGGGGCAGTGGAAGAAGGTGCTGCTGAAGCATTCGATCAGCCCGGTGCAGCAGTTCGCCTACACCAGCGGCAAGAACGCCACCGACAGCGCGCTGATCATCGACGCGATGGACCTGATGTACACCGGCCGTTTCGACGGCATGTGCCTGGTCTCCAGCGACAGCGACTTCACCCGCCTGGCCCAGCGCCTGCGCGAGGAGGGCCTGACCGTGTACGGCTTCGGCGAGCACAAGACGCCGGACCCGTTCGTGCAGGCCTGCGACAAGTTCATCTATACCGAGGTGCTGCGCGCCGAGGTGCCGGAGCCGGCGTCCCCCGCCGTACCGGCGAAACCCGCGCGCAAGCAGCCGGTGAAGAAGCCGGCTGCGGCCAAGGCACCCGCACCCGTGCAGGAAGCCCCGCCACCGGTGGTGCCGGTGCCGCCGCCCGCAAAAGCCGCGCCGCTGCCGCTGCCGCTGGGCCTGCTGCGGCAGGCCATCGAGGAGGC
>JAGWUF010000098.1 GCA_028868545.1 Lysobacteraceae bacterium | reverse complement strand
CTGGACTGGACCCGCCAAGGGCGCCTCGGTGGCGGACGCGCTGCCGACGGCCAGGAACAGCACGCCGGCGAGGGACAGGACAAGGCGACGGTTCATGGCGGTTATCCTCCGGATGTCAGTGGCGGGATGCGCTTACAGGTGGCCTGACCGTCCTATGGCAACGACGAGCCGCAGCGACAGGAGCGCTGCGCCGGCGAACGCGATGACGGACAGCCATGGCAGATGTCCGGCCAGTAGCGGACCGGTGCTGTGCAGGGCGAGCAGGGCACCGCTGACGTAGAGGCCCAGGGTGACCAGGGCCAGCGCCAGCCGGTTGCCGGTGCGCGCGAGCGCCTCGTGCGTGGGAGCCAGACCGTGGTGGTGCACCGAGAACGCGGGCCGTCCTTCGCTCAGCTGTGCCTGCCGCAACAGATCGGTGGCGATCTGCGGCAGCTGGCGGGCGGTGCGTGCCAGCCGCATCGCGAGCGGTCGGCCCACGGGTCGGCTGGCGTCGACCATGGCCATGACGTCGGCTGCCCGCGCCGACAGCGTGCCCAGCAGGTCCATGTCGGGGTCCAGGGCCCGCAGGGTGTTCTCGACCAGGAACAGCGTGCGGATCAGGGCCAGCAGGTGGGCGGGCAGCCGGAAGCCCGCACCCTGGCCGATGCGTGCCACGCGCCAGATCGCCTCGGCGATGGACCACTCCGCCAGCGGACGGCTGGCCATCTCGGCCAGGATCAGGTGGATCTCGCGCACATGCGAGCGGCGGTCGACCTGCGGCGGGAAGAAGCCCATGGCGATCGCTGCATCCAGCACGCCCTCGGCGTCGTCGGCCGCAATGGCCTCGACCATGCCGCCGAGCGCGAGCCGGGATGCAGGGTCGAGCACGCCGATCGAGCCAAAGTCATGCAGGCACAGGCGACCGTCGTCAAAGAAGAACAGATTCCCCGGGTGCGGGTCGGCATGGAAGACGCCGGCGCCGAAGAGCTGATGCACGTAGGCACCGAGCAGCGCCCTTGCCAGTGCGGGAGCGGCCGCTGTGCCGTACGCGGCCTCCAGACGGGTCCCGTGGCTTCGATCCTGCACAAGCACGTTGCGGGTGGCATACGGCTCGACGACGTGCGGCTGGGTGATGCCGGGCAGGGCATCCAGCACCTTGGCCATGCGCCGCATGTTCTGCGCCTCGTGACGCATGTCGATCTCGTCACGCAGGAATGCGCCTAGTTCGTCCACCAGTTCGAGCGGCCGGTGGCGTTTCAGTGGCGGCCAGATCCACTGGGCGACGCGCATCGTGCGCCGCAGGAGCAGCAGATCCGCCTGCACCTGGGCATGGATCCCGGGGCGGGTGATCTTGACGACCACATCGCGACCATCATGCATGCGCGCTGGATGGATCTGGGCCACTGAAGCCGCGGCCAGGGGCTTGTCATCGAAGCTGGCGAAAAGTTCGCCGACCGGCGCGCCAAACGCCTGTTCGACGATACGCATGGCCTCCTCCGCCGGGAAGGGGGGCACATCGCTGTGCAATCGCGACAACGCCTCGCGGTAGGGTGCCGGCAGCAGGTCCCAGCGCAGACTCAAGCCTTGGCCCAGCTTGACGAAGGTGGTGCCCAACCCCACCAGGGTGGTGCTGACGTATGCGGGGAGCAGGTCGGGTGCGCGCCGGCGCAGGCGCAGCACGGCGACTCCGAGCTTCAGTCCGGCCCAGGCAATCTGACCTCCGCGCCGCACTGTACCCGCCATCAGCGCGAGGTCCTGGCCGGGCGACTCACGACGCTGGCCCCGTGGCAGGGCGCAGGATCGTGGCCGGATCGCCGCGGCCATCCACTGCCGCCAGCTCCGCTTCGGACAGCAGGCTGCCACGGGACTGGCCGAGGACGTGCGCAGCCGCGTCGACCACGTGTGCCCAGGTGCTGCGGTTGGCGAACAGCAGGCCCGGCACGTCCAGCGTGCCGCCGCGGTTGACGAAGCCCAGCGCCGCGGTGGTGGCCGGGCCGGTGTCGAGCCGGCGGAGCGCGCCGAGGAAGGGCTCCGGACGGGTGTGGGTGACGAATACGCGCGGCCTGCTCACCGGGAACAGCGCCTGGACCGCGGTGTCGGAGTGCACGTACCGTGCCTCCTCCGGATCGCGCGGCGCGCGGAACCGGCCGGGCTCGGCGAGATAGACGATCGCGGCCGACACACCGCGTTCGACCAGACGCGCCTGCGCGCGGCGCACTTCCTGCAGCTGGTACGCGCCGGTGGCTACGAGCAGGATCGCCGCCGTCGCCGGATCGCCGGCCAGGCACGTCGCTCCGATCTCGGCCAGCGCCTTGGCCTGCTGTGGCGTCAACTCATGGGGCACCGGCCGCTTGGGGACGACCAGGGTGGTGACCGTGCCGCGTTGCGCGTAGGCGTGGGTGAGGGCTGCGGCGGCGCCGTTGGCATCGGGCGGAAACACCACGCGCGAGATGTCGGCCATCTCGCCCATGAGCGCCTCGGCCATGGTCGGATCCTGGTGCGACTGCTCGTTCTTCGAGTTTTCCCACGTGTGCGAAGTCAGCACCAGCGGCACGCCCAGCCAGCCGGGCGGGCGTCCGGCCTGCTTCTGATGGCGGGCAAAGATCAGTTCCTGGCGCACGGCGCCGAGCATCTTCGGCGCGAACGCCTCGTAGGTGACCACCAGGTTCAGCCCGCCCTTGTTGCCGAGCGCCGCGCAGACCACGGCCTCCTCGTTGAGCGCGGTGATGACCGCGCCGGTGGTCGATTCGGCGACACCGGGTTCGGGCTCGTGCACCCGGTGCTTCATCGCGTCCAGGGTGCGGTTGAGCTTGTTGCTGCGCAGCTCGTCCGGATTGCCCACGCGCACGCGCAGCCCCGGATTCGCCTCGGCGATGGCGACGAACTGCTCGTCGAGTGCGGTCATTGGCGAGCTCTCACCGCCGGCGCCGCGGTCGGCGATCGCCGGGACGCGGGGCGGTTCCACCTGGCGATCGGCCAGCGCATGGTCGCGCTCGCGCACCCGCTGCTGGAGATCGTGGCTGTTGAGTGCGGCAACGGCCTGCTCGAGCTCCGACGCGGCCACGAACAGCGCCGCTGCGCCTTCATTGAAGAGCGTGCGCGCCGCGGCATCCTTCGCCGGATTCCCCGGCAGCGGCAAGTTGTGCGAGGCGTTGGTCCCGGCGCCGGGGAAGCCGAAGCCCTTGACGGTTTCGGCGATGCCATAGGGCAGCCGCACGTCGGCGGGAACAGCGGCGCCCGCTTGCAGGCGCGACTCCATCACGTGGATGCCCCACGCGATGCTGGCCGGATCGCGCCCGTCCAGCGCGATCGGATCAAAGCCGTTCAAGCGCAGGTGCCGGTCCAACCAGCGCTCGCCGCCTTGCTGGGTGATCTGGCTGCGCTGTTCGATACGCCGCCCGTTGAGGATGATGATCGGGCTGACCAGCCCGCTGTCTTCGGCACGCCACCAGCGCGGCGCCCAGTCGCTGCCGCGCTGTTCTTCGAACGCACCGTCGCTGAGGAACGCCACCAGGCGTTCGTCCTTGAGAGGCGCATGCACGTACTGAAGCTCGGCAAAGCCGAGATAGCCACCTTCCATCACGCCCCCGGCGGTATGCGCATTGACGTGGGAGCCCAGCGGCGACGCCGGCGTCCCGTCCGGATTGAGCGTGTAGGCGTAGAAGTCGCCGACGAACCGGCTCAGTCCGGCGTCGGAGCGGTCATAGCGTTCGGCGTGCCTGTCGGTCATGTTGCCAACCAACACGTTCAGCGCGTCGATCGCGGCCACGCAGTGCCCTTGGCCCATCATCCAAGCGCGGGTGACACCATCCAGGGCGTCCATCAGGAGGTAGCCGGCGTAGGCGGGCACCATGTTGAGGGACCCGCCGGTGTGGCCTTCAGGCGTG
>JAGWUF010000049.1 GCA_028868545.1 Lysobacteraceae bacterium | reverse complement strand
AAGGTGCGGCGATCGCGCACGAAGTCACGCCATTCCTTGCGCATCACCGTGAATAACGTGCTGAAAAAATGTTGCTGGTTCATGCGTGCAGGCCCTCTTCGCTGCCGATCAAAGTCACGAATGCGTCTTCCAGATTGTCTTCGCCGGTCATCGCACGCAGCTCATCGGGGGTGCCCTGCGCGGTCACCTTGCCGTGCGCGATGATTACGATGCGGTCACACAGCGCGGCCACCTCTTGCATGATGTGGCTGGAAAAAATCACGCAGCGGCCTTCGCCGCGCAGCTCTTTCAAAAAGCTGCGCAGGCCACGCGTGGTCATCACATCGAGGCCATTGGTGGGCTCATCCAAAATGACGTTTTTGGGGTCATGCACCAGCGCACGGGCGATTGCGGTCTTGGTGCGCTGGCCTTGTGAAAAGCCCTCGGTGCTGCGGTCGAGGAAGTCTTCCATTTGCAACGCGGCGGCCAGTTTTTGGGTGCGTTGGGCAATCGCCTGCGCGGACATGCCGTGCAATTGGCCGAAGTAGTCGATGTTCTCGCGCGCGGTCAGGCGCTTGTACACGCCACGTGCATCCGGCAACACGCCCAGGCTGCGGCGCACGCGCTCGGCATCGGCGGCCACATCAATGCCATCCACCAGCACGCGGCCGGTTTCCGGTGTCATCAGGGTATAGAGCATGCGCAAGGTGGTGGTTTTGCCGGCACCATTGGGGCCCAGCAAGCCGGTGATCTGGCCGTCGTGTGCGGTGAAGCCGACGTCATCCACGGCGATCACGCGCTGCTTGTCCTTGCCCTTGCCGGGGAAAGTTTTGCGAAGATGTTCTGCAACGATCATTGCGTTGTTCCTTGAAGGTAGGGGCGCTTACGGCGCGGCGCCGTTGAAGCTGGTAAAGGGCTGTGCATAGGCCAACGTGTCCAGGCAGCTGGCGTCCAGGTGTTTGCCATCGGCTTGTTCGATGAACTGCGCAAACAGTTTCGGCATGCAGCCGGCGCCAATCACGTTATGGCCCTGGCCTTTGAGTACAAACAGGCGGCTATTGGGAAGGGTCTTCGCCACCTCGCTGCCGTAGCGCGGCGGGGTGACGGGATCAAACTCACCCTCCAACACCAGCGCCGGCACTTGGGTGGCAAGCGCCTTGTGGAAATCCGTCGGCGGAGTGCCTTTGGGCCAGATCTTGCACATCGCAGCCATCCCTTCCGACATGGTGTTGCCAAGCAAGGTGTGGCTGTCTTCCTCACGCGCCACCATGCTGGCCGCGTCTTCGCTGCACACCACCGACAGCTGCATGCCCATCGCCATCGCGTCTTTCATCTCGCCGGACATCATCTTGATCAGCGCCAGCAAGCCTTCGTAGTGGCCGCCATTGGCTTCGTGGATGAGCTTGGGCAGCAGTGAACTTGCCAGTGGCATGTAGGCATACATGCGCACCATGCCGGCCACGCTGTCGGCATGCAGCACGTCCTGCTTCCATTCACCGCTGCTGGCATCGCGATAACTGACGGTGGGCGGCGCGGCGCGCAGTTTGGCCAGCAACGTGTCGAGTTCGGCACGCGGGTCGCCCAAGGCGGTTTTGCACGCAGGATTCTTGCTGCACACCCCGAATTGCAGGGCCAGCGCATCATCCAGATTGCGGGCGAAGATATTGCCCAGCCCCAGCGTATTGGGTACCACCGAATCCAGCACGATGCTGCGTGTGGCCGCCGGGTAGCGCATCGCATATTGCTGCGCTACGCGGGTGCCATAGCTCACGCCCACCAGGTTGATCTGCTTGGCACCGATGGCCTGCCGCACCGCATCCAGATCGGTAATCGCATCGGTGGTGGTGTAGTGGCGCAGGTCGGCTTGCTTCGACAAGGTGTCTACGCAGGCCAGCGCCTTGGCTTGCATCACCTCGGGCGTGGGGGTGCCGGTGCTGCCGTCGTCATCGTCGGCTGCACATGACAACACATTGGATTTGCCGGTGCCGCGTTGATCGACCAAGATCACGTTGCGGTGCTTGCGCACTTCCTTGAACACCGGATCCAGCCCGGGATAGGAGTCCACTGCTGACTGCCCGGGGCCGCCTGCGATGAAGAACACCGGATCGGGCGAGGCAGAGCCATTCTCCGAAGCAGGTACCCACGCGATATTCAGCGCGATCTTGCGGCCATTGGGTTGGCCGCGATCTTCGGGCACTTCAAGGCGCGTGCACTGGGCTTCCAGGGCGTCTTTGCTGAACGGTGAGCTCAAGCTGCAGGGCGTAAATGCCAGCGTGCCCAATAGCGTGGGCTTGATGGGCGCAACCGGTGCGGTGCTTTGCTTGCTGGCAATGGTCTTGCCGGAGTCCGTATCGGGGGTGTGGTGTAGCGTCTTGTAGCCGAACACGGCGACAGCCGCGACGATGGCCAGAACAAGTCGAGTCTTGCGGGAATTCATCGGAAACAACCTCGTTGGATGGTTGTGGTTGGAAAGGAACTGGCGTCAGCCTGCATCAGGCAGAAACACATCTTCGATATGCAGTGAAAACAAGCGGGCGATGCGAAACGCCAGTGGCAAAGAAGGGTCGTACTTGCCGGTTTCCAGCGCGTTGATGGTTTGTCGCGAGACCTCCAGCTGTGTTGCAAGTTCACCCTGCGACCAGCCGTGGGCCTCACGCAATTCGCGCAGCCGGTTGTTCATAGATAGCGCTTGGTGACAAAAAATTTGGCGGCGCCGTAGCACAGCATCAGCAGCGGGAACACCCAGATCATCGCCATCGCGGCATCAAAGTGCAGCACTTTGGCTTTGTCCAGCAGGCCGCCGGCGAAATACAGCACCGAGACCAGCAGGCTGGCGATGCCGATGGCTTCGGTTTCGATCCGCCGTTGCAGTTCGTCGATCTCGCGCAGGTAGCGCAGGGCCGCCCACATCAGCATCAGGATGGCCAGTGCCGGCGATACGGCGATGACGGCGCGCAGCGGGATCGATGCGATGCCCTGCTTGATCACCCAGATCGAAGCAAACAGGGCCAGTGAATAGAACCCCATGATCGGCAGCAGCGCGCGGATATAGCGTTTGCCGGCCGGCTGCGCGTACATCTCGTCGCAATGCTCGCGCCACCAGCGCGGCAACAGCAGCATCAGCGCGGAACCGGCCAGATAACCGGTGCCGATCCCGAGCCAGGTGCTGACGGCGTTCTGCGGCCATTGCAACAGCCACTTGCCGGCCCCGGCCAGGGCAAACGAACCCAGCCCGATCAGCACGAAGCCCCAGATCCAGCGGCGCAGGGTCACGGCTGTTTGTCCTTGCGTGCTTTGGCGATGAACGCGATCCCCAGCCCGATGAAGGCCATGCCTACCCCCAAGAAGGCGGATTGGCCGCTGGCGGCAACCGCCATAAACGCGATCCCGATACTGAGGAAGCTGATTCCGGAGGCTTTCGTGGGGTGTTGGGTTTTCATGCGGTACGCCGTGACTTGTCAAGCTTGCTTGACAAGATGATGCACGCATCAAAAATGGCTTGTCAAGTACCCTTTACAGCATTGCACGGCAAGGGCATGCTTCGGGCAGGGGTGGGTTTCGATGCGAAATCAAGGCGGAGGCCGCGCCAGCGGCCGGGGGACATTCGTGTCGAAACCCACCCCTGCCCGAAGCATGCGGCAGTCATTTGTTGCTGACGTACTTCTCGCGGCGAATCATCGGGGTCGGCAAGCCAATGGTTTTGAGCGCTTCGAAATTGGTATCCACCATATTCGGGTTACCGCACAGATAGGCGATGTCGCTGGCCGGGTCAGGCAGGAGTTCGGTTAGCACGTTTTGCACATAGCCGTGGCGCACATCGGTGTGCGCATGCGGGGAATCGGTGGCGGGCAGTTCGCGCGACAAACACGGGATGTAGCGGAAATGGGGGTGCGCATTGGCAAACGCGCGGAATTCATCACCGTACAGCAATTCCGCTGGCGTGCGTGCGCCTTGCAGCAGCACCACCTGCACGCCGCGCTGCGCCATTTGCTGTTCAAGCTGCGGCAGCATGGCGCGGTACGGGGTGATGCCGGTGCCGGTGCCAATCAGCAGGTAGCGCTGATTGGCATCGTTGGGGTACAGGCAGAAGCGTCCAAACGGGCCGCTGGCCTCCAGCGTGGCGCCGATGTCCAATGCTTCAAACAAAGCGGTAGCGGCGCCGCCGGGCACATAGCTGACCGCGATATCCACTTGCGCGTCGGGCGCGGCATCGGGTGATCGCCCAATGGCGATGGAATAGCTGCGCTTGGCCGTGCTGCCATCGGCATGGTGGAAATGGATCTGGATGAACTGCCCGGGGATGCACGGCAGTGTTTGGTCGTCATCGCGCAGGAAAGACAGATGCGCCACGCTGGGCGCAATCATGCGGCGGGCAGTGAGTTTGATCGGGAAATGAACAATGGCCACGGCGTTGCAACACAGCGTGGCAAGGGTGGTGCCACAAGGCTGCCTATACTACCGGCTTCCCGCGCGGGCTTCCGCGTACGAGGCCCGCCATGACCCAAAACAACGCCGCGCCCGCACTGCGCGTGCGCGACCTGCGCAAGACCTACGACAACGGCGTGCAGGCGCTGCAGGGTGTCAGCCTGGACGTCACGCCCGGCGATTTCTTCGCCTTGCTGGGCCCCAACGGGGCCGGCAAGTCCACGCTGATCGGCATCGTCAGTTCGCTGGTGAACAAGAGTGCCGGCAGCGTGGAGGTGTTCGGCATCGACGTGACGCGCGAGCGCAGCGCGGCGATGCGGCAGATCGGGCTGGTGCCGCAGGAATTCAACTTCAACATGTTCGAGAAGCCGTTGGACATCTGCGTGAACTACGCGGGCTTCTATGGCCTGCCGCGCGCGCAGGCGCTGGCCCGCGCCGAGGTGGTGTTGAAGGAGGCGCAGCTGTGGGACAAGGCCGACAAGGTCAGCCGTTCGCTGTCCGGCGGCATGAAGCGGCGCTTGATGATCGCCCGCGCGATGATGACCCGGCCCAAGCTGCTGATCCTGGATGAGCCCACCGCTGGCGTGGACATCGAGATTCGCCGCGGCATGTGGACCACCTTGCAGCAGATCAATGCGGCCGGCACCACCATCATCCTGACCACGCACTATCTGGAGGAAGCCGAGAGCCTGTGCCGCAACCTGGCCATCATCGACCACGGCCGCATCGTCGAGCAGGGCCCGATGAAGACGTTGCTGGCCAAGCTCGACGTGGAAGGCTTCTTGTTCGACATCGAAGGCGAGCTGCCTGCGGTGTTGCCGCAGATCGAAGGTGCCAGTCTGCGCGCCAGCGATGCGCACACGCTGGAACTGGACATGCCGCGCGCGATGGATCTGAACCGCGTGTTCGCCGCATTTGAAACCACCGGCATCCGTGTCCGTTCGATGCGCACCAAGAGCAACCGGCTGGAAGAATTGTTCGTGCGGATGACCGCGCGCGAAGGAGCGTCGGCATGAGCAACCCCAACCTGACCGCCCTCGCCACCGTCACCCGCCGCGAGGTGATGCGGATCCTGCGCATCTGGACGCAGACACTGATCCCGCCGGCGATCACCATGACCCTGTACTTCCTGATCTTCGGCGGCCTGATCGGTTCGCGGGTGGGCAAGATGGGCGGCATGGACTACATGCAGTTCATCGTGCCGGGGCTGGTGATGATGAGCGTGATCCAGAACAGCTACGGCAACGTGTCGTCGTCGTTCTTCAGCTCGAAATTCGGGCGCTATGTGGAAGAGCTGCTGGTCAGCCCGATGCCGCACTGGGTGATCCTGACCGGCTACGTGGCCGGTGCGGTGCTGCGCGGCATGATGGTGGGCACCATCGTGCTGTGCATCGCGATGCTGTTCACCCGCGTGCACGTGCCGCACCCGCTGGTGACGGTCAGCGCGGTGTTGCTGGGGGCGGTGATCTTTTCGCTGGCCGGTTTCATCAACGCGGTGTATGCGAAGAAGTTCGACGACGTGGCCATCGTGCCGACCTTCATCCTGACCCCGCTCACCTATCTGGGCGGCGTGTTCTATTCGATCCACCTGCTGCCGGGCTGGGCGCAGGCGGCCACCCACGCCAACCCGATCTTCTACATGGTCAATGCGTTCCGCTACGGCCTGCTGGGGCAAAGCGACGTGCCGCTGTGGGTGGCCTATGCGTTGATGCTGGGTTTCGTGGTGGCGTTGGCCACCCTGGCGTTGCAGTTGCTCAAGCGCGGGGTGGGGCTGCGGGGTTAAGCCGCAGCCACCTCGTCCGTGCCGGCGCTCGCGCCGCGCCAGCGCCGCGCGAACCAGCTGCCGGCATCGTCCAGCACGGTGTAGGCGGCGGGCACCACCAGCAGGCTCAGCGCGGTGGAGGTCACCAGTCCGCCGATCACCGCCCACGCCATCGGCGCGCGCATGCTGGATTCGCCGGCGAAGCCCAGTGCCAGCGGCAGCATGCCGGCGCCCATCGCGATCGTGGTCATGACCACCGGTCGCGCGCGCTTGTGGCAGGCGTCGAGCAGCGCGGCGTGGCGTGGCAGGCCGTGTTCGTCCTCGGCCATCACCGCATAGTCCACCAGCAGGATGGAGTTCTTGCTGGCGATGCCGATCAACATCAGCAGCCCGATCAGCGCCGGCAGCGACAGCATGTGGCGGGTGATCAGCAGGGCGCCGAACGCGCCCGCCGCGCACAGCGGGATCGCGCTCAGAATGGTCAGGGGTTGCATCGGGTGGCGGAACAGCAGCAGCAGCACCATGTAGATGCAGACGATGCCGGCCACCATCGCCATCACGAAGCCGGTGAACATTTCCACGAAGATTTCCGAATCGCCGGTGTTGATGAACGAGACACCCGGCGGCAGGGCCTTGACCGCGGGCAGTTGCTGCACCTGGCCCATCACTTCACCCAGCGGCCGCCCGTTGAGCTCGGCGGTGAGGGTAATGTTGCGCTGGCGCTTGTAGCGGTTGATCACCGACGGTCCGCTGCCGTCGCGGATGCTCGCCACCGCCGCCAGTGGCACCGCGCCGCGCGCGCCGGGCACGCGCAATTGCGCCAGCAGTTCCGGCTGCGCCAGCGTGGCCCGATCGAAGCCGACGCGAATGGGAACCTGCCGATCGGCCAGGTTGAGCTTGGCCATGCGCTGCACGTAGTCGCCGCTGGTGGCGATGCGTGCGGCTTCGGCGATCGCGGTGGTGGACACGCCCAGTTCGGCGGCGCGCGCGGAATCGGGGAGGATCTGCAGCTCCGGCCGCAGCAGCGAGGCCGACGAGGAGATGCTGCCCAGCCCCGGCAATGTGCGCAGATCGCGTTCCACTTTTGCCGCCGCCGCGTTCAGCGCCTCGGCATCGTCGCCGGCCAGCACCAGTTGCATCAACTCGCCGGGCTCGTTGCTCATGAAGCTCAGGCGCACCCCGGGCAGGTCGGCCAGCCGTGCCCGCACTTCGGTTTCCAGTGTTCGCTGGCTGCGCTGGCGGCTGCTGGACGCGCCCCATTCCAGCGTCAGCACCGCGCGGCGCAGGTCCGGCAGGCCGCTTTTGCTGGGGTCGCCCAGGTTCGGCACGCTGCCGATCTGGGTGAACACCTGCCTGAGTTCGGGAATCGGTTGCAGCAGTGCCCGCGCCTGCTCGGTCATGCGCCGGGTGTCGTCGATGCGTACGCCGGGCGCCAGCTCCAGCGACAGCATGCTGCGGCCCTGGTCGGTGACGGGGATGAAGGTGGTGGGAATCAGCGGAATCAGCGCCAGCGAGGCCACGAACAATGCGCCGGCGATGCCCAGCGTCTTCCAGCGGTGCACAAGCGCCTTGTCCACCCACACCAGATAGCGCCGCATCAACGCGCTGTCTTCCTCCGCGTGCGGCTTGGGCTTGAGCAGGTGCGCGGCCATCATCGGGGTGAGCAGGCGCGCCACCAGCAGCGAGAACAGCACGGCAGTGGCGGCGGTCCAGCCGAATTCGCGGAAGAACTTGCCGGACACCCCGGGCATGAAGGCCACCGGCACGAACACCGCCGCCAGGGTGATGGAGGTGGCGATCACCGCGGTGCCGATTTCGTCGGCGGCATCGCGCGCGGCCTCCAGCGGCTTCTTGCCCATGCCCAGATGCCGCACGATGTTCTCGATCTCCACGATCGCATCGTCCACCAGCAAGCCGATCACCACGCTCAGGGCCAGCAGGGTGATCATGTTCAGGCTGAAGCCCAGCCACGCGATCACCGCGAAGGTGGGGATGATGGACAGCGGCAGGGCGATCGCCGACACCCAGGTGGCGCGCCAGTCGCGCAGGAACCAGAACACCACCGCCAGCGCCAGCAGTGCGCCTTCCCACAGCATCGTCATCGACGACGAATACGAGCGCTGGGTTTCTTCCGACATGTCGGTGACCTGGCGGAACTGCACGCCGGGGTGCTGCCTGGCCAGTTCGGCCAGCGCCGCGCGCACGGCGTCACGCACCTTCAATTCATCCGCGCCGCGTGAACGCGCCAGCGAAAAGCCCACCACCGGCTTGCCGTTCAGCAGCGCAATCTGGGTGGGGTCGGCGCTGCCGTCGCTGACATGCGCCAGTGCGTCCAGCCGCGCGTGCTGGCCGTTGGGCAAGGCGATGCTGAACGCCCGCAAGGCTTGCGCATCGGCGACCGTGTTGAGCGTGCGCACGCTCTGCTGGCCACCGTCCCGTTCGGTCTTGCCGCCGGGGCGGTCCACCTGCATCGCCGCCAATTGCTGGTTCACCGCGCCGGCGGTGATGCCCTGCGCCAGCAGGGCCTGTGGATCGAGATCGACGCGAACCTGCCGATCCACGCCGCCGATGCGGGTGACCGCCGCCACCCCGTTGACGCCGTACAGGGTGCGGGCGACGTAGCGATCGACGAACCACGAGACTTCATCGGGCCGCAGCGACGGCGCTTCCACCGCGTAGGTCAGCAGCGAACCGACGATTTCCACCTTCGAAATCACCGGCTCCTGGATGTCCTGCGGCAAGTCCATGCGGATGCGCGTCACCGCATCCTTGCTGTCGTTCAGCGCTTCCAGCAGGTTGGCGTCGAGGCGGAATTCGATGACCGTGGTGGATTGCCCGTCCACCACCGTGGAGAACACGCGCTTGACGTGATTGAGCGTGGCCACCGCGTCTTCCACCTTGCGCGTCACTTCGGTTTCCAGCTGCTGCGGCGACGCACCGGGCTGGGTGATGACCACCGTCACCATCGGGAAGCTGATGTCGGGGAAGCGCGCCACCGGCAACTGGTGGAAGCCCCACAGGCCGGCCACGCACAGCACGAAGAACAGCAGGATGGCGGGCACCGGATTGCGGATGCCCCAGGTGGACAGCGTGCCGCCGCCGCTCATCGGGCAGTACCGGCAGCCGGCACCACGCGCACGCGGTCGCCATCGGCCAGGAAGCCGGCGCCGGCGCTGACCACGCGGTCACCGGCCCGGACACCGCTGCGCACCGCCACCACGCCGGCCTGGCTGCTGTCGATCTCGATCCGCACCCGGCTGGCACGGTTGTCCGCACCGACGCGGAACACGTAGGCATGGCCGTCGCGATGCAGCACGGTGGCCTCGGGCAGCGTCAGCGCCTCGCCCTGCCCGGTCTGGATGCGACCTTGCACGAACGTGCCGGGCTGCACGGTCTTGGGTTCCGGCAGATCCACATAGGCGGTGCCGGTGCGGGTGCTGGCGTCGACGCCGGGCGTGACCGCGCGCACGTGGCCCTGCACACCGCTGCCTTGCAGGACCACGATTTGCCCGGGCCGAACCTGCGCCAGCGCGGCTTCGGCCAGGTCGGCCCGCCATTCCAGCCGATCCTGGCGGATCAACCGCAGCAGTTCGCTGCCGGCGGCTACCACTTGCCCCGGCTGCACCAGCCGTTTGGAAATCCGGCCGGCATCGGGCGCACGCAGGTCGGCATAACTGCGGCGCAGGGCGGCGGCATCATGCAACGCGCGGGCGGTGCCCAGCTGCGCCTCGGCCTGGGTGCGTGCGGCACGCAGTTCATCCAGCGCCATCACGCTGATGTAATGGCCGTCGACCAGTGCCTGCCCGCGTGCGAATTTCGAACGCGCCAGCTCGGCACCGGCCTCGGCCTGCTGCAAGGCGGCGGTGGCCGAAGCCAGATCGCTGTCGAGGCTGCGATGATCCAGCGCCAGCAGCAGCTGCCCCTTTTGCACCTGCTGGCCCACATCCACATGCAAGGCAGTGACGCGCAGGCCGCTGACTTCCACCCCCAACTGCATCTCTTCCCAGGCCGTCACCGGACCGGAGGCTTCCACGCTGCGCTGCAGGGTGTGCGATTGCACCTGCACCACGCTGACTGCTTGTGCGGCGGCGGGTTTGTCGGTGGTGTCCTGCTTGCGGCAGGCGGCGGTGAACAGAACCAGACCGAGGGCAAGCCCCGGAACGAACAAGCGAAAAGGGAAGCGCATGCGCGATTTCCGGACGTGGGGGACGGGAAAGCGCGCAGCCTAGCACGCAACTGAACCCGTGAGTCCACTAAATTGCAGGCGGCACCGGCAGTCCGAAAAACGCCTGCGCAGTTGCAGTGCTGTTGGCCGCGGTGATGGCCACGTCCTCGCCGCGATCACGCGCCAGTTCTTCCACGATGTGGGCCAGGAAGGCAGGCTCGTTGCGGCGGTCCTTCGGCAGCGGCTTCAGGGTGCGCGGCAGCAGGTAGGGGGCGTCGGTTTCGACCAGCAGACGTTGGGCAGGAATCTGTTTCACCAGCTCACGCAGGTGCGCGCCACGGCGTTCGTCGCACAGCCAGCCGGTGATGCCGATATGCCAGTCCTGATCCAGATAGTCGAACAGTTCTTCACGCGTGCCGGTGAAGCAGTGCACCACCGCCGGGCCCAGCTTGCCGTCGAAATTCTGCATCATCGCCATGAAATCGGCGTGGGCATCGCGCTGGTGCAGAAACAGCGGCTTTCGCGTGTCCACCGCGATCTGCAATTGCTGTTCGAAGGCGCGGCGCTGCGCCGGACGCGGCGAGAAATCGCGGAAGTAATCCAGCCCGCATTCGCCCACCGCCACCACTTCCGGATGCGCATGCAGCGCACGCATCTCGGCATCACACTCGGCGGTGTATTCGCTGGCGTGGTGCGGGTGCACGCCGGCGGTGGAAAACCACTCGCCGGGCCGTGTGCGCGCCAGTGCCAGCGCCCTCGGCGAATGCTCGCGCGAGGCGCCGGTGAGGATGGCGCGGGTCACGCCGGCGTCGCGCGCGCGTTGCCAGACCGCGTCGCGGTCGCGGTCGAAGCTGTCGTGGGAAAGATTCAGGCCGATGTCGATCAGGTGCATGGCGCGATTTTACCGGCTGCGCTACAGCAACGTGCCGCCAAGGATCAGCGCGGCGATGCTGAAATAAATCACCAGGCCGGTGACATCCACCAAGGTGGCCACGAACGGGGCCGAGGCGCTGGCCGGATCGAAGCCCAGGCGTTGCAGCAGGAACGGCAGCATCGAGCCGGACAACGAACCGAAGGTGACGATGCCCACCAACGCGGCGGCCACGGTGAACGCCAGCAGCACCCAGTGCGGGCCGTAGTCGTAGATGCCACCGAACTGCCAGATGCTGATGCGGATCAGCGCGATCACACCCAGCATCGCACCCAGCAACATACCCGACGGAATCTCGCGCAGCGCCACGCGCCACCAATCGCGCAACCGCACTTCGCCCAGTGCCAGCGCGCGGATCAGCAAGGACGTGGCCTGCGAGCCGGAGTTGCCGCCGGAGCTCATGATCAGCGGGATGAACAAGGTCAGCACCACTGCCTTGGCCAATTCGTCATCGAAATGCTGCATCGCGCTGGCAGTGAGCATTTCGCCGAGGAACAGCGCGCACAGCCAGCCGGCGCGCTTCTTGATCATCGACCAGAAGCCGGTACGCATGTACGGGCGCTCGATCGCCTGCAGGCCGCCGAACTTGTGCGCATCCTCGGTGCTTTCGGAAATCAGCGCGTCCAGCACGTCGTCCACCGTCACCACGCCCAGCACATGGCGGGCTTCATCCAGCACCGGGATCGCCAGCAGGTCGTGGCGGCGGATCAGCCGTGCTACTTCTTCCTGGTCGGTATGCGCCGCCACCCACACCGGCTCGGTGCGCTGTGCTTGCGACAGGGCCAGTGCGTCGGGATCGCCGGCGATCAGCTGTCGCAGCGAGAGCGTGCGCACCAGCGCGTGGCTGGCCGGATCCAGCAGGTAGATCGCGTACACCGTTTCGCGGCTGCGTTCGACCTGGCGCACATGGGTCAGCGTTTGCGCCACCGTCCAATCGGCGGGCACGGAAACGAATTCGGTGGTCATCAAGCTGCCCGCGGTGTGCGGCGGGTAGCGCATCAACTGGCGCAGCGCCTCCAGCGTGCCGCTGCGCAGCCGCCCGGACAGGCGGGCGCGGTCGGCATCGTCCAGCTCCAGCAGCACGTCGGCGGCGCGGTCGTCGGCCATGCCCTCCAGCAGTGCCGCCGCGCGGGCATCGGGCATCCGTGCGATCAACCCGCCGGCGCGTTGCAGCTCCGGGCGGTCGAACATGTCGATCAGGCGTGCCAGTGGCAAACGACTGGCAACATCGACCGCCACTGCGCTGTCGCAGGCGTTCAGGTGGTCGATGGCATCGGCGATGTTGCTCGCCGTGAACGGCAACAACTCAGGCGCAACCGCCTGCAGGATGGGGGTCATGGCTCACCTCTTGGAACAAGGTTGCGGCTGTCGCCGCGTGAGCCGGCCGTGGATCAGTCCGGAGCGCGCAACGACAGCGTGGGCAATCGACTGGGACTGTCGCTTGGCATGGGATCAAGGCTCCGGGGGTTGCAGCATCGCAGGGCTGCGGATGCGCGCGGCAAGGCTACGCCCACCCTGTGCAAGGGTCAATGCAAAAAGCCCGTGCTGCGCATGTCGGCGTGCTGCCGTTAATCTTTGGGCATGTTGCAAGCCTCATTCCCCATCGCGCCGCTGTTGCCGGATATCGTTGCAAGCTTGGCGCAACATTCGCGGTTGGTACTGGAAGCCCCGCCTGGTGCGGGCAAGACCACGCAGGTGCCGCTGGCGCTGCTGGCCGCACCGTGGCTGGCAGGCAAGAAGATCGTGATGCTGGAACCGCGCCGGGTGGCGGCGCGTGCAGCCGCCAGTTTCATGGCCAGACAATTGGGCGAAGCGGTGGGCCAGACGGTGGGCTACCGGATCCGCTTCGAGAACAAGATCGGGCCGGATACCCGCATCGAGGTGGTCACCGAAGGCATCCTCACCCGCATGCTGCAAGACGACCCGCTGCTGGAGGGCATCGGTGCGATCGTGTTCGACGAATTCCACGAGCGACATCTGGCCGCTGATCTGGGCTTGGCATTGGCGCTGGATGTGCAAGCGAGCCTGCGCGAAGACCTGCGCATCGTGGTGATGTCGGCCACGCTGGACGGCGAGCGGCTGGCGGCGTTTCTGGATGCACCACGGCTGGCGAGTGCGGGCCGCAGCTTCCCGGTCGAGATCGCGCATTTCCCGGCGCGGCGCGACGAGGTGCTGGAGCACCAAGTGCGGCGCGCGGTAGCGCACGCACTGCGGGAACATCCCGGCGATGTATTGGTGTTCCTGCCGGGGCAGCGGGAGATCAAGCGGGTGGAAGCGGTGCTTGGGGGATCTGCAACGTCCCCCCTCTCCCCCGCCCCTCTCCCACGAGGGGAGAGGGGAGAAGAGCAGGCCTCCCGCGTCCATGCCTGCGAGCTTCCTGCCATTGAGAGGGGAGAGGAGCAGGCTTCCCATGCTTGCAAGCCCCTCTCCCTTGATGGGAGAGGGGTTGGGGAGAGGGTGAATGTAGTCGCGGCGGTCGAAATCCTGCCCTTGCACGGCGATCTGCCCATCGAACAACAAACCCGCGTGCTGCAACCTGCCGACGATGGCCGTCGGCGCGTGGTGCTGGCGACCAATGTCGCCGAATCGTCGGTCACCCTGCCCGGCGTGCGGGTGGTGATCGACAGCGGGTTGGCGCGCGAGCCGCGCTTCGATCCCAACAGCGGTTTTTCGCGGCTCGACAGCGTGACCATTTCGCAGGCCAGCGCCGACCAGCGCGCCGGTCGCGCCGGCCGCGTGGCGGAAGGTTTCGCCTATCGGCTGTGGCCGCAGTCGCAGCGGCTGGAGCCGCAGCGCAAGCCGGAAATCGCGCAGGTGGAGCTGGCCGCGCTGGCGCTGGAGCTGGCGGCCTGGGGCAGCAGCGCGCTGCGCTTCGTCGATCCGCCGCCACTGGGCGCGCTGGCCGCAGGCAGGGACCTGCTGCAACGGCTCGATGCATTGCACGATGGCAAGCTCAGCGCGCGCGGCAGGCGCATGCTGGCGCTGGGCACGCATCCGCGGCTGGCGGCGATGCTGTTGGCGTCGAACGACCCGCAGCGCGTCGCGCTGGCCTGCGATCTGGCGGCGCTGGTGGAAGCGCGCGATCCGCTGCGCAGCCGCTCCGACGCATTGGCCGCGCGCTGGCAGGCGCTGGCCGCGTTCCGCAATGGGCGCGTGTCCGCGGACGCCAGCCGCTCGGCACTGGCCGCCATCGATGCCGCCGCGAAACAGTGGCGTCGTCGCCTGCGCTGCACTGCGTCGCCAGCGGCATCGGTGCCGGCGCATGCGCTGGGCGACCTGCTGGCGCATGCCTTCCCCGATCGCATCGCCAGGCAACATCCGCAAGATCCGAAACGCTATCAATTGGCGAACGGGCGAATGGCGCGGTTGTTCGACGATTCCGCGTTGTACGGCGAGCCGTGGCTGGTGGCCAGCGAATTGCGCTACGAGGCCAAGGATGCGCTGCTGCTGCGCGCCGCGCCGGTGGATGAAGCGATGTTGCGCGAAGACTTCGCCGCGCATTTTTCCGATGCCGACGAGGTGCGCTGGGATGCGGAGAAGCGCGCGCTGCGCAGCGAACGCGTCGAGCGTTTCGACGGCATCGTGCTGGCGGTGAAATCGGCCGGTCGGGTCGATCCGGCCCGCGCCGCGCACGCGCTGACCGCGGCCGTGCGCGAGCTGGGCCTGCAGGTGTTGCCGTGGAGCGAGGCGCTTTCGCAATGGTGCATTCGCGTGCAATGCCTGCGTGCGTGGATGCCGGAATTAGGCCTGCCGGATGTCTCCGATGCCGCGTTGCTGGCCACGCTGGAACACTGGCTGCAACCTGCGTTTGCAGGCAAGACACGGCTGGATACGTTGGACAGCGCCGAGCTGGCCGAAGTGCTGAAGTCCGGCATCGACTGGAACCTGCGCCAGCGCATCGACCAGCTGGCGCCCACCCGCATCGCGGTGCCGTCGGGGCTGGAGCGCGCCATCGAGTATCGGCTGGACGACCATGGCGAACCGACACCGCCGGTGCTGGCGGTGAAGCTGCAGGAATTGTTCGGGCTGGCCCAGACCCCGCGGATTGCCGATGGCCGGGTGCCGCTGCTGCTGCACCTGCTCTCGCCGGGCGGCAAGCCGCTGCAGGTGACCGCCGACCTGCACAACTTCTGGGCCAGCACCTATGCCGAGGTCAGGAAGGAAATGAAGGGCCGCTACCCGCGCCACCCGTGGCCGGATGACCCGTGGAATGCCATCGCCACCCACCGGGCCAAGCCGCGCGGCACGTGATGCCCCGGGTGTGGAAACGCGCCATACTGGACACGCGAAGTGCGCTTTCAAGGAGTTGATGATGAGCAAGATCGACAAAGCCCAGGATCGCGCCATGGAATTGCTGGGTGAAATCGGCGATGGCCTGCGCAAGAAGGTGCCGGACAAGGCCGTGCAGTGGCTGGAAACCGGTGCGGCACTGGGTGCGTTGCGGGCCGGTTCGAAAGTGGCGGGCAGTTTCGTCCGCCGCAACCCGGTGCTGGTGGGTGCCGCGGTGGTGGGTGCCGGCGTGCTGTGGTACGCCGCACGGCAGCGGTCGAAGCAGCACGACGTGATCGAAGGCCAGGCCCGGCGGTTGCGGCAGGGTGCGCCCGAGCAGGACGAATATGGTGCCTGAGCGGCGCTAGTTGCAGCAGCCGGCGCAATTCACTTCGGGCAGTTCCACCACGAAGCACGCACCACCCGAGTCGCGGTCCTCGTACCAGAGCCGGCCACCGGCTTGCACGATCAAATGCCGTGACAAGGCCAGCCCCAGCCCGCTGGACAGCTCGGTCACGACCGCAGGTGTGCCAGGGCGCTGAAAGGGCTGGAACAGTTGCGCCTGATGCGCGGCGGCAACACCCGGGCCACGGTCTTGCGCCAACAGCTGCCAATACCCCGGGCTGCCGACACGGATCTGCAAGTCCAGGACAGCGCCGCTGCGTGCGTATTTCAGGGCGTTGCTGATCAGGTTTTCGCCCACCTGCCGCAGCAACCGTTCGTTGATGGCGACACAAACCGGAACATCGGGAAGCTCGGTAAGCAGCCGCATCCCGTTGGCCTCCAGTTGCAGCTCGTAGCGCGCCGCCAGCCAACGCACCAGATCCCCCAGATGCGTGCAGCTGTGCGCCGCTTCCGGCAGCAAGCAGCCGGGTTTGGCCTGCGCCTGCAGATAATGGCGGATATAGCCCAGTGCCTCGCGTGCGCTGTCGTCGATGATCTGCAGATAACGCGGCACGCGCTCGGGCTTGCAGTTCGGCAGTGCCAGCATCTCGCAGGCGAACAGCACGCTGGACAGCGGGTTCTTCAAGTCATGCGCCACCAGGTTGACCAGTTGCTGACGTTCGCGCGCCACCTGCTCCAGACGGTCGCGGGTCAGCTTCAGATGCAATTGCACCTGCATCCGTGCCAGCAATTCTTCCGGATGCACCGGCTTGACCAGATAGCCCAGTGCGCCGGCGTCGAACGCGGCCAGCCGCTGCTCCTGCGGAGGGGCGTCCACCAGGAAGATCGCCGGCACCTGTGCCAACTCCGACAAGCCGTGCAGGGCTTCCAGCTGTGCCACGCACGCGGTCAGCGGCAAATCCAGCAGCACCAGATCGGGGGCGTGGGTACGGGCCAGCGCCAGCGCGGCATCGCCTGGTGACACCGGCATCACCTGATGCCCGCGGGTGCGCAGCAGATCGCACACGGGGTCGGTATCCGCGGCGTCATTGCGGATGATCAGGAAGCAACCACGGTCGGGAATCTGGATGGACACCTGCGAAGTCTGGCGGCGGCAATGCGGGGACGTTAGCAAACTGTCGCCGGGTTGCTCAACGTCTGCGCCTGGAAAGGGATGCCGGCGCAACGCGGTGATCCAGCGTGCGCCATTGCCCGGGCGACAGCGACCCCAGACGATGTTGCCCGATCGCCACACGCACCAGCCGCAGCGTGGGCAGCCCTGCCGTTGCCGTCATCCGCCGCACCTGGCGGTTGCGGCCTTCGGCAATCGTCATCGCCAGCCACCCCTCCGGCACGGTCTTGCGAAAGCGCACCGGCGGATCGCGCGGCCACAACGGCGGCGCGTCGATCCGCTGCACCTGCGCCGGCAGCGTGGGGCCGTCGTTGAGCAGCACGCCTGCCCGCAACGCCTGCAACTGGGCCTCGGTCGGCGTGCCTTCCACCTGCACCCAATACGTCTTGGGCTGCTTGTGTGCGGGGTCGGTGAGCTGGTGTGCCAGCGCGCCGTCATCGGTCAACAGCAGCAGGCCTTCGGAATCGAAATCCAGCCGGCCGGCGGCATACACGTTCGCCGGCAGGCCGAACTCGGCCAGCGTGCGTCGTGGCGGCGTGCTGCGGTCGGTGAACTGGCACAGCACGCCATAAGGCTTGTTGAAAGCGATCAGCATGGCCGCAGGTGGCAAGCCCGGCAGGTGCGTGGGCCGTGCGCGCCGACGTGGCGTTACAGCATCGCCAGCGCCGCGTTGAGCGTGGCCGACGGCCGCATCGCCGCCGCCAGCTTGGCCATGTCCGGCTGGTAATAGCCGCCGATGTCCACCGGCTTGCCCTGCACCGCGATGAGCTCCTCGACGATCTTTGCTTCATCCCCGGCAAGCTGCTTGGCCAGCGGCGCGAACTTCGCGGCGAGTTCCGCATCGGCAGTCTGTTCGGCCAGCGCCTGCGCCCAATACAACGCCACATAGAAATGGCTGCCGCGATTGTCAATGGTGCCCAGTTTGCGGCCCGGCGAACGGTCGTTGTCGAGGAACTTCGCGTTGGCCGCGTCCAGCGCATCCGCCAGCACCTGCGCGCGCGCGTTGCCGGTGGTGTTGGCCAGGTGTTCGAACGAAGCGGCCAGCGCCAGGAATTCGCCCAGCGAATCCCAACGCAGATAATCCTCTTCCACGAACTGCTGCACGTGCTTGGGCGCGCTGCCGCCGGCACCGGTCTCGAACAGGCCGCCGCCGTTCATCAGCGGCACGATGGAGAGCATCTTCGCGCTGGTGCCCAGCTCCATGATCGGGAACAGGTCGGTCAGGTAATCGCGCAAGACATTCCCGGTGGCGCTGATGGTGTCTTGCCCCTCGCGGATGCGCCCCAGCGAGAACTTCATCGCCTCCACCGGCGACAGGATGCGGATGTCCAGGCCGCTGGTGTCGTGGTCGTTGAGGTAGGCGGCGACCTTGGCGATCAGGCCGCGGTCGTGGTCGCGCTGCGGGTCCAGCCAGAACACCACCGGGGTGTTCGACAGGCGCGCGCGACTGACCGCCAACTTCACCCAGTCGCGCACCGGCGCGTCCTTGGTCTGGCACATGCGCCAGATGTCGCCGGCCTTGACCGGGTGCTGCAGCAGCACCGTGCCGTGTTCGTCGATCACCCGCACCACGCCGTCGCCGCTGATCTTGAAGGTCTTGTCGTGGCTGCCGTATTCCTCGGCCGCCTGCGCCATCAGGCCGACGTTGGGCACGCTGCCCATCGTCGCCGGGTCGAACGCGCCGTG
>JAGWUF010000048.1 GCA_028868545.1 Lysobacteraceae bacterium | reverse complement strand
GCGGTTGCTGACGCATGCCAGGCAAGTGCCTGCCTGTGCGCAAACAACAAAAAAACCAGCGATCGCTCGCTGGTTTTGATGTTGGATGGTGCGCCCGGAGAGATTCGAACTCCCGACCCCCAAGTTCGTAGCCTGGTGCTCTATCCAACTGAGCTACGGGCGCAGAAGCGGAATTATGCCGCTGGTACTGCAATGCGTCAATACGGCTGCCGCATCGTTGTTGCTCGCGATTTCACCAAACTGGCGGAGACTGAGGGATTCGAACCCTCGATGGAGCTTTTGACCCCATACTCCCTTAGCAGGGGAGCCCCTTCGGCCTCTCGGGCAAGTCTCCGGAAGGCAAAATCGTGAGCCGGCAAGGATACAGGCAAACATGCGATCCGGCAATCAACCCGGCGCGCTTCAGGAGGATTTTTCTTCCTTCTCATCCCCGGCGCTTCCCCCCTGGATGCGCTGGTAGATCTCCTCCCGGTGCACCGAAACATTCTTGGGCGCCGTGATTCCGATACGTACCTGATTGCCCTTGACGCCGAGTACGGTCACGGTGATTGCATCACCAATCATCAAGGTTTCACCAACCCGTCTGGTCAAAATCAACATCGCAACTCCCCTGTCGCTGCGGCCAGATACCTCGCTTGGTACTCAAGCACGGGACTGTCCAGTCTGGCCCATCATACTGATTGATTCCCATGCTGCAATCGTCATGGGGTCTCATTTCCATCATCTCCAACACGACTGCGCACCCAATCGGGCACGCCGGCCAGGGCCGCCGCCAGTGCCGGGCCGTCTTCGCCGCCGCCCTGGGCCATGTCGGGGCGGCCACCACCCTTGCCGCCAGCCTGCCGGGCCACGTCGCCCAGCACGTCGCCGGCCTTGACCTTGCCCAGCGCGGCACCCGCCACGCCGGCCACCAAGGCGGCCTTGCCGTCGGCGGTGCCTGCCAGCACGATGACGGCATCGCCCAGCTGGGTCTTGAGCCGATCCATCGCGTCGCGCAGGGCCTTGGCATCGAAGCCTTCCAGCCGCGCCGCCAGCACCTTGATACCGGCCACGTCCTGCGCCTGCGCGCCCAGATCGGCGGTGGCACCGGAGGCGGCCCTGGCCTTGAGCGCCTCGACTTCGCGCTCCAGCTTTTTCTGGCGCTCCAGCAAACCGCGCAGCTTGTCGGCCACGTCGGCGGCATTGCCGCCCAGCAGGTGCGCGGCTTCGTGCAGGCGATGCTCTTCCTCGGCCACGAAATCCAGCGCGCCCTGCCCGGTCACCGCCTCGATCCGACGCACGCCGGCGGACACGCCGCCTTCGGACACGAGCTTGAACAGGCCGATGTCGCCGGTGCGGCCGACGTGGGTGCCGCCGCACAGTTCGGTGGAGGTCGGGCCGAAGCGCAGCACGCGCACGCGCTCGCCGTACTTCTCGCCGAACAGCGCCATCGCGCCGAAATCCAGCGCCTCCTGCATGCCCATGTGGCGCACTTCACCGGCGTGGTTGGCGCGCACCTCGGCGTTGACGCGGCGCTCGACCTCGGCCAGCTCCGCCGCGGTCATCGGCTGGAAATGCGAGAAGTCGAAGCGCAGCCGGTCCGGCGCGACCAGCGAGCCCTTCTGCTGCACATGCGTACCCAGCACGTTGCGCAGCGCCGCGTGCAGCAGGTGGGTGGCGCTGTGGTTGAGGATGGTGGCACCGCGGCGGCCGGCATCGACTGCGCCGCGCAGGTGGTCGCCCACGCGCAGGAAACCGAACTGCAGGCGGCCCATGTGGCCGTGGAACTGGCCGGCGAGCTTGAGCGTGTCGTTGACGTTGAAGCGGCTTTCGACGCCATCGAGGTCGCCAGTGTCGCCGACCTGGCCGCCGGATTCGGCATAGAACGGCGTGCGGTCGAGGATGACGATGGCATCGTCGCCGGCCTCCACCATGTCCACCGGCTTGCCGTCCTTCAACAGCGCCAGCACTTGCAGACTGCCCGCTTCCAGCTCGTCGTAACCCAGGAACACGGTGGGCGCGAGCCTGGCGACCAGCTCCGCCGGCAGCTGCACGCCACCGCCGAACTTGCCGGCGGCGCGCGCGGTTTCCTTCTGGTGCTCCATCGCCGCGTCGAAGCCGGCCACGTCCACCGACATGCCGCGCTCGCGCGCCATGTCCTGGGTGAGGTCGAGCGGGAAGCCGTAGGTGTCGTACAGGCGGAAGGCGTCGGCGCCGGGGATGATGTTGTCGTCGACCCGGCTGGCCACGTCTTCGAAGATCTTCATGCCCGAGTCCAGCGTCTCGGCGAAGCGTTCCTCTTCGGCCTTGAGCGCGCGCTCGGCGGTGGCGCGCCCCTCGCGCAGCACCGGGTAGGCTTCGCCCATCAACTCATCCAGCGTGGCAACCAGCTTGTGGAAGAACGGCTCGCGCACGCCCAGCATCCAGCCGTGGCGCAGCGCGCGGCGGATGATCCGGCGCAGCACGTAGCCGCGGCCCTCGTTCGACGGCAGCACGCCGTCGACGATCAAGAAGGCGCAGGCGCGGATGTGATCGGCGATCACGCGCAGCGACTTGTTCTCCAGATCGGAGGTAGAGGTCAGCTGGGCGGCGTGCCGGATCAGCGCCTGGAACAGGTCGATCTCGTAGTTGGAATGCACGTGCTGCAGGATCGCGGTGATCCGCTCCAGGCCCATGCCGGTGTCCACGCAGGGGGCAGGAAGCGGCGTCAGGGTGCCGTCCGCGGCGCGGTCGAACTGCATGAAGACGTTGTTCCAGATCTCGATGTAGCGGTCGCCGTCCTCGTCGGGCGAGCCCGGGGGGCCGCCGAAATGCGACGGGCCGTGGTCGAAGAAGATCTCGCTGCACGGGCCGCAGGGGCCGGTGTCGGCCATCTGCCAGAAATTGTCGGAGGCGAACGGCGCGCCCTTGTTGTCGCCGATGCGGATGATGCGATCTTCCGACAAGCCGATGTCGTCGCGCCAGATCGCGTAGGCCTCGTCGTCGGTGTGGTAGACGGTGGCCAGCAGGCGCTCCTTCGGCAGCTTCCAGACCTCGGTCAGCAATTCCCAGGCCCAGGCGATGGCGTCCTTCTTGAAGTAGTCGCCGAACGACCAGTTGCCGAGCATTTCGAAGAAGGTGTGGTGGCGCGCGGTGTAACCCACCGAGTCCAGATCGTTGTGCTTGCCGCCCGCGCGCAGGCAGCGCTGCACGTCGGCCGCGCGCACGTAACTGCGCTTCTCCGCGCCCAGGAACACGTCCTTGAACTGCACCATGCCGGAGTTGGTGAACAGCAGGGTCGGGTCGTTGCCCGGCACCAGCGGCGCCGACGGCACGATGGTGTGGCCCTTGGAGGCGAAGAAGTCGAGGAAGTCGCGGCGGATCTCGGAGGTGGTCTTGGCTGGAGTGTTCATGCGGGCATCGGGGAGGTGGCGGGCAGCGCTGCGCCCGCGAACCGCTCAAGATGCAGCCGCGAAACCGAGTTGGCAACCCAAGGCCATCAGTTTACAGGGGTTGCGAGGTCTTCCGAATCCAAATCAACGCGGCTTCTCACAGGCACAACCCTGCCGGGGACGCGCTTCGCCGCTCAGGCTCCGCATCCAGCTCCGATGCGCGGCCGCGCGCCGTCCATGGCACGCTCGAAGCGCGTCCCCGGCAGGGCTATGCCTGATCGTGATTCATCGCGGCTCGCACATGCTCCATCCCGAACCCCCGCCGCAGCAAGAAATCCATCGCCTTGCGGCGGGCCTCGCGGTCACCCGCCAGCGCCTGCGGATGGCGGCGCTGCAGCAACTCGCGGGCGTTCTCGGCCCAGTCGCCCTCGAAACCGTCCATGGCGGCGGCGATGGCTTCGCTGCCCAGGCCGTGAGTAGCCAGTTCCGCGCGGATGTAGCCCGGCCCGTAGCCACCGGCCGCCCGGTTGCGCAGCAGCGATTCGGCAAAACGGCCGTCGTCCTGCCAGCCCGCCGCGGTGAGCTTGCCGATCGCGGCATCGGCCTGATCGGGCTCCACCCCGCGCTGCTGGAGCTTGCGCGCCAGCTCCAGCCGGGAATGCTCGCGCCGGGTCAGCAGGCCCAGCGCGCGTTGCAGGGGCGTGGGCTCCGGGCGGCGGCGACGCTTCGGCGCTGACGAGGCTACCCCGTCGCCACCGCCGCCCGACCCGGTCATTCTTCGCCGGCCCCACCCTCGTCGCGCGAGGACTCTTCCGGCACGAACTGCTCGCGCAGTGCGGCTTCCAGCTTGGCGGCGGCGGCGGGATTTTCCTTGAGGTACTGGCGGGCGTTCTCCTTGCCCTGGCCGATGCGCTCGCCGTCGTAGCTGTACCAGGCGCCGGCCTTGTCGACCAGCTTGGCGTTCACGCCCATCTCGATCAGCTCGCCTTCGCGGCTGATGCCCTCGCCGTAGAGGATTTCGGTGATGACCTGCTTGAACGGGGGCGCCAGCTTGTTCTTGACCACCTTGATCCGGGTCTGGTTGCCGATGATCTCCTCGCCCTTCTTGATCGAGCCGATCCGGCGGATGTCCAGCCGCACCGAGGCGTAGAACTTCAGCGCATTGCCGCCGGTGGTCACCTCCGGGCTCTGGCCCGGCATCATCACGCCGATCTTCATGCGCAGCTGGTTGATGAAGATCACCAGCGTATTGCTGCGCTTGATGTTGCCGGTCAGCTTGCGCAGCGCCTGGCTCATCAGGCGGGCCTGCAGGCCGGGCAGCTGGTCGCCCATCTCGCCCTCGATTTCGGCCTTGGGGGTCAGCGCGGCCACCGAATCCACCACCACCATGTCGATGGCATTGGAGCGCACCAGCATGTCGGCGATCTCCAGCGCCTGCTCGCCGGTATCCGGCTGCGACAGGTACAGGTCATCGAGGTTGACCCCCAGTTTCTGCGCGTAGATCGGATCCAGCGCGTGCTCGGCGTCGATGAAGGCGCAGGTGCCGCCGGCCTTCTGGCACTCGGCGATGGCCTGCAGGGTCAGGGTGGTCTTGCCCGAGGACTCCGGGCCGTAGATCTCGACCACGCGACCCTTGGGCAGGCCGCCGATGCCCAGCGCGATGTCCAGCATCAGCGAGCCGGTGCCGATGGTCTCCACCGCTTCCACGGTGCGGTCGCCCATGCGCATCACCGAGCCTTTGCCGAACTGGCGTTCGATCTGGCCCAGTGCCGCTGCCAGTGCGCGCTTCTTGTTGTCGTCCATCGTGGTGCTCCTCAAGTTGTGATCTCTGGAATGGGGTCAGCTTAGGCAGTGGCTGTCGCACAGGCTGCGACGGTGTCCGGCCTGATCGAAAAATTCGCATGCCGGCGCGGCGCCCACCATCGGGAAATGCCGCAGCAGCGACTCGGTGGTTTACGCATTGGGCCGCACCAACCCGCAGTACAAGCCTTCGATGGCGAACTCCTGCCCGGGCTGCACTTCGATGGGCGCGTAGTCGGGATTGCGCGGCAGCAGACGTACCTTGCCTTGTGCGATCCGCAGCAGCTTGACGGTGATTTCATCGTCGATCCGGGCAATCACCACCTGCCCGTTGCGGGCCTCGCGGGTGCGATGCACGCCGATCAGATCGCCGTCGAAGATGCCTTCATCGCGCATCGAATCGCCCTTCACCTTGAGCAAGTAATCGGGCGTGGGGGTGAACAGGGCGCGATCCATCAACACCATCTGTTCGCTGCCGATGTCGGCACCGATCGGCACACCCGCCGCCACCTGCCCCAACACCGGCAGGTGCAGGGTGTCCTCATTGGCGGTCAGTGGCAGTTGGTGCGGACGGTCTTCGGGTTGTTGCAGCAGCCGCAGGCTGCGCGCGCGACCGGGGCTGCGGCCGATGGCCCCGGCCGCCTCCAGTGCTTCCAGGTGGTACTGCGCGGCGCGCACGCCTTTGAAGCCGAAAGCACGGGCGATTTCGGTTTGCGAGGGTGCGAAGCCGTCGGCCTCGATGCGCTCGGCAAGAAAGAGGTGGATGGCGCGCTGGGTATCGGTCAGACTCATGATTAGTAGTAATACTGCTAACCATGAACCCTGTCAACTCCGCTTTTCGATGCGGTGCGGTTCGAACACCACGCACGTTCCCGCAGCCGTCACACCGCCGCCACCGCCGCCTCGTGCACGCCCGCGACCGCGCGGCCCGACGGGTCGGCCATGGTTGCAAAGCTGGCATCCCACTCGATTGCCGCCGGTGACGAACAGGCGATCGACTTGCCGCCCGGCACCGTTTCCGCCGCAGCCGGCGACGGGTAAACCCGCTCGAACAGCGTCCGATAGAAATAGGCTTCCTTGGTCTGCGGCGGGTTGACCGGGAAGCGCGCAGCGGCGGCCGCCAGCTCGCGGTCGGACACCTGCGCCTCGGCATGCGCCTTCAGGCCATCGATCCAGCCGTAGCCCACGCCGTCGCTGAACTGTTCCTTCTGCCGCCACAAAATTTCCTTCGGCAGATAACCTTCGAACGCTGCGCGCAGCATGCCTTTCTCCATTCGCTGCGGGCCAGCCTCACCCTTGTTGACCATCTTGAATTTGGCATCCATGCGCATTGCCACGTCGAGGAACTCGCGATCCAGGAACGGCACCCGCGGCTCCACGCCCCAGGCCATCATCGACTTGTTGGCGCGCAGGCAATCGTAGTTGTGGAGCGCGTCGATCTTGCGGATCAATTCTTCGTGGAACTCGCGGGCGTTCGGTGCCTTGTGGAAATACAGATAGCCGCCGAACACTTCGTCGCTGCCTTCGCCACTGAGCACCATCTTCACCCCCATTGCCTTGATCCGCCGCGCCAGCAGGAACATCGGCGTGGACGCGCGGATGGTAGTGACGTCGTAGGTTTCGATATGGCGAATGACCTCCGGCAGCGCATCGAGTCCTTCCTCGAAGGTGTATTCGAAACCGTGGTGGACGGTGCCCAGCATGTCCGCCGCCACCTGCGCCGCCGCCAGGTCGGGCGAGCCCTTCAGACCGATGGCGAAGCTGTGCAGACGCGGCCACCACGCTTCGCTGGCGTCGCCGTCTTCAATTCGGTTGCGGGCATAACGTGCAGCCACCGCCGCCACCAGCGAAGAATCCAGCCCGCCCGACAGCAGCACGCCGTAGGGCACGTCGGTCATCAGTTGGCGGTGCACGGCGGCTTCAAAGGCTTCACGCAATTCCTGAGCAGTCACCTCCACGCCGTCCACCGCATCGTAATCGCGCCACGGGCGTTCGTAGTATTTCGTCAGCTCGCCGGTAGCGGTATCGAACCAATGCCCCGGCGGGAACTGCGCAACGTCCTTGCAGTCCTCCGTCAGCGCCTTCATTTCCGAGGCCACCCGCAGCCGCCCCTGCGCATCGTGCCCCCAGTACAGCGGCACCACGCCGATCGGGTCGCGGGCGATGATGGCGCGGCCCTTGGTCTTGTCCCACAGCGCAAACGCAAAAATCCCGTTGAGACGGTTGAGGAAAGAGGCAGGATCGTCCTCGCGGTACAGCGCATTGATGACTTCGCAATCGGATTCGGTCTGGAATGCGTAGGGCTGCTGCAATGCCTGCTTCAACGCGCGGTGATTGTAGATCTCGCCATTCACCGCCAGCGCCAGCTGGCCATCATCCGACAACAGCGGCTGCGAGCCGCCGGCGGGATCGACGATCGCCAGGCGTTCGTGCACCAGGATCGCGCCGGCATCCAGGTACACGCCGCTCCAATCCGGCCCACGATGGCGTTGGCGGGCGGAGCGTTCCAGCGCTTCGCGGCGCAGTTGCTGGCTTTCATCCAGGGATTGCAGATCGAAAATTCCGAAGATCGAACACATGGGGCAGGTCCTGAAGCAGTGGGGAGGGGAAAATGAAAAAGCCCGTCTCTTGCGAGGCGGGCTTCTGGAGGATTCGGCTGTCTTGCCTTGCCTATGCGCGGGCCCGCAGCCGCGCACGCATGTCCGTGCCGCGATTATTGCGGTTGCAATTATTGGCATTGGCAAAGGTGGCAGGCATGGGTTGATCGTGCACCAAGTCCCTGCCATCGTGCAAGTGACGTTTTCGCATGCAACTGCATCCAGCAGGACGAGACACACGATGCGCACAGGGTTCAAGCGGGTTGCAGGGCTGGCGTTGTCGATGCTGGTCATCGTGCTGCCCGGTGGCTGGTGGCTGCTGCACGGCAGCTTGCCGCAGCTGGAGGGGCAGGTGCGCCTGCCGGGGCTGTCGGCCGCCGTCAGCCTCAGCCGCGACGCCAACGGCACCGTCACGATCGATGCCGCCAACGAATCCGACGCCCTGCGTGCACTGGGCTACGTGCACGCACAGGAACGCTATTTCGAAATGGACCTGATGCGCCGCAGCGCCGCCGGTGAACTGGCCGCACTGGTCGGCCCGAAGGCGCTGGAGGTGGACAAGCAGCACCGCCTGCACCGCCTGCGGGCACGGGTGCAACAGCAACTGCCCGCGATCGCCGGCGACAAGCGTGCCCAACTGGATGCGTACGTGGCCGGCGTGAATGCCGGCCTGGCCGCGCTGCGGGTGCGTCCGTGGCCCTACCTGCTGCTGCGCGAAACGCCGCAGCCGTGGCGTGCCGAAGACGCGCCGTTGGCGGCCTTCGCGATGTATTTCGACCTGCAAGGCGGCGAAGACAAGAGCGCGCTGGCGCTGTGGCGCATGCAGCCGCATTTGCCGCCGGCGCTGCATGCCCTGCTGGCCCACGACGGCAGCCGCTGGGATGCGCCGCTGGAAGGTGCCGCACGCGGCGATGCTGTGCTGCCCGGGCCGGATGCGGTGAACCTGCGCAGCTTGGCCGATGACCATCACGGCCGCGCCAGCCCGGAAGCCAAAGGCAGCCCCGGCAGCAACAACTTCGCGGTCGCCGGCACCCTCACCCACGACGGCCGCGCCATCCTCGCCGACGACATGCACCTGACCCTGCGCGCGCCCAACATCTGGTTCCGCGCGCGCCTGCGCTACCCGGACCCGCAAGCCCCCGATGGCCGCGTGGACGTGCAAGGCGTCACCCTCCCCGGCCTGCCGCTGGTCATCGCCGGCAGCAACGGGCACCTGGCCTGGGGCTTCACCAACAGCTACATCGACAGCATGGATTGGAAGCTGGAGCAGCCCTGCGGCGCACCCGCCGCGCAAGGCTGCGCCGTAGTCACCCGGCATCGGGAACGTCTTGATGTTGCCCACGGCAAGCCGGTCGATTTCCCGGTGGACGAAACCGCCTGGGGCCCGGTGGCCGAACGCCAGCCCGATGGCCGCGTGCTCAGCCTGCGTTGGTCGGCGCGGCTACCCGGTGCGATCAACCTGGGGCTGTCGAAATTCGCCGCCGCCGGCACGCTGGAAGACGCGTTGAGCATCGCGCAAACCATCGGCATGCCCACCCAGAACCTGCTGCTGGCCGATGCGCACGGCAACATCGTCTGGCGGCTGCTGGGGCCGGTTCCGCAACGCGCCGCCAGCTGCACGCAGGCCGCCCGCGTGGAAGATCCACGCCAGGAAGACTGCCCGCCGTGGTCGCAATCGGCACGCGACAACCCGTTGCTGCGCTCGCCCGCGCACGACCGCCTGTGGACCGCCAACGCCCGTGTGCTGGACGGTGCGGCGCTGGCGAAGGTGGGCGATGGCGGTTACACGCTGGGCGCGCGCCAAGCACAGATTCGCGACGATTTGCAGGCCCGCAACCGCTTCACCGAACGTGACCTGCTGGACATCCAGCTGGACGACCGCGCCGTCCTGCTGACGCCGTGGCAACACCTGCTGCAAGACCGCGCCGCCGTCGACAAGACCCCTGCAATGCAAGCACTGGCACAGGCCGCAACACGCTGGGAGGGCCGCGCATCGACGGCTTCGGTGAGTTACCGCATCGTGCGCGGCTGGCGGCTGGCGGTGCACAAGCGGATTGCCGATGGCCTCACCGCGCCCGCACGCGTCGCACTGGGCAAGGACTTCGTCATGCCCGACCTGCCGCAACTGGAAGGCATCGCCTGGCCACTGGTGACGCAACGTCCGGACAACCTGCTGCCGCGCCGCTACGCCAGTTGGAGCGCACTGTTCGAAGACGCGGCTACCGAAGTCCGCGACGACCTGCAAACGCACGGCCCGTTGCCGCAGCGCACTTGGGGCGAACGCAATACCGCCGCCATCTGCCACCCGCTGGCCGCCGCCATCCCCTTCGCCAAACCGTGGCTGTGCATGCCCGCCGAGCCATTGGCCGGTGACGGCAACATGCCGCGCGTCACCGAGCCTTCGTTCGGCGCATCGGAACGCATGGTGGTGTCCCCGGGCCACGAAGCCGACGGCTATTTCCACATGCCCGGCGGCCAAAGCGGCCATCCGCTCTCGCCGTTCTGGGGTGCGGGCCACGAAGACTGGGTGCAGGGCAAACCCACGCCGTTCCTGCCTGGCCCGGCGCGGCATGCATTGCGGCTGACACCCGCCGGGGTGTGATCAGGCCACCAGCAACCGCTCCATCAGCGCCAGATGCAGGGCCGGCAAGCGTTCCAGATCCGCCACGCGGACGTGCTCGTCCACCTTGTGGATGCTGGCGTTGACCGGGCCGATCTCGATGCAGTGCGCGCCCAGCGGGGCGATGAAGCGGGCGTCCGAAGTGCCGCCGCCGGTGCTTTCTTCCGGCACGCTGCCTGACACCTGGGCCAGCACCGCGCGCGCCGCCGCGCGCAGCGGGCCGTCGGGGGTGTAGAACGGTTCGCCACTGCGGTGCCAATGGAGCTCGTAGTCGAGACCATGCGCCTGCAGGATCGCCTCGCACTGCGCTTCCAGCTGCGGTGCTTGCCAATGCGGGTTGTAGCGCAGGTTGAACAACACCTGCAGCTGCCCGGGGATCACGTTGTTGGCACCGGTGCCGGCATGGAGATTGCTGATCTGCAGGCTGGTGGACGGGAAACTTTCATACCCCTCATCCCAGCGCCGCGCGGTCAGTTCGGCCAGCGCCGGCATCGCCTTGTGGATGGGGTTGCGCGCCTGTTCCGGATACGCCACATGCCCCTGCACGCCGCGCACGGTCAGGGTTGCCGACAGTGAACCACGGCGCCCGACGCGCAGCAGATCACCAAGAATCGTTTTCGATGACGGCTCGCCGGTGACGCACCAGTCGATGCGCTCGCCGCGTGCACGAAACACCTCGGCCACCTTGCGCACACCGTCGATGGCGTCGCCTTCCTCGTCGGACGTGAGCAGCAGCGCAACCGTGCCGGAATGATCCGGATGCGCGGCGACGAACTGCTCGAGCGCAACCACGAACGCCGCCACGCTGCCCTTCATGTCGGCCGCACCGCGCCCGTACAGCACGCCATCGCGCAGCTCGGGCACGAACGGGTCGGAGGCCCACGCCGCACGCGGCCCCGGCGGCACCACGTCAGTATGCCCCAGCAGCACCAGCACCGGGCCATCCTCATGCCCATGCGTGGCCCAGAGGTTGTCCACGGCGCCAAAGCGCAAGTGTTCGACGGCAAAGCCCACCGCTTGCAGACGCTGCGCAATCAACTGCTGGCAGCCGGCATCGTCCGGGGTGATGGAGGGCCGTGCGATCAGCTCGCAGGTCAGATCGAGGACAGCACTCACGTCCCGACCCCGAACAATTTCTTGAACCCGTTGTCGGAAAAACCCTGCGTCACCGTGCCATCGTCCTGCACCACCACCGGTCGGCGAATCAGCTGCGGATATTCCTTCAGCAGCAACTTCCACTCGGCATCACTGCCGGGGGTTTTGCGGTTGGGTGGCAACTGTCGCCAGGTGGTGGAGGACTTGTTGATCAACGCCTCCCAGCCACCGGCCGCGTCCTTCCACGCCAGCAGCGTTTCCGGTGCCTGCCGCACGTCGCGGTAGTCGACGAAGCGATATTCGATATCGAAACGCTTCAGCCAGTTCCGTGCCTTCTTGCAGGTGTCGCAATTGTTCAAACCGTACAGGGTGGTCATGCCAATTTCCTCGGGAGGCTGGCCGGCTGGCCAGCCTTGCGCCCACAGTTCAGTCCGCCAACCCGCGCAACAACTCGTTGACCGAGGTCTTGCCGCGGGTCTTTTCGTCCACCTGCTTGACGATCACCGCGCAGTACAGCGAATGGCTGCCGTCGGCCGCCGGCAGCGAGCCGGACACCACCACGCTGTACGGCGGCACCGAGCCGTAGCTGACCTCGCCGGTCATGCGGTTGTAGACGCGCGTGCTCTGGCCGAGGAACACGCCCATGCCGACCACGCTGTGGTGGCCGACCACGAAGCCTTCCACCACTTCCGAACGCGCGCCGATGAAGCAGTGATCCTCGATGATGGTGGGGCCGGCCTGCAGCGGTTCCAATACGCCGCCGATGCCGACGCCGCCGGACAGGTGGCAGCCCTTGCCGATCTGCGCGCAGCTGCCGACCGTGGCCCAGGTATCCACCATCGTGCCCTCACCCACGAAGGCGCCGATGTTGACGAAGCTCGGCATCAGCACCACGTCCTTGCCGATGTGGCTGCCCGCGCGCACCACCGCGCCCGGCACCACCCGCACGCCGAGCTGGCGGAACGCGGCCTCGTCGAAGCCGGCGAAGCGCGCTGGCACCTTGTCCCAGAACGGCGCCGGCGCGCCGTCCATCACCTGCATGTCCTGGGTGCGGAAATACAGCAGCACGGCTTTTTTCAGCCATTGGTTGACCTGCCAATGGCCGTTCCCGTCCGGCTCGGCCACCCGCAGCGTGCCCTGCTCCAGGCCGGCAATCGCCTGCGCCACGGCGGGCTGCACCTGAGCAGCAATCGCATCGGCGGTCAAGTCCGCACGCTGCTCCCAGGCGTCTTCCAGGGTCACGCGCAGTTGCGCGATTGCCGCTTCGTCCAAATGACTCATCGTGAATCTCCATCGAGAACCGCCAGCAAGGCATCACGCAGTGCATCGCATTGTGCTGGCGAAAGGGGGGTGTCGTGTTCGTCGCTGACCAGCAGCAGATCTTCGGCGCGCGCGCCGAAGGTGGCAATGCGGGCATCGTGGACGCGCAGGCGCTGTTCGCGCAGCACCCGTGCCACATCGGCCAGCAGGCCCGGGCGATCGGTGCAGACCAGTCCGATCCGGGTACCGCCGGCGATCTCGGTGAAATCCAGATGCGCCGCCACCTTGAAGTGACGTAGATGGCGCGGTTGCGCGCGCCTTGCCGGCAACATGCGCTGCAGATCGCCTGCCAGCACCGTGCGCAGACTGGCAGCCAGTTGCTGCGGTTCCGGGGTCTGCCGCAGATCCACCGGCTGCAGGTGGAAGGTGTCGTGGATGTTGCCGCCAGGCGCATCCAGTACGCGGGCCTGCAGGATGCTCATCCCCAGACGATCCAGCGCGATCACCAGCGCCGCGAACAGCCCGTCCTGGTCGGGCATGTGCACCAGCAGTTCCAGCCCGTCCCGCCCGGCAATGGTGCGTGCCGCAACGACGATCCTGTCTGTGGCTGCCGCCTGCAGTGCCGCCGCTTGCCAGGCGATCTGGTCTGGCCGGCTGCGCAGGAAACTGTCCGCCGGCATGCGTGCGAACATGGCATCGATGGCGGCCGTGTCGTGCCCCTCGCTGGCCAGCAGCGCACGCGCCGCCTCGCGGTTCTCGGCCATGCGTTCGGCCACATCCACCGGCTGCCCGAGCCCGCGTCGCAATGCCAGCCGGGTGGCCGTGTGCAGATCCGCCAGCAGGCGATCCTTCCAGCCATTCCACAACTTGGGCGAGGTGCCGGCGATATCGGCGCAAGTCAACAAATACAGATAATCCAGACGCTGCCGGTCGGCGATCATTTCGGCGAACCGATGGATCACGTCGGGATCGGTGATGTCCTGCTTCTGCGCGGTCACCGACATCAGCAAGTGGTTGCGCACCAGCCATTCGACCAGCGCGGTGTCGGCCTCGGACAGGCCGTGCGACTCGCAGAACGCGCGCGCATCGACCGCACCCAGCTCGGAATGATCGCCGCCACGCCCCTTGCCGATGTCATGGAACAGTCCCGCCAGCAGCAGCAATTCGGGTTTGCGCAGGGAGGGCCAGATCAGGTGCGCCACGCTGAAGCGGTCATCCTGCTGCCCGGATGCGAAATGCGCCAGATTGCGCAGCACGGCCAGCGTGTGTTGGTCGACCGTGTACACGTGGAACAAATCGAACTGCATGCGCCCGGTGACCCGCTGGAACGCGGGGATCCAGCGCCCCAGCACCCCCAGGCGCGCCATCCGTTCCAGTGTCACCACTGCCTGCGGGCCGCGCAGCAAGCGCATGAATGCGTCACGCTGCGCGACGCTGGCCTCGGTGTAGGCGGGAACCTGCAGCAGGGCCTGCGCCAATTCCCGTGCACATTGCGAGTGCAGGCCGCGCAGCCCCGCATCCGCAGCCCAGGCCGCGAACAATGCGAAGACATGGATCGGATCGCGCAGCAACCAGTCGGCGACGCGCGTGGCCAGATATTCGCCGCGCCGTTCGAAATCCGCATCGATGACCTGCGCCGGTGCCACGCCCTCGAAGTGCTCTTCAAACCGCTGCAGCAGGCGGTCACCGATCCGGCGCACGATCGCCGCACTGCGATAAAAGCCCTGCATCAGCTTCTCGACACCCAGCGAATCGGCATCATCCTGATAGCCCAGGCGCATCGCCAGCGTCTTCTGGTAGTCGAACCGCAGACGCTCCTCGCGCCGGCCCGCCACTAGGTGCAGGCCATACCGCAGGCGGCACAACGCATCGCGTTCACGCAGCAGTGCGGCCGCTTCGTCCTGCCCCAGCCGGCCACTTTCGGTCATCCACCCCAGCCCATGCTGGCCAAAGCTGCGCAGTGCCAGCCAGCCCAGCGTCTGCAAGTCGCGCAACCCGCCGGGGCCATCCTTGATGTTGGGCTCCAGATTGTCGGAGGTATCGCCAAATCGCGCGTGCCGCTGCCGTTGCTCCTGCCACTTCACCTCGAAAAACGCCGCCGGCGGCCACACCCGCTCTGCCGCGATGGCATCCTGCAAGGCGCGCTCCTCGCCGGCATCGGCACACAGCGCGCGCGCCTCGATCAACGCCGTCAGCACGGTCTGGTCGGCAGCCGCCTCCGTGCATTGCGCGGCGGAACGCACCGCGTGACTGGCCTGCAGGCCGGCATCCCAGAGCAGGGCGATGAATCGCGCCAGCGCCGGTTGCGCCGCATGCTGCGCGGCCGGTGCCGCAAGCACCAGCAAATCGATGTCGGAAAACGGGAACAACTCGCCGCGTCCGTAACCCCCGACCGCAAACAGGGCCAGCGGTGCGCCGGCGGGCAGGCAGCGTCGCCACGCCGCCCTGACCTGCGCATCCACGATCCGGGACCGCAATGCAACCAGCGTGCTGGCGGGAACACCGGCGTCGAATTTCCGCGCCAGCCTGGCGTCCGCACGCAGCAGGCCGGCACGCACGCCTGCCGACCAGGCCGCATCCTCATGCATGCCCGACTGCCCCGGCCTCTGCATGCTCACAATTCGTTGTCATCCCCCGGCAGACGGGTCAGGATCTCCGCGCCATCGCGCGTCACCACCACCGTGTGTTCCCACTGCGCCGACAGCTTGCGATCCTTGGTCACCACCGTCCAGCCATCCGGCAGCAGGCGGGTATGGCGCGCGCCTTCATTGATCATCGGCTCGATGGTGAAGGTCATGCCTTCCTGCAACACCACGCCCTCCCCTGCCCGACCGTAGTGCAGTACCTGTGGCTCATCGTGGTACACCTTGCCGATGCCATGCCCGCAGTATTCGCGCACGACCGAGAACCGTTCGGCCTCGGCATAACTCTGGATGGCATGGCCAACATCCCCCAGCGTGGCGCCCGGCCGCACCGCACGAATGCCGCGGAACATCGCCTCGCGCGTCACGTCCACCAGCCGCCTGGCCATCACCGTCGGCGTGCCGACCAGATACATGCGGCTGGTGTCGCCATGCCAGCCGTCCTTGATCACGGTGACATCGATATTGACGATGTCGCCGTCTTTCAACACCTTGGCCTCGCTGGGAATGCCGTGGCAGATCACGTTGTTGACGGACGTGCATACGGTCTTGGGATAGCCGCGATAACCCACATTGGCCGGGATTGCACCCTGCACGTTGACAATGTGGTCGTGGCAGATGCGATCGAGCTCTTCGGTGGTCACGCCCGCCTTCACGAACGGGGCCACCACTTGCAGCACCTCGGCGGCCAGCCGGCCGGCAATGCGCATTTTCTCGATCTCGGCGGGGGTCTTCAGATTGATAGTCATTAGCGGATTATCGCGCATTGTGGCGGCGGTGCAGCCTTGATTTGCCGATTGCCCCTGCATTCCCCTATAATCGCGGGGCTTTGACGCCGCCATGCCGGGCGACGCACCCAGCCGGGATTCTTCCGGCACGGCAAATCCACACCTGTCGGCAATCCCCGCTCCGGGGTGCCCGCGCAAGCGGGTTCGGAAGCGGTGACGACAGGGAGGCCCAACCCCGGAACCCGGCGCCAGCCCTTGCGGGCCGTGGCGCAGCGCCATCATCCAACCCGGCGCGGGTTCCACTACAGGAGTTTCAGCAATGCCCCAGATCACCATGCGCCAGATGCTGGAAGCCGGCGTCCACTTCGGCCACCAGACCCGCTACTGGAATCCCAAGATGGGCCCGTACATCTTCGGTGCCCGCGGCAAGATCCACATCATCAACCTGGAAAAGACCGTCCCGCTGTTCAACGACGCGATGAACTTCATCTCGGGCGTTGCGCAGAAGCGCGGCACCATCCTGTTCCTGGGCACCAAGCGCAGCGCGCGCGAAGCCATCAAGGAAGAAGCCGAGCGTTGCGGCCAGCCGTTCATGAACCAGCGTTGGCTGGGCGGCACCCTGACCAACTTCGCCACCGTGAAGAAGTCGGTGGCCCGCTTGAAGGAGCTGGAAGCCGCGGAAACCGACGGCACCTTCCAGAAGCTGGTCAAGCACGAAGTGATGGGCCTGCGTCGCGAACGCGACAAGCTGCAGGCTTCGCTGGGCGGCATCAAGGACATGAACCGCCTGCCCGACGCGATCTTCGTGATCGACATCGGCCATGAAGACATCGCCATCAAGGAAGCCAAGAAGCTCGGCATCCCGGTGATCGCGGTGGTCGACACCAACTACGACCCGGCCCTGGTGGACTACGCCATCCCCGGCAATGACGACGCCATCCGCGCCGTGCAGCTGTACGCCCGCGCCGCCGCCGACGCCGTGCTGGAAGGCAAGGCCGCCGCCCCCAACTCGGCCTCGGTGCGCGAAGAGGACTTCGCCGCCGCCGTCGAAGGCGAAGAAGCCGCCAAGCCGGCCCGACGCAACGGCAAGAAGGGCGAGTAATCGCCTCGCAATCCGGGCACGCCATGCTTTCCCTTCTCCCCTTGCGGGAGAAGGTGGCGCGTAGCGCCGGATGAGGGGGTTGCGCGCACCGCGCACCCCCTCCCCAACCCCCCTTCCGTCAAGGGAGCGGGGCTCACAGCACCCAATTCAGAGGTTTACCCCAATGGCTGAAATCACCGCTTCCCTCGTGAAGGATCTGCGCGAGCGCACCGGCGCCGGCATGATGGAGTGCAAGAAGGCACTCACCGAAAACAATGGCGACATCGACGCCGCCGCCGAATGGCTGCGCAAGTCGGGCCTGGCCAAGGCCGACAAGAAGGCCAGCCGGGTGGCTGCCGAAGGTCGCGTGGCTGCGGCGCAGGACGGCGGCAAGGCCGTGCTGGTCGAAATCAATTCCGAAACCGACTTCGTGGCGAAGGACGGCTCGTTCGTCAATCTGTGCGAAGCCATCGCCGCGGCAGCGCTGGCCTCCGGTGCCGCCGATGTCGAATCCCTGAAGACCGCCAAGCTGGCTTCCGGCGAAACCGTCGAGGAAGCCCGCGCCACCGCCATCGCCAAGCTGGGCGAGAACATCCAGGTGCGTCGACTGGTGCGCGTGGACGGCAACAACAACGTGGCCGCCTACGTCCACGGCGGCAAGATCGGCGTGCTGGTCGAAGTGGCCGGCGGTGACGCCGACCTCGCCCGCGGCCTGGCCATGCACGTGGCCGCGATGAACCCGCCGCACAACAAGGCCGCCGACGTGCCGGCCGAATTCGTGGCCAAGGAAAAGGAAATCGAACTGGCCAAGATGAGCGAGAAGGACAAGGCCAAGCCGGCCGAAATCCTGGAAAAGATCATCAGCGGCAAGATCGCCAAGATCATCAACGAAGTCACCCTGTACGGCCAGCCCTATGTGCTGGACGGCGACAAGACCGTCGAAGCCGTGGTCAAGGCTGCCGGTGCCGACGTGCTGGGCTTCCAGCGTCTGGTGGTGGGCGAAGGCATCGAGAAGGTGGTGGAAGATTACGCCGCCGAAGTCGCCAAGGCGATGCAGGTCTGATTGTCCGCGGTACCTGTCGCACGAAAAACCCGCCGGCAACGGCGGGTTTTTTTCGTCTTCCGGGTTGGAACCTGGTGGGCACTGAGGGGATCGAACCCCCGACCCGCTCCTTGTAAGGGAGCCGCTCTACCGCTGAGCTAAGTGCCCGGGGCGCGCATTATCGCAGGCCCGTCGGCACAGTGAAACCACCGGAACGAAAAAGCCCGGCGCGAGGCCGGGCTTTTTCGTTCCACAAAGGTCGCGAACTCAGTTGACCGCGTCCTTCAGTGCCTTGCCGGCCTTGAACGCCGGGTTCTTGGAGGCCTTGATCTTGATGGTGTCGCCGGTGCGCGGGTTGCGGCCGGTGCGAGCACCGCGCTTGCGGACCGAGAAGGTACCGAAGCCCACGAGGGTCACGGTGTCGCCCTTCTTCAGGGCCTTGGTGACGGCGGCGATCATCGCATCGACGGCGCGGCCGGCATCGGCCTTGGTCAGTTCGGCGCCGTCGGCCACGGCTT
>JAGWUF010000047.1 GCA_028868545.1 Lysobacteraceae bacterium | reverse complement strand
GCCGAGGCGCGGCTGCTGGAATCGCTGGCGTATCTGGATGACCCCGCGCTGGCCCGCAAGCCGCCACAGCGCATTCTGGATCTGGGTTGCGGTACCGGCAGCGCCAGTCGCTTCCTGCAAAAGCGTTGGCCGAAAGCGGAGGTCCTGTCCATGGACCTGGCCCTGCCGATGCTGCAACACGCACGCCGTGCATCAAAAACCTGGAACCCGTTCGCGCAGGCACCCCGCCCGCTGTGCGCCGATGCCCGCCGGCTGCCGCTGGCGGAAGGCACGCTGGACGTGATCTTCTCCAACCTGTGCCTGCAATGGGTGGAAGACCTGGAGGGCGTGCTCAACGGCTTCCGCCGCGCACTCAAACCGCAGGGCTTGCTGTTGTTTTCCACCTTCGGGCCAGAGACCTTGTGGGAGTTGCGCGGCGCGTTCGCGCAGGCCGATGCCGCGCCGCATGTCAGCGCGTTCGTGGACACCGCCGGCGTCGGTGATGCGCTGGTCAACACCGGCTTTTTCCAGCCGGTGGTGGATCGCGACGAGGAAGTGACGCATTACCCGGCGATGACCGACTTGATGCGTGAACTGCGCGACCTGGGTGCCACCAATGCGCTGGCCTCGCGCCGTCACACGCTCACCGGGCGTGGCCGCTTCGCCGCTGCCGCACATGCCTATGAAGGCCATCGCAGCGCCGCCGGCTTGCCGGCCACCTGGGAGGTCATCAGCGCGATGGCGTGGGCACCGGAACCGGGCGCGCCGATCCGCGAAGGCGGTGCCGACCTGGTCGCGGTACCGGTATCGCGCATCCCGATCCGGCGGCGTTGATGCACGGCCAACGTCATGCCTTGCCGGCGGTGGGCTTGTCACTGCTGTCGGCACTGTTCTTCACCAGCACTTATGTGCTCAATCGCGCCGCTGCGCTCGATGGCGGGCACTGGGCATGGACCGCCAGCCTGCGCTATCTGTTCATGCTGCCCTTGCTGCTGCCGCTGATGCGCTGGCAGGGCGGCGTGGCGCCGGTGTGGCGGGCGATGCGGGCGTCCCCCGGTGCGTGGCTGGGTTGGAGCTCGGTCGGCTTCGTGCTGTTCTACATGCTGCTGAGCTTTGCCGCCGCCAGCGGGCCGTCGTGGCTGGTGGCCGGCAGCTTCCAGGTGACGGTGGTGGCGGGGATGCTGTGTGCACCGTTGCTTTACCGCGATGCCCGCGCAAGGATTCCGCGGGCCGGGTTAGCGGTGGGGCTGCTGATCTTGCTGGGCGTGTTGCTGATGCAGCTGGGGCACGCACATGGCGCGCTGGATGCCGATGGCTGGATCGCGCTGGCCTGCGTGGTGGCCTGCGCCTTCGCCTATCCGCTGGGCAACCGCGGCCTGCTGCTGCATCTGGAAACCCGCGGCATCGAACTCAATGCCAGCCAGCGCGTGTTCGGCCTGACCCTGGCCAGCCAACCGGCGTGGCTGGTACTGATGCTGTGGGCGTGGACGCAGGCCGGGCCACCGCCGACAGTGCAGTTGGAAGCGGCGTTTGCGGTGGCGCTGATTGCCGGGGTGATCGCCACCATCCTGTTCTTTCAGGCCTCGGGCATGGTGCGTGACAACGGCACCGCGCTGGGGGCGGTGGAAGCAATGCAGGCCGCGGAGGTGGCGTTCGCGATGCTGCTGGGCACGCTGCTGCTGGGCGAACCCTGGCCGCAGGGCCTGGCGTTGCTCGGGGTGGCGCTGGTGGTGGCCGGGATCGCGTTGTTTGCCTGGGTGGTGGCGCGCCCGGCTGCCGCCGACCCGCGTGCAGTGCAGGCACTACGCAGCGAGCGCCAGTAGCGCCGGCAGCGCGTCCAGATCCACATTGCCACCCGACAGCACCAACCCCACCTTGCGCCCCTCGAACAGTGCCGGATTGGCCAGCACCGCCGCCAGTACCGTGGCCGATGACGGTTCGACCAATTGCTTGGTGCGCGTCCACAGCAAGCGCAACGCCGCCATGGTTTGCGCATCCTCCACCGTCAGCACCTGCGCCTGCGCCGCGCGCAGGATGTCGAAATTGACCGCCCCCAGCGTACCGCGCAAGCCATCGCACACCGTGTCCGGAATGAAGTCGTGATCGAGCTGGCCGCGCGCGAACGAACGCGCGCCGTCGGCCGCGCCCGCAGGTTCCGCCAGATACAGCGGGCACTGCGGTGCCAGTGCCTGCAGCGCCAGTGCGGTGCCTGCTGCCAACCCGCCGCCGCCCAGCGGTACCACCAGTGCCTCCAGCTTCGGTTGTGCGGTCAGCAGTTCCAGCGCGGCGGTGCCTTGTCCGGCAATGACGTGGGGATGGGTGTAGGGATGGATGGCGGTGGCGCCGGTCTGCACCTGCAGTTGCGCGCACATCGCCTCGCGCGCGGCAATGGTGGGCGCACAGCGGTGCAACTGCGCACCGTAATGCGCAATCGCCGCCAGCTTGGCGGCCACCGCGCCCTCAGGCACCACCACATGGCAGGGAATGCCGCGCAACTGCGCCGCCAGCGCCAGCGCCGCACCATGATTGCCGGACGAATGGGTGACCACGCCGCGTGCGGCCTGTGCCTTGCTCAATGCAAACACGGCATTGCAGGCGCCACGGAATTTGAACGCGCCCACACGCTGCAGGTGTTCGGCCTTGAAATGCAGCACCGCGCCGCTGACCGCATCCAGCGCTCGCGTGCGCAGCACGGGGGTGACATGGATATAGGGGGCGATGCGGGCGGCGGCGTCCTGCACGCTGCCTGCAGTCAATGGAAAGCATGCGGGATTCGTCATGCCGCCATGCTAACGGGTCATGTCTGCGACGGTGGCAGCACCCGCACCGGCGGAGCGCCAAGCGCCATGCGGTATTCACCGAACAAGTATGGAGTGACCAAACCGTGACCGTCGGCACAAGCTGAATCGAAGTTGGGCAATGCCGTGCCGATTTACGTCACATCGCGCCGGATCGCGCTACTCTACGCCGGTCGGTGCCTTGCAGGACTTTCCGGATCCCCCCTGTTCCGCCCGTCCTGCGGGCACCGACACTTCTTCCATCTCCGGTCGTGAATGCGCTTTTCTTCCGGTTTCGGGTCAAAAAAGTCAAAAAAAGAGGGCCGAATGTCCCCCGACACCCGGCCCTCGTAGCGTCCTCGCCATGCGCAGGAATCGGCCCCTGTTCAGTCCGATCATCACCTTGCGGCGTGCCACAGCGAGTGCTGACAGGGGTAACGCAGGAAACGTGCCAACTTTCCTGAAGCGCGTTTCCCCATGCCACGCGCGATAATTTCGCCATGCACCCGAACTTCTACCATTTCGACGTCATCGTCATCGGCGGTGGTCACGCCGGCACCGAAGCCGCGCTGGCGTCCGCCCGCGCCGGTGCGCGCACGCTGCTGCTGACCCACAGCATCGAGACGGTGGGCGCGATGAGCTGCAACCCGGCCATCGGCGGCATCGGCAAGGGCCATCTGGTCAAGGAGATCGATGCGCTGGGCGGGATCATGGCCAAGGCCGCCGACGCCGCCGGCATCCAGTGGCGCACGCTCAACGCATCGAAAGGCCCGGCGGTGCGCGCCACCCGCTGCCAGGCCGACCGCGCGCTGTACCGCAGCTTCATCCGCCGCGCAGTGGAAACGCAGGACAGGCTCACCGTGTTTCAGGCCGCGGTCGACGATCTTGTCATCGAGCAAGACGCCGTGCGCGGCGCGATCACCAATACCGGCCTGCGTTTCGAGGCAAAGGCGGTGGTGCTGACCGCCGGCACCTTCCTCGCCGGCAAGATCCACATCGGCGAAACCCAGTACGCCGCCGGTCGCATGGGCGATCCGCCGTCCACCACGCTGGCCCACAAGCTGCGCGAAGGCCGCTTCGTGGTGGACCGGCTCAAGACCGGCACACCGCCGCGGATCGACGGCCGCACCCTGGACTATTCGGTGATGACCGAGCAGCCCGGCGACACGCCGCGCCCGGTGATGTCGTTCATGGGCAGCAACAAAGACCAGCCGGCGCAGGTCAGCTGCTGGATCACCGACACCTGCGAGCGCACCCACCAGATCATCCGCGACGCGCTGCACCGCAGCCCGCTGTATTCCGGCCAGATCGAGGGCATCGGCCCGCGCTACTGCCCCAGCATCGAGGACAAGGTGGTGCGCTTTGCCGAAAAGGCCAGCCACCAGATCTTCGTCGAGCCGGAAGGGCTCACCGTCAGCGAAATCTATCCGAATGGCATCAGCACCTCGCTGCCGTTCGACGTGCAGCTGGCACTGGTGCGCAGCATCCGCGGCTTCGAGCAGGCCCACATCACGCGCCCTGGCTACGCCATCGAATACGACTTCTTCGACCCGCGCGGATTGAAGGCCTCGCTGGAAACCAAGGCGGTGGCGGGGCTGTTCTTCGCCGGCCAGATCAACGGCACCACCGGCTACGAGGAGGCCGCCGCGCAGGGCCTGCTGGCCGGCGTCAATGCGGCGCGATTCGTGCGCGAACAAGAGGCGTGGAGCCTGCGCCGCGACCAGGCCTACCTCGGCGTGCTGGTCGATGACCTGATCACCCACGGCACCTCCGAGCCGTACCGCATGTTCACGTCGCGCGCCGAATACCGGCTGCAATTGCGCGAAGACAACGCCGATGCGCGGCTCACGCCGATGGGCCGCGAACTGGGGCTGGTGGATGAGGCGCGCTGGGAGAAGTTCGCGCGCAAGCGCGACGCCATCGCCGCCGAAACGTCGCGGCTGTCGGCACTATGGGCGGCGCCGAACAATGCGCTGGGCGCGGCGCTGGTGCGCCATCTCGGCGTCGAGGTCAGCCGCGAGAACAGCGCGCTGGACCTGCTGCGTCGGCCGGAGCTGGACTACGCCGCACTGCTGCGAGTGCCGGCGCTTGGTCCGGGCGTGGACGATCCGAAGGTGGCCGAACAGGTGGAGATCGAAACCAAGTACGCCGGCTATCTGGAGCGCCAGCGCGAGGAGATCGCGCGCCAGCGCCGCCACGAGGCCACCGCGATCCCCGAGGCGTTCGACTACGTCGGCGTGCGCGGGCTGTCCGCCGAGGTGCTGCAGAAACTCCAGCGCGTGCGCCCGCAGACCGTCGGGCAGGCGCAGCGCATCCCCGGCGTGACCCCGGCGGCGATCTCGCTGCTGCTGGTGCACCTGGAGCGGGCAAGGCGCGAACGCGCGGCATAGGGGCGCGGGTCAGAGCTTCTTCAGAAGGCCCAGCAAGGCGAACACGCTGAACAAGGCACCCACAAAAAAGGTGGCTGCCGCACCCAGGCCATCCCAAAGCAGCCCCGCCAGCACGCTGGCAACCAGTACCGCAATGCCACTGACCAGATTGAAAAAACCAAAAGCCGTCCCGCGCAGATCTTCGGGCGCGGTGTCCACCACCAGCGTGGCCAACAACCCTTGCGTCATGCCCATGTGCACCCCCCAGAGTGCGACCCCGGCCAGCACCGTGATCCAGTGCTGGCCCATCGCCAGCACGAGGTCGGCCGCAATCAGGACGATCAGACCGGCCGCCAGCAGCGTTTCGCGCCGAATGCGATCCGACAGCTTGCCGAACGGGTACGCGGTTGCGGCATACACCACATTCATCGACACCATGACCAGCGGCACCCAGGCCACGGCGATCCCGCCCTGTTGCGCGCGCAGCACCAGAAAGGCTTCGCTGAAACGTGCCAGCGAGAACACGGCGCCCACGCCGACCACCCACCAATACGGCATCCCCAGACGCTTCAGGTTTTCGCGTCGAATCGGGTTGGTGCGTTTCTCGCCGCGTGACGTTTCCGGCTCGCGAACGCCGAACAGCAACATGGCCACGGCCAGCAACCCCGGGATCACCGCGACCCAGAACACCGCGCGGAAATCGTTGTGCCACAACAGCATCAGCATCACCGCGAGCAAGGGCCCGATGATGGCGCCGGTGGTGTCCAGCGACTGGCGCAGCCCGAAGGCGGCGCCACGCAGCGCCGGCGGGGTGATGTCGGCCACCAGGGCGTCACGCGGGGCACCGCGTATTCCCTTTCCGACGCGATCCAGCAACCGCGCGGCAAGCACGAAGCCCATCCCTGACGCGATCGCAAACAAGGGTTTGGTCAGTGCCCCCAGCGCGTAACCGAACACCGCCAGTGCCTTGCGCTTGCCGAGGTAGTCGCTGATCGCCCCGGAAAAAATCTTGACGACCATCGCGGTGGACTCGGCCAGCCCTTCGATCAAGCCCACGGCGAACGCGCTTGCCCCCAGCGTACCGACCATGAACAACGGCAGCAGGCTGTGGATCATCTCGGACGAGACATCCATCAACAGACTGACGAAACCGAGCACCCAAACCCCGGCAGGCATGCCGGGAGTGACGTTACGAACGCCGGGGACTGGCTCCTGCGAATTTCGATCCGTCATGCGGTGCTTTGCCCGTTCTGGTTGCGGCCAAGGCAACGTTGAAATGATCAGCGTTGCCCTAAGGCTGTGCGGATGGCGTTGCTGCAGGGTTCGGATTCTGCGGCAACAGCGTCACCCGATCCAGCACCCACATCGTCGGGCGGGTGTCACCGGTGAACCACAGGCACAGGTCGGCCTTGTCCGGGGCGTTGTGCAAGGGCGCACGCAGGGTGAGGAAACCGTCGGCATCGGGCTGTGCCGGCAGCGGCAGGCGGGCCAGCAGCGGGCCGTCGCAACCGGCGTGCAGTTCCAGTTCGCCATGCGTGGTGGTGGCCGGCTTGAAGGTGCGGTGCGGCTCGTCGTGGGCAAGCTGGAAGAAGTACGGGATGCGACCGGCGCGGATTTCCACGCTGCCGATGCCGGCCAGTGGCGCGGCGTCCCAGCGCCAGCAGGGATTGAAGATGTCGACGTTGTAGACGGCGCGCGCGCCGGTGCGCGGGCCGTCGTCTTCCAGCCGCAGCATCAGTTGCCCGGTGCACATCGCCAACTGCTCGTCGCTGCGGGTGAGCAGGCTGGCGGCGGTGTAGCGCTGCTCGAACGCGGCCCCCAGCGGCTGGCCATCGAAAAAGGTTTGCGCCTTCAGGGTGGTCGGCAGCGGCAACGCCAATGTGGCGAAATAGCGCGGTGACGCCGGCGTGGGGGCACTGCCGTCCAAGGTGTAATGCACGGTGTAACCCAGCGGCTGATGCAGGGTGATTTCAGCCTGCCCGCTGCTGCCGGCCTGCAAGCTGGCATAGGGCTGGAACGGGGTTTGCGCCACGGCCATGCCCTGCGTTTGCCAGCGCGGCAGCATGGCGGGCAGGCGTTGCAGGAAGCTTTGATAATCGCGTGCGCCTTGCGGTGACCACGCCACTTCCGCCAAGGCGGCGATGCGCGGGAACAACGCATGTTGCACGCGCGCGAAGCTGCGCATGTGCTCGGTCCAGACGTTGGCTTGCACACCCAAAATATGGCGGGCCTGCTGCGCATCCAATACCGCCGGCACCGGCTCGAAGTTGTACACCTGTTGCAGGGAAATCACCGCCGGGCGGCCGGGGGCTTCTTCCGGCGAATGGGTTTGCAGATAGTCCAGATACAGATCGCCGGAGGGGCTCATCACCACGTCGTGGCCTTGCTTGGCGGCATCGATGGCACCGTCGCGGCCACGCCAGCTCATCACCGTGGCCGAGGCCGGCAATTGGCCTTCCAGGATTTCATCCCAGCCAATCAGGCGCTTGCCGTGCGCGGCCAGGATTTTTTCCAGCCGCGCCACCATCCAGGCTTGCAAGCCGGCCTCGTTTTTCACGCCCAAGGCGCGGATGCGGGCTTGCATTTCGGGGGAGGCGATCCACTGGTCTTTCACCGCTTCATCGCCACCGATGTGCACGAATTTGCCGGGAAAAAGATTGGCCACCTGCCTCAACACGTCGTCCAGAAAACGCATCGTGGTGTCATCGGCGTTGAACAGGTTGGTGTTCACGCCCCACTCGTTCGACACCGCGATCGGCTGGCCCGATACGCCCAGTTGCGGATAGGCGGCAATCGCCGCGGTGGCATGGCCGGGGATATCCACTTCCGGCACCACGTCGATATGGCGCTCGGCGGCATACGCCACCACGTCGCGGATTTGCGCCTCCGTGTAGTAGCCGCAATACGGCACCGGTTTGCCGGTGGCCACGTCGATACCGGCATCGCCGGCGGGGATGCGGCATTGGCCCACGGTGGTCAATTTTGGCCAGCCCGGCACCGGTAAGCGCCAACCTTGGTCGTCGGTGAGATGCCAGTGGAAGCTGTCCAATTTGAGTTGGGCCATCGCATCCAGCAGGCGTTTGATGTCTTCCACCGACTGGAAATGCCGCGCCGAATCCAGCATCACGCCGCGCCAACCAAACCGGGGCTGGTCTTCAATGTGCAGCGCCGGCAACAGCACATGGCCGCCCTCGGGTTTGCCCGACGTGAGCAACTGCGCCAGCGTCACTGCGCCGTAGTACAGGCCTTTGTCGCTGCCTGCGCGCACCTGCACGCCCTCACGGCCCACGTCGAGGGTGTAGGCATCCGCTGCGGGCCATGGGCGGGTGGTGTCCAGCGCAAAACTAATGTCGCTGCGGGTGGTGGCTTGTTTTGCCCAATCCAGCGTGATGGGGAAGGCAGCGCCCAGCATCGCCTTGAATTGCAGCCCCACCTGCCGCAGTTGCGGGCCATCGCCGGCCCGCACCACCGCCGCAACAGGCAGCGCAACACTGCCGGGCAGTTGCAGCATTTGCGCCGGTTGCGGGATGAGTTTCGGCTGCACGGGCGCATCGCCCGTGGTGGCGGCGCTGGCGCACAGCGGCAGCAGCAAAGACAGGGTAAGCGGCAGCAGGGCAAGACGAGGCTTCATTGCGGGCTCCAATAGCAATGCCAGCAGTCTGGCATCGGCCATCAAAAAAAATGGGGCCCGGGTTACGGGCCCCGAAGGGAGGGTTACGCCAGTTGAAACGCTTGAAACTTGAAACTTGAAATCTGGAATCAGAACTTCAGATGCGCGTTGAGGTAGTACTGCCGGCCATTGCTATAGAACGCGGTGGGGATGGGAGCGCTCTGGTAGTACTTGTAGGTCGGGTTGTTGAGGTTCAACGCGTCGAAGCTGAAGCTCAGCCAATCGGTGGCCTTGTAGCTCAGTGATGCCGCCACGGTGCCGAAGTTGGCCTGGTAGTACGGGTTGGCGCCGGATAGGCCAATCAAGAAGGCCGAACGATAGGTGTAGCTGACGCGTGCACCGAAGCGGGCGTTTTCGAAGTAGGCACCCACGTTGTAGGTGTTCTTCGAATTGCCCAGCAGGTTGTGGCTGCCATCGGCCCAGGTGTGCGCGGCACTGCCATCGGCGTAGGTGTAGTTGGCATTGATACCGAAGTTGTCGCCAATCGGCTGTTCGTAGGTCAACTCCAAGCCGGTGACTTTGCCGTTGGCATTGACCGGTACCGAGACGTTGTAAGACTCCAGCTTGTGGGTCAACTCGCTGAACAACATCTGCTGCTCAACACCAAAGACCACGTAGTCCTTCAGGTTCATCGAGAACGCACTCACCGCCAACAGACCGCGCGGCATGAAGTACCACTCCAGGCTGGCGTCGAAGTTGGTGGACAACAACGGCCTCAGGTTGGGGTTGCCGCCGCCGCCGGTCTTGTTCAGATCCGAACCCCAGCTGGATGCACCCAGTGAGGAGTAGTCGGGCAGGGTCTGGGTCTGCGAGGCGGCGAAGCGGAACTGCAGATCGTCGGCCAGCTTGAACTTCAGGTTGGCGCTGGGCAGCACGCGGCTGAAGTGGTTCTTGGTGTCCTTGTGGATCCAGGCACCGAACAGGCTGGAAACATCGGCATTGGCCGGGTTGCTGACCGACTGGTAGGAATTGATCAGCTGGTCGACGTTGACATAGCGCAGGCCGACGTTGGCATTCCACTTGTCGCCTTCGAAGTTGGCCTGCACGTAGGCGGCGAAGTTCTTCTCGCCCACCTTCCACTCACCGCCATAGTTGTGGCGGCCGGTGGGGCCGTCGTTGTTCGACAGCCAGGTGGAGTTGGCCAGAATGGCCGACTTCAACGCATCGGTGGTGAAGTACCACAGGTTGCGCGGGAAGCTGCCGCCAATGCTGTTGGCAAAACTGCCCGGGTACGGCGCGGTGGCACCCGATTGCAGGGCCGGCCAGATGTTGCCCGGCGAAGCGCCTTCCGGCGACAGCGCCTGGCGGGTGTGGTCGCCGTAACGGGCACCGAAATCGATCGAGCTCAGGGTGCCGCCATTGAAGTAGTTGGTGAAATCGATGGTGGCCCAGTGTTCCTTGTCCTTGGCGGTGACCTGCTGGTTGCCCCAGGTGCCGAAACCAGTCACACCGGCCTTGCTGATGTCACCGCCCACGCTCCAGTCGATCGGCGCACTGTTGCCATGGCTGGTCCAGCTGGCACCACCACCATTGGCCAAAGTCACTTCGGCGATGAACTGGCGCTCGGTGGAGCCGGTGCCCTGGGTGGTGCCCAGCTGGAACCTGGAGCTGAGGCTGTCGCTGATCTGCCATTCGCCGTCGAAGGTGACATAGCTGGTCTTGGCATTGGCCTCGCGCGAGATCATGTCGTACACCGCGTAGTCGGTGCCGGGCTTGCCTGCATAGGTGGCCGAGACCAGCACACCGTCTTTCACCACATAACCGGCATTGGGCGACTGGCTGTTGGCGAAATTGCCGCCCCACAGCATGAAGTTGCGGTTGTAGTTGTTGGCGCGCATGTCCGACAGGAAGCCGGTCAGGCCCAAGGTGAGGTCATTGCTGGGCTTGAACTGCAGCGAGATCAGGCCGCCTTTGCGGTCGCGCACCTGTTCGAACAGGGTGGAACCCAGCAGGCCCGGTGCCCAGACACCCACCAAGTCGGGATTGTTGAGGCCGACATCATTAAGTGTGCCATTGGAATTTTTGCCGGTGATCTGGAAGAAACCCCCCGGCACTTCCTGCGCCTCGCGGCGCAGGTGACGCTTCTGCTTGAACGCCTGCACCATCACGCCGAAGGTGCCCTGGTCGTTCTTGTAGTTGAACAGGCCGGACAGCTGCGGGTCATTGGCGTCGGCCTGATCGGCGCGCACCAGGCCCAGCGAGGCTTCGGCGGTGATCGGCTTGGCGAACTCCAGCGGCTTGCGGGTCTTGATGTTGACCGTGCCCACCGCACCGCCGTCCATCAGCTTGGCCTGCGAGGTCTTGTTCACCTCCACCGAGCCCACCAGCTCCGACGGCAGCAGGGTGTAGCTCACGCTGCGGCCCACGGTGTTGCCCTGACTGAGCACGAACCAGTCTGCCGAGCCCACCGAATGCCCGTCGATCAGGGTCTGGGTCAGGCTGGGGCTGGTGCCGCGCAGGCTGACACGGTCGGCTTCGTCGAAGCCGCCTTCATCGGCGGAAGACGAGCTGATGTTCACGCCGGGCAGGCGTTGCAGGGTATCGGCCACGTTGTGCGCGGGCAGCTTGCCCACGTCTTCGGCGGTCACCACTTCCACGTGGGAATTGGCATCGCGCTTCACGTCCAGCGACTTCTCCTGCGCGCCGCGGATGCCGGTCACCACCACGGTGTCCAGATCCTTGGCCTTCTGCGCTGCCGGCTTGGCGGCGTCTTGGGCGTGGGCGGTGCCGATCATGCCAAGCACGGCCACGATACTCAGCGTCAATACGTTCTTGCGGACTTGCATTGTTCGTTCTCCAGGGCTGTTGATGGCGTCCGGTCCCGCGCTCCATCGGGCCTTCTGCTGGTTGGGTCAGGTTGCAGCGGCCTGTCTGTGTGCGGCCTTTTCTCGGTGATCGCGTTGTTGCAGGTGTTGCAGGTACCAACTCGCCGCACCGAGTACGCCGAGCTTCTCGTTTTCCACCAAATGCACGGGGACGCGTTCGAGCACGGCGCGCATCGCCCCCTTGTCCACCAGCCGCGCGGCAAATTCGCTGCGCGGCAGGAAGTCCAGAAGTTGCGGCACCACACCACCGGCCACGAACACGCGGGTGGCACTGGCAGTCATCGCCAGATCGCCAATCACGCTGCCCAGCACGCCGCAGAACAGCTGCACCGCCTCCAGTGCCACGCTGTCGCCGGCACGCGCGGCCTGGGTGATGGCAGCCGGGGCCTGCCACTGCGCGGCGGCACCCGCCTGTTCGGCCAGCGCGCGATACGCGTTCACCAGGCCGGGCCCGGACAGCAGTTGTTCGGTGCAGACATGCCGTTGGCCGTGCTTGCGCAGCCAGCGCAGCACCGCGATTTCGCGTTCATCGCCCGGCGCGAAGGCGGCCATGCCCGCCTCGGTGGGCAACACCGTCACGCCTTGCGCCTGCGGAATGCAGATGGCAGCCCCCAGGCCGGTGCCGGGGCCGACCACCAGCGCCGGGCCAGGCGCGGCGTCGGCCACACCCGGCGTCAGCAGGCGGGTGTCGCCGGGCTGCAGGCGCGTGGTGCCGTGGGCGGCGGCGGCAAAGTCGTTGACCACGTGCAGCTCGCGCAGATGCAGTTCGCTGCGCAACTGCGCCAGCGAAATGCGCCACGGCAGGTTGGAATTGATGACTTCGTCATCCAGCACCACGCCGGCGCTGGCAATCACCATGCAATCGATGCCTTCGCGGGCCGGGTGGTCTTCCACGAACTCGGCCAGGATCGCCGCCAGGCTGGGGTAGTCGGCGCAGGGATAGCGGCACCAGGACAGCACCTGCAGACCGCCATCGGGATGGACATGCATCACCGACAAGCGCGCATTGGTGCCGCCCACATCGGCCGCGATGAAGCATCGTCCGGCGGACGCACAGGCGTGCGCAGCCGCGTCCGCTGCCGCTGCCATCGCCACCGTCCCCGCCCTGTTTGCCGCCTCACCCATGCCCGTTTCCCCGCATGCTGGAGGGCGACTCTGCACAGGGAATGACATCGTTGTCAACACGGGACAGAAAAATATTGCATTTTTCTTGCTGAATGGCCCGGTGTTCTGCTATTCATGCTGTGCTGCAGCAATCCGAAAGTGTGTGCGAGTCCTTGCTTTTGCTGCGAAAGCTGGATGGCTGTCGTTCTTTTGTTGCGGAAAACCAATCAACCAGACATCGTTGCACCTGTGCCTGTCCTGTGCGTCAATCCACATCTTGCCGGAGGGGATTTTCCGGCAGCACCCGCCGCCTTCCGGAGCCTTGACCACCATGTCCACTGCGTCTTCCGCTGCCGCACCGCGCACCCCGGTCGGAGCCATCGCCATCGTCGGCGCGCTGTTTTTCATCTTCGGCTTCGTCACCTGGCTCAACGGCCCGCTGATCTCGTTCGCCAAGCTGGCGTTCAATGTCGATGACAAGCTGGCGTTCCTGATTCCCAGCGCGTTCTACCTGTCGTATTTCTTCCTCGCGCTGCCGTCGTCGGCGATCCTGCGCAAGACCGGCATGAAGAAGGGGATGGCGCTGGGCCTGTTCGCGATGGCCATCGGCGCGGCGGTGTTCGGCCAGTTCACCACCGGCCGCGTGTATGCCGGCGCGGTCACCGGCGTGTTCGTCATCGGCGCCGGCCTGGCGATCCTGCAAACCGCATCGAACCCCTACATCAGCATCCTCGGCCCGATCGAAGGCGCCGCGCAGCGCATCGCCATCATGGGGATCTGCAACAAACTGGCGGGAATGCTGGCGCCACTGGCGATGGGGGCCCTGGTGATGCACGGACTGGATGATTTCAGCGCGCGCGTGGCCGCCGCCGATGCCGTCGGCAAGGAGCAGTTGCTCAACGACTTCGCCGCACGCGTGCACGACCCCTACATGGCGATGGCCGGCCTGCTGGCGCTGCTGGCGGTGGGCATCCTGTTTTCGCCGTTGCCGGAGCTGCGCGCCGAAGACGTGAATGCCGACAGCGGCAGCGGTGCCGGCAGAACCAGCATCTTCCAGTACCCGCACGTGTGGCTGGGCGCGTTGTGCATCTTCGTGTACGTGGCCTGCGAAGTGATGGCCGGCGATGCCATCGGCACCTATGGCGCAGGCTTCAACCTGCCGCTGGATCAGACCCGCTTCTTCACTTCGTTCACGCTGGGCGCCATGCTGGTGGGTTATCTGACGGGCCTGGTGCTGATTCCGCGCGTCATCTCGCAGGAGCGCTGGCTGGCGGTGTCGGCGGTGCTGGGCGTGCTGCTCACGGTGGGTGCGTATGTCACCCACGGCATGGCCTCGGTGGCCTGCGTGGCGGCGCTGGGCTTCGCCAACGCGATGATGTGGCCGGCGATTTTCCCGCTCGCCATCCAGGGCCTGGGGCGCTTCACCGAGCGCGGTTCGGCACTGCTGATCATGGGCATCAGCGGCGGCGCGGTGGTGCCGCAGTTGTTCGTGCACCTGAAGGACACCCTGGATTTCCAGCTGGTGTTCCTGCTGCTGATGGTGCCCTGTTATCTCTACATCCTGTTCTTCGCCACCCGCGGGCACAATGTCGGCCGCTGAAACAATCGAGGTCACGGTGCGCAAACCCACCATCAAGGACGTTGCCGCCCGCGCGCAGGTCTCGCTGAAGACCGTGTCGCGGGTCATCAACGACGAAGCCGGCGTGCACGCCCGCACCCGCGACAAGGTGCAACACGCCATCGCCGCGCTGGGCTACCAGCCGGATCCGTCGGCACGCAGCCTGCGCAGCGCGCAGTCGTACGCGCTGGGCCTGTTGTACGACAACCCCAACCCGTATTACGTGATCGCGATGCAGAACGGGGTGTTGTCGGTGTGCCGCGAAACCGGCTACGGCTTGCAGATCCACCCCTGCGACTCGACCTCGCCGCGGCTGGCCGAGGAGATCGTGCAGCTGGTGCGCAACGCGCGGCTGGCCGGCATCGTGCTGGCACCGCCAATGTCGGAAAACCAGGCGCTGGTGGATGCGCTGCTGGCCCATGACATCCCGCTGGTGCGCATCGTCTCCGCCGCCGCCGATCCGCAAGGCGGCGGCGCCTGCGTGTTCGTGGACGACCGCGATGCCGCCTACGCCATCGTCGAGCACCTGATCCAGCTGGGCCACCAGCGCATCGGTTTCCTGTGGGGTGGCAAATCGCACGGCTCCTCGTGGGAGCGCCACCAGGGCTATGTCGATGCGCTGCGCGATTACGGCATCGCCGCCGATCCGGAGCTGGTGGTGGAGGGCGACTATGCCTTCGACGACGGCTTTCGTGGCGCGCGCAAGTTGTTGCAGCTCCCGCAGCGGCCCACCGCGATCTTCGGCAGCAACGACGAAATCGCCGCCGGCGTGCTGGCCGCCGCACGCTCGGGCGGGCTCAACGTGCCGTATGACCTGTCGATCGCCGGCTTCGAAGACAGCCCGTTCTCCAAGCAAAGCTGGCCGGCGCTGACCACCGCCCGCCAGGCCACCGAAGACATCGCCCGCCATGCCGCGCGTCGCCTGCTGGCCGGCATCCGCGGGCAGGTCGATGCCAGCACACCCAACCAGGGCTTCAGCCCCGAACTGGTGGTGCGCGGCTCCACCGCGCCCCCGCGCCCCGCTTCCTGACCCTTTCCGGATCCCACCCCGCATGCCCGCCCCCGACTCCACCTGGATGCACACCGAGGCCGCCGAAGCGGCCACCGCCGTCGAACGTCAATTCGCCGCCAACGCGCCGATCGTGGCCGGCCTCGCCCAGCGCCTGCGCGCGCAGCCGCCGCGCTTCATCGTCACCTGCGCACGTGGCAGCTCGGACCACGCCGCCACCTACGGCAAATACCTGTTCGAAACCGCCCTGGGCCTGATCACCGCGTCGGCCTCGCCGTCGGTGGGCTCGGTGTATGCGGTGCAGCCGAAGTTGGACGACGTGTTGTTCGTCGCCATTTCGCAGTCCGGCAAGAGCCCCGACCTGCTGCGCAATGCCGAGATCGCCAGGGTCGGCGGCGCGCATGTGCTGGCACTGGTGAACGTGGCCGATTCGCCACTGGCCCGACTGGCCGACACCGTGCTGCCGCTGCATGCCGGCCCGGAAAACAGCGTGGCCGCCACCAAGAGTTACCTGTGCTCGCTGGCCGCGCTGCTGCAACTGACCGCGCACTGGAGCGGCGATGCCAGGCTGCTGGCGGCGGTGGCCGCGCTGCCTGACGCAATGCGTGCAGCATGGCGGGAAGACTGGTCGGACCTGGTGTCCGGCCTGCGTCTGGCCAAGCACCTGTTCGTGCTGGGGCGCGGGCTGGGGCTGGGTGCAGCGCAGGAAGCGGCGCTGAAGTTCAAGGAAACCTGCGGCCTGCATGCCGAGGCGTTTTCCTCGGCGGAGGTGAAGCACGGGCCGATGGCGATCATCGGCGCGGATTTCCCCATCCTCGCGTTCGCACAAGATGACGAAACCGGCGATGGCACCGCCGCAGTGGCCGAGGAATTCCGCAAGCGCGGCGCACCGGTGTGGATCGCGCGCCCCGGTGCCCGCGGCAATCATGCACTGCCCTTGCCGCCCTCGCCGCATCCGGCCGTCACGCCCATCCTCACCGTGCAGGCGTTCTACGCAGTGGCCAATGCGCTGTCGCTGGCGCGCGGGTTCGATCCGGATGTGCCGCCGCATCTGAACAAGGTGACGGAAACGGTGTGAGCATGAGCACGCGGATTTTCCACAACGGCCACATCCTCACCGAACGCGGCTTCGAAACCGACGCGTGTCTGGTGGTCGAAGACGGCCATATCGTCGCCGTGCTGCACGGCGAGCCGCCTCCGCATGGTGAGCACATCGATCTTCAGGGTGGCTATCTGGTGCCGGGATTCATCGACGTCCAGGTCAACGGCGGCGGCGGGGTGCTGTTCAACAACGACACCTCGGTCGAGGCGCTGGCGTCCATTGCCCGCGGCCACCGCAAGTTCGGCACCACCGGCCTGCTGCCCACCCTGATCAGCGACGATGCCGACGTGATGCGGCGCGCCATCGACGCGACCCGCAGCGCCATCGCACAGGGCGTGCCCGGCGTGCTCGGCATCCATCTGGAAGGCCCCTACATCGCGCCGGCGCGCAAGGGCACGCATGACGCCGGCAAATTCCGCGTGCCGGATGCGGCGGAAATCGCGATGGCCACGTCGCTGGACAACGGCGTCACCGTCATCACGCTGGCCCCGGAACGGGTGCCGGTGGCGACGATTCAGGCGATGGTCGAACGCGGCGCGATTGTTTGCGCCGGCCACACCGCCGGCAGTTATGCAGACATCCGCGCGGGGCTGGATGCCGGCCTCACCGGCTTCACCCACCTGTACAACGCGATGACGCCGCTGCAGGGCCGCGAACCCGGCGTGGTCGGTGCCGCGCTGGAGGATGCGCACAGTTGGGTGGGCGTGATCGTGGACGGCGTGCACGTGCACCCGGCCAGCCTGAAGGTGGCCATCAAGGCGAAGCCGCGCGGCAAGGTGTTGCTGGTCACCGACGCGATGCCGATGGTGGGCGGCGACAACCCCAGCTTCGACCTCTACGGCGAAACCATCACCGCCATCGACGGCGTGGTGCGCAACGCCGCCGGCTCACTGGCCGGCTCCGCGCTGGACATGGCCAGCGCCGTGCGCAACACGGTGCACCTGCTGGGCCTGCCACTGGACGAAGCCTGCCGGATGGCGGCGCAATACCCGGCCGAGTTCCTCGGCCTTGGCGATGCAATCGGTCGCATCGCCCCCGGCTACCGCGCCGACCTGGTGCTGCTGGATGCCGGGGTGAATGTGTTGAGTAGCTGGATTGGAGGGCCAATAACGGAATAACGGGGTCAGGTTCACTTCCTGATCACCCATGGCGCACAAGGCCCGCATCGCTGCGGGCCTTGCGTTTCAGGGGTTGTGTTGCACGGCTGCTGATGCGGCGAGTGAGCGATGTACGCTGGCGATTAGCCCCGCTTACTTTTTCGCCGTCAAAATCGGGGTGAGGTAGTCGGGCTTGCCAGGGATGCGCTCCAGGTGCGGGTAGCGCAGGCCGCCGTGGTAGTCGATCTTGACGGTGCGGTAGCGGTCGAATTCCTTCACCAGCAATTCGATCGGGGCCTTGCCGTCCTTGGCCGCCTTCACCGCGTCTTCCAGCAACGGGCCGCTGAAGTTCTGGCCGTTCACCGCCACGATCGTGGTGCCGGTGCCCAGCCCGGCATTGAAGGCCGGACCGTCCCAGCGTACGTCGGAGAGGGTGCCGTCCTTGCCGGCGGACAAGCCCAGCGAGTAGGTGAGGTCGGCACCGCCGCCACCGAAGGCGCGGCCCATGCCCTTGGCGTAGTCGCTGGGGCTGTCCTTGTACACCAGCGTCCAGCCGGCCGCCTCGATGCCGCCGGTGAGCCCCTTCTTGCCGTCCAGGCGTTCGCGCAGGAAGCTCGCCCAGTCGTACGGCATGACGCCGTTGAGCACGCCCACCACGTCTTCGAAGGTGTAGGTGTTCTGCTGTTCCCATTCGCCATCACGGACACCGAAGAAGCCCTTGGCGAAATCGTCCAGCGACTTCTTGCCGCCGGTCTTGCTGCGGATCAGCGCATCGGCCTCCAGCCAGATCATCTGCCCGCCGGAGTAGTAGTCCTCGCTCATCTGGTAGTTGCGGTAGGCCCGCGGGGCGCGACTGGCGATGATCGGGTCGTTGGTGGTGTCCTGCACGTTGCGCCATTGCAGGCCCGGGCGGTTGTCGGCGTAGGTGGCCGCCACCGAGGCCAGTGCGTCGATGCTGGCTTGCAGCGGGCGCATGCCGCTGCGCGCCGCCAGCACGTTGCCCCAGTATTGGGTCTGGCCTTCGTACACCCACAACAGACTGTCCTGCATGGGCGTGTTGAGGGTGGGTACCCACAGGTCCTTGCCGCGCCGGTACTTGCCGTTCCAGCTATGGGTGTATTCGTGCGCCAGCAGGTCGGTGAAGCCGGTCTTGGGGTTCCACTCGGTGAAGTAGCCGGTGCCCACGCCGTTCTCGCTGGAGCGCTGGTGCTCCAGGCCATTGCCGCCCATCTGGTCGGACAGCGAGAACAGGAACTGGTAATGGTTGTAGTGCTGCGCGCCGTACAGTTTCACTGCCTGTTCCACCATTGCCTGGTGCAGCTTCACCTGCTCGGGCTTGGCTTCCAGATACTTGGCGGCATCGGCGACCACGCCCAGCTTCACCGGCACGCTGCTGCCTTTCGGGGTGAGGTCGATGTTCTTCGCGTAACGGCCGGCGTACACCGGCGAATCCACCAGGATGTCGAACGGCACGTCCTTGTA
>JAGWUF010000005.1 GCA_028868545.1 Lysobacteraceae bacterium | reverse complement strand
GGACGGAGGTAATTAAGCGCGCTTAATTACCTCCGTCCCCTTTTTTGTTGGGCGGCCGCGGGGTTTCAGGGCCACCGGGTGGTTCAGGGTCTTTTCGAGCATGGTCTGGAAGCGGGGGTGGCCCAGTGCTTTTTGTTGTGCCAAATGGGCGCGGATGCGGGCCAGTTCTTCGTCCTGTGTCCCGGACAGCAGCCAGGCGCGATAAATGTGGCTGCGTTCGGCAGCGGTATCGCCCAGCGAGGTATAAAGCGGGTGCGGGGTCACCAGCGCGTCCGGCTTGAGGCCAAGGTGCAGGTGGACGCTGGACCATCGGTGTGCTTCGGGTGTGGCAACCATCGCTGCGCGTACCGGGTTGAGTTCGATGTAGCGGATCACGCGCAGGGCGTAGGCTTCGGAATCGACCAGACTGGATTTGTAGCGCCCTTGCCAGAGCGGGCCGCTGCGTTCGTGGCGTTGGTTGAATGCCTGCACGTAGCGCTGACCAATGGCGCGCATCGCGCGCGACACGACACCTGCCTGTTCGGCGCAAACCAGGAGGTGGACATGGTTGTTCATCAGGACGTACGCGTGGAGGAGGACGCCGTGATCCGCGCATGCATCGCGCAGCAGGTGCATGTAATGGTGCCGGTCGCTGTCGTCGAGGAAGATCGCACAGCGATTTACGCCGCGCTGGGTGACATGCATCGGGATGCCGGGGACTTCAATCCGGGGTTGACGGGGCATGGGCCAGGCCTTTGCTGGAAGTGATTGCAGTGTTGGCCGGTGCGCTACCGGGTGGTATCGGTTTTCCCCGAATGTGCAGGTCAGAAAAGGGGGACGGAGGGAATTAAATGCGCTTAATTCCCTCCGTCCCCTTTTCTGGCAAGCAAAAAGAGATCGGGCCCTTGCGGGCCCGATCGGTGTTGCACCCCCATCGCTGGTACCTCCCCGGGGGTTATTTCTGGGCGGTCAGGCCGCCCCTGTCGCGTTGCTGTCGTCGTTGGCCGCGGCCGGACGCCGCTTGAACCGTACCGACAGGGTCTGCCGCATGGCCGAGAGCCCGTGCTGCGCGCCGTATTCCGCCATGTCCTTGTAACCCTTGCGGGCGGCGGTGGCCACGTCGGAGCCGAGTGCCAACTCGGTGGCCCGCATCCGTTCGGCAAGCCGCTGGATCTGCTTGGCACGCGGACGCAGTTCGTCGATGGTACGCAGGGCGCCAAGCGCCCCGTTCAGGTCCATCGCCGGGTTGACCATCTGCCGGTTCTTGTCCAGCACGTTCAGGGTTTCGCGACAGAACTTCTCCGTCTTGTTGCCCATCTTGTACAGACGCCGGCGTTCCCTGGTGTCCAGCGCGATCAGCCGGGTAAGGCGCTGTTCGAGCTGGGTCAGGGCGGCATCGATCGCAACGAGGTCATCGTTGGTGAAACGAACTACTGTGCTCATCGGGGTCTCCTTTTGAGCGGTGATGTCCGACAGGAGTGTCAAGACACGCCAGCACGCATATGTCTAGTTGATACGCGTTTGGCGCCTCTACTTTGAGGACGTTGCAATGCAATGTGAATGCTGTCGCAAACTGGTTATTTTGGTGTAACATGGCCGGCCATACCATGACGAAGGTCATGGGACGTGTGTAAATTGGCGTGATAACCTGAAAGGCAGGACGCGCTTATTTGTTGGCACGGAATATGCGTAAAGACGTGGCATGCGGGGCTGCGCAGTTATTGCGCCGCAACATTCCGTAATTGCGCCCCGCTGTGCAAAAGTGCGCGGAACCCAAAAAAAGGGGACGGAGGGAATTAAACGCATTTAATTCCCTCCGTCCCCTTTTTTGCCCCTTTTTTGCCCGCAGCATGAAAATCGTCCTTTTCGCCAACACCGAGTGGTATCTCTACAATTTCCGCCGCTCGCTGGCCCTGGCGTTGCGTGATGCCGGCCATGACGTGTTGCTGCTTTCTCCGCCCGGGCCTTACGGCGAGAAGCTGCGTGCGCTGGGGCTGCGTTGGCAGCCGCTGCCGATGGATCGGCGCAGTCTGAATCCGTTGCGGGAGGCGGCCTTGCTTTGGCATTTGGTGCGTCTTCTGCGTCGCGAGCGGCCCGACGTGGTGCATGGGTTCACCATCAAATGTGCGGTGTATGGCGGCTTGGCGGCGCGGGTGGCGGGGGTGCCCGGACGGGTGAACGCGGTGGCCGGGATGGGCTATGTGTTCATCAGCGAGTCGTTCAAGGCGCGTGCACTGCGGCCGGTGGTGCGGGCGTTGTTGAAGCTGGCGCTGGGCGGGCGCAATGCACGCTTGATCTTGCAGAACCCCGATGATGTCGCCTTGTTCGAACAGGCAGGCCTGGTGGATGCGGCGCGGGTGCGGTTGATTCCCGGCTCCGGCGTGGATTGCGTGCGCTTTGCGCCCGATCCCGTGCGCGTACGCGGTGCACGCGTCCGCGTGCTGCTGCCGGCACGGCTGTTGTGGGACAAGGGCTTGGCCGAGTACGTGCAAGCGGCACGCCTGCTGCGCGAATGGGCATTGCCGGTGGATCTGTTGCTGGCCGGCGACCCGGACCCGGGTAACCCGGCGGCGGTGCCGGAGGCCACGGTGCGGCAGTGGGTGGACGAAGGCGTGCTGGATTGGCTGGGGCATGTGGACGACATGCCGGCGCTGCTGCGTTCGGTCGATGTGGTGGCGTTGCCGAGTTATCGCGAAGGCTTGCCGAAGGGGCTGATCGAAGCGGCGGCATGCGGCTGTGCGTTGATCGCCACCGATGTGCCCGGTTGTCGTGAGGTGGTGGAACACGCGGTGGATGGCCTGCGGGTGCCGGTGAAGGACGGCGTGGCGCTGGCCGAAGCGATGGCCCGGCTGGTGCGCGATGCCGGCCTGCGCGAGCGCCTGGGAGTGGCCGCGCGGGCCAAGGCGATGGCGCAGTTCGACGAACGGATCGTGGTGCGCGAGACGCTGGCCGTATATGCCGAGTTGGGGCACTGAGCATGGCTGGCAGTGCCCGCCAGGCCCTGCGCAGCGTCCTGCTGCTGGTGATCACGGTGCAGGTGCTGGTGGCGCTGCTGTTGCCGAACACCACGATCGCCTGGATGCGCGAGCATTGGCACTGGTTCAATCTGCCGATGTCGTGGGTCGAACGCATCGGCGGCCCGCTCAATCTGATTCATGTGGCCCTGTTCCTGCTGCTGGGTGCGGCGCTGGCATTGCGCTTCCCGCACTGGCCCGCACGTCGGGCGGGTATCGCCCTGCTGGCATTCGGCACATTGACGGAACTGGCGCAGCTGTTCGTGCCCGGCAGGCATGCAAGGCTGTCGGATGTCGGCGTGGATCTGCTGGCCGGCCTGCTGGGCTGGCTCTGCATTCGGAAAACGCGCAAAAAGGGGACGGAGGGAATTAAGGTGCGTTAATTCCCTCCGTCCCCTTTTTGCTTTTTGTGGTGGCAAATAAAAATGTTCTCTGATTTCTTTTCCTGGCTGGCGGGCAGGTTGTCCGGGCGCGATGCCGGGCCGTTGCCGCGTGACGTGGATGCACTGCTGGCAGTGGCGGCCGAGGAAGGGGTGTTGGCGTTGCTGGCGGCGCATTGTGCGCAGGTTGCCCCGAATGCCGTTGATGCAGGGTTCCAGAAACGCCTGCAGGACGCCGTTCGGCAGGAGACCATGCGCGAATTGGCGCAGTTGGCGCAGGCGCGCGAGGTGCTGTCGTTGCTGGATGGGGCCAACATCCCGGTGCTGGTGCTCAAGGGCACGGCGCTGGCGTACAGCCTCTATCCTTCGCCCGCCCTGCGGCCACGCTGCGACCTGGATCTGCTGGTGGCCGATCGGGTGCAGGCAAAGGCGGCGGTGGCGGTGTTGCGTGACGCCGGCTATGTGCTGCTGGGCGAGGTGGATGTGGATGCCACCGCCGAGTGCGAGGTGGCGCTGGCTCGCCCGGTCGGCGGGGGATTCGGTACCGCCGTCGACCTGCATTGGCAGTTGATCAACCATCCGCTGCTGACCCGAGGGCTGACATTCGAGCCACTCTGGGCGCAGCGTGTGGCGTTGCCTGCCCTGCATCCTCAGGCCAACGGTCTGGACCGCATGCATGCCTTGCTGCATGCGCTGCTGCACCGGGTCACGAACTTCGCGCATGGCCAGCAGAATCGCTTGATCTGGCTGTACGACATCAAGCTGCTGGCCGAACAGGCGGATGCCGCGATGTGGGAGGCCTTGCTGGCCGAGTCGGGCACGTTGGGCGTGGCCGCATTCTGTGTGGATGGCTTGTTGGCGGCGCAGGCCGTGCTGGCGGCGCCGGTGCCGGGGGCGGTGTTGCAGACGTTGCGCGTGCAGGCCGCCAGCCAGCCACGGCGGTTGCCGGCGGTGCCGGACCAGGGGGCCATGGACCGTGCCCAGCTGCGCGCCTTGCCCTGGCGGGCGCGGGCAGGGTGGCTGTGGCGGAAATTGCTGCCGTCCCCGCGTTTCATGCAACACCGTTACGGCGCACACGGGCCCTTCGCCCTGCTGCGTGCGTATCTGCACCGCTGGTGGGTGGGCTTGCGGCGCGGGTTGGGGGGCTGAGATGGCGGCGATCACGGGCGTTCTGCGTTTCGACGGGGCCCCGCTGGCAGGTGAGCTTGCGCAGCGGATTGCCCGGCGCATGGCCCAGCGCAGCCCGCAAGGCATTCGCGTGCACGACGCTGGCGCCGTTGCGCTTGCGTTCGGCGCGCTGCATGCGGCACCGCAGTCGGTGCTGGATGTGCAGCCCGCCGCGTTGCCACAGGCGGGCTGGCTGGTGGTCGATGGCCGCATCGACGATCGCGACGCACTGGCGCGTGCCCTGGGCATTGCGCGGGGCGGGTTGGACGCGCTGGGTGACGCGCAACTGTTCGCGCAGGCCTGGCTGCGCTGGCGCGAAGAACTCTGGCGCCATGTGCTCGGCGATTACGCGCTGGCGGTGTGGGAGCCGGCGCGTGCGCAGCTGAGTCTGGTGCGCGACCGCATCGGCGTGCGTCCGCTGTATTGGACGCGCACGCCGGCGATGCTGGCGTTCGCATCGGAGGCTGAGGCCCTGCTGGGTGTCGATGGCATTCCTTCCGAGCCGAACCCGGATCGCGTGGCCAGCAACCTGGTGCCGGTGTTCGATGATGAAGACCGCAGCGGCACGTTGTATCGCGATATCCAGCGGCTGCTGCCGGGCGAGGTGCTGGAGGCCGCTGCCGACGGGCGTGTGGCCCTGCGCCGCTACTGGGCGTTCGGCCCGCTAGAACCATTGCGCTTGCCGTCGCACGACGCTTGCGTCGAAGCATTCCGCGCCGTGTTCGACGATGCGGTGCGCGTGCGCCTGCGGTCGCCGACCACGCCCGCGCTGATGCTCAGCGGTGGCATCGACTCGGCCGCGATCCACGCCAGTGCGCTCGGGCAGGGTCTGCCGCTGCGGCGGGTGTCGGTGGTCGCCGACCAGCCGTGGGCGGAGGAGGAGCGCAGCAATATCGAAACCCTGCTGGCGCAGTCGCCGGATGCGCTGCGTCTGCCGATCCCCGGCCTGGAAGGCGTCGTCGACCTGCCCAAGCTGCTGCGCGAGGTGTTCGAGCACGCGCACCCGATCCGCAATTCGATCATCCTGCCAATGCTGGTCAACCAGGCGGCGGCCGCGGCCGGCAGCCGGATGATGCTGGACGGCATCGACGGCGACCTGGCGACGTCCACGCCGGACAACTACATCGGCCGCATGGCGTTGGCCGGGCAGCCGCTGGCGGCCTGGCGGGAAGCGCGCGCCGCGGCGAAGACGCATACCTATCTCAAGCATCTGTCGGCGCCGCGGATCTTCGCTGCGGGCGTCGCCAGCCGGCTGGAACCGCAATGGCTGGCGCGCATGCGCTATCGGTTGGCTGACCAATGCGCTGGCGATGCGCCGTTCCGGGGGTTGATGCATCCACAGCGCGTCGCTTCCATGCATCTGCGCGAGCGCACGCTGGAACAGCGCCTGCGCTTGCGCGCCGATCCCGCCCTGCGCGACTGGACCGGCTACCGCCACTGGGTGTGGGCCAATCCCGGCTTCATGCGTGGCATGGAAGGCTTTGACCTGGCCGCCGCGCGCTTCGGAGTGGAAACGCGGCATCCGTGGTGCGACCAGCGGGTGGTCGACTTCTTCCTGCGCGTGCCGATGGAGGTGGTGGTGCGCGACGGCTGGACCAAGCATGTCGCGCGTGCCGCCTATGCGCCCGAGCTGGGCGCGGTGGGCTGGCACTCGGGCAAGCAGCATCTGGGGCCGCAGGTCACCCGCGCGGTGCTGGAGGCCGGCCGGGATTGGGTGGCGGCGGCAATGGCGGACGCAGCAGGGGTGCTGGCGGAATGGGTCGATCCGGCGGCCCTGGCCGCCGCGCGCGCGGGCTGGGCGAAAGGAACCGCCGATCTTGTCGGCAATGACGCCGTATTGGAAATGGCGACCCTGCAACGCTGGCTGGCGGGCCTGGGCGGAGCGGGGTAGGCGGCCGCGGGCAGGCGGTGACCAAATCTGCGTTCGAAGTGGCGCATTGATTGATGGAAGCTTGACTTTGGTCAAGCTTTTTCGTGATAGAATTCACGCCGTCTTAAACATATGAAAAAACGCATCGCAGGCGCGGCCTGCAGCGCCGACAACCGAATCCGACAGGGGGATTGATGGAAACCAAGGACGTCTCCACGCACGTGGAGTTGATGGGCAAGCGCACGTATGCGGCGCCGAGCCTGTGCCGGCTGGGTGGTCTCGCCGATCTCACGGCATCCGGCTCAAAGGGTTCTCCCGAGAATACGGCGTAGCCTGGCCCACCAAAATTCTGCACCGGCAATACCAACAAGAGGCCTTGCTGATTTCGATTGATGACGCGTTGGCTGCGACTGAAAGTATCGCCGGCACAACAGCAACGATCGACTTCGGCATTCTTCCAGCGTTGGAATGCTGGCGAAGAGGGGTGTTCGGCCGAGTTTTCGCGCCGTGCCGATGGTGGCTTCCTGCTGCGGTTCCACGGGATTGCCGATTTCGTTGTCGATCCGAGCACCTCGGCGGTCGAGTGTGTACCGGTTCGGGATGCTGATGTCGCCTGGCAAGGTATCTATGAACAGCAGGTTCAACCCCTGCTGCTCTCCCTGCGCGGCGAACAGGTCTTCCACGGCGGCGCGATTGCCGTTGGCGATGCCGCCGTCGCCTTCCTGGCGCCCTCCGGCGCGGGCAAATCCACGCTGACCACCGCCTTCGCCAAGCGTGGCTACGCGTTCCTGAGCGACGACTGCCTGCACCTGGACTTTGCGCAGCCGCGCATCCACGTGCATCCGCATGCCGCGCACGTGCGGCTGTGGGAAGACAGCGTCGCGGCGCTGGGCGAGGGCCGCAGCGTCTACGTCGAAGGCTCGCCGAAACCGCGGCTTGAGGCGGCGACCGATTTGCCGCACTGCGACCGTGCGCTGCCGCTGGCGCGCGTCTACCTGCTGGGCGAAGGCAAGGTGGATGCACCGGCCATCGAAACCTTGTCGCCGTCGCAGGCCTTGATCGGCTTGGCCGCGAACGCCTTCGTGCTGGACATCAAGAACCCGTCGGTGCTCAAGCGCAACCTGGCCGCCGGCGCGCGGCTGGTGCGCGAGGTGCCGCTGCGGCGGCTGGACTATCCGCGCCGCTACGATGCGCTGGAGTCGGTGGTGGCCGCGGTGCTGGCCGACGTCGCCGGCTGAAACGCGCGATGCCGCAGCTGCGGCTGCGCCAGCGGGACGCCTTCCAGTTCCACCCAGGCATGCATGTCGGGGGTGGCGCCGATGCGATCCACGCCGAACCGCAGCTGCGGCTGCAGGCCCCGGCGCCGCAGCAGCCAATGCACCGCCAGCGCCTGCCGCAGGCAGGTGCTGGCGACCGGGCCGCGTCGGCCGGCGATATTGGCCAGTTCGGCCAGCCGCTGTGCGGCGGCCCGTTGTTCCGGGTTGACGGCCGGCATGGCCGGACGCTGGCTCAGGGCTTCAAGCATCGCCCGGGTCCGGCGATAGCCCAGCAGGCGCAGCGACAGCGACAACAGCGGTTGCAACCCCATCAGGACGAGCAGGAGGACGCGCTCGCGCCTGGGCAGGGCCCACCACTGGCGCAACGCCCGTGACATGTCAGCGTGGCTGCACCAGGCCGGCGTCCAGCAGCGTCTGCGCCAGCGCCAGCAGATCCTCGCCGATGCGCGCGGGCTTGGCATCGTACTCGGCGGCCAGTGTGTGGTGGATGCGGGCCAGCGGCGCTTCGCCATCGAGCAGTTCCCAGATCCGCGTGCCCACCGGATCCAGCCCGAAGTACTGCTCGCTGGCCAGATCCAGCAGCACGGCTTCGCCGCCCACTTCCTGGAAGAGGACATCGGGGGATCGAACCAGCCGGCTTTCCAGCGTGACACTGTTCGGGAAAGCGGGCATGGCGGTCTCGTCCTGAGGGATATCTGCAAGTATGGCCGAGACGCGCGGGGGTGATCCAGCGCGCATGTGGCCGAATCCAGGTGACGCCGGCACGCGTTGCCGGCATCCTTGTGCCGGATGACACGCCATCGCTGCCACTGATGACGCCACTTGCGCAACCTTCGTTGTGGTCGATGCTGCGCACCTGGCTGCGCCCGCACCTGCCGCAGTTGCTGCTGGCGCTGGGTTTGATGCTGGTGCAAAGCGCAGCGACCCTGGCGCAACCGTGGTTGGGCGGGGTGCTGACCGACCGCTTGTTGTTCAACCAGCAGGTGGGGGCGTTGCTGTGGCTGCTGTTCGGGTTGATCTGCGCGCAGCAGGCGCTGGGCTATGTGGTGGCGATGCAGTTGCAGCGGGCGTCCGGGCAGATGGTGGCCGATGTCAGCGCGCAGCTGTATGCGCATCTGCAGGCACTGCCGCTGGCCTGGCATCACGCGCGGCAACGCGGGGATGTGCTGGCGCTGCTGCTGGGGGATGTGCATCGGTTGAGCAGTTTCGTGACCGCGGCGCTGGTGCCGCTGGTGCCGTTGCTGTTCACCCTGGCCGGTGCGTTGCTGCTGATGTTCCGGATGGCACCGCTGGTGGCGGTGTGCGTCGCGGTGTTGATGCCGGTGTTGTTCGTGGTGTTGAAACTGCTTGGGCGCAAATTGCGACCACTGGGTGCGGCGTCGATGCAGGCCTGGGCCGACCAGAGCGCGCTGGCCGAGCAGAACCTGGCGCTGCTGCCGGTCATCAAGGCGTTCGCCACCGATGCCGCCGAGGCGCAGCGCTATCGGGATGCCGCCGAAAAACTGTTCGCCAGCGAGTTCCGGCAGGCGCGCTGGGAAGACGCGATTCTGCCGCTGGTGCAGGTGATCGGGGCGGGCGCGATCCTGTTGTTGCTGGGGCTGGCCGGGCGTTCGGTGGTGGGCGGCGAAACCGGCATGGGGACACTGGTCAGTCTGTTCCTGTATGGCCTGGTGCTGGTCAGCCCGCTGGGCCAGTTGGCCAACGTCTATGGCATGACCCAGACCGCGCGCGGTGCGGCGCAGCGTCTGGGTGAGGCGCTGCAGGCCGCGCCGGAAGTGGATGCAGGCACGCTGGCGCAGGTGCCGCATGCGGGCGAGATCCGGTTCGAGGCGGTGGGGTTTGCCTATCCGGGGCGTGCACGGTTGTTTGCCGGGTTCGATCTGGTGATTGCGGCGGGCGAAACCGTGGCCCTGACCGGCAGCAATGGCGCCGGCAAGAGCACATTGGTGCATCTGCTGTTGCGGTTGCTGGAGCCGCAGGCGGGGCGCATCGCCATCGGCGGCGTGGATGTGCGCGAATTCCGGCTGTCGGCGCTGCGCGGGCAGATCGGGTTGGTGGCACAGCAGGTACTGCTGTTCAACGCGACGGTGCGCCAGAACATCGTGTACGGGCGCGGGCAGGCAACCCAGGCCGAAGTCGAACGCGCGGCGCGTGCAGCGCGGGCGCATGTTTTCATCACCGCGTTGCCGCAGGGCTATGACACGGTGGTGGGCGATCAAGGGGTGAAGCTCTCCGGCGGCCAGCGCCAGCGGCTGGCGTTGGCGCGGGCGCTGCTGAAGGATCCACCGATCCTGATCCTGGACGAGGCCACCGCGATGTTCGACCCCGAGGGCGAGGCCGAATTCATCGCCGAATGCCATGACGTGCTGAAACAGCGCACCGTGATCATGATTACCCATCGCCCCGCCAGCCTGGCGCTGGCCGATCGCGTGCTGCGGCTGGAGGCCGGGCGCTTGCAGGCGATGCCGCCACGCTGACGGTCAGGCGGTTGCCGGTGGCACCATCAGCAGGTCGGCAATGGCGGCGTCCAGTGCCGCCTTGGCGGCCGGCTCCAGTGGCGCGGCGCGCAGGGCCTGCACCGCCTGTGCCAGTGCATCGGCGCCGACGAAGCCGCAGCTGGCGGTCAGCCTGTGCAGTTCGGCTCGCACCGCGACCACGTCCTGCCGCGCCGTGGCGGCACCGATGCGGTTCCGCTGGCCGGGCAGTTCCTGCAGGAACAGCGACCGCAGTTGCGCCACGTGGCTCCGGTTCCCGCCTACCGCCGCCTGTGCGCCGGCATCGTTCCAGATCGGGGGGGAGGGTGCCGGCTGCTGCAGGTGCTGCCGCAATGCGGCGTGCAGATGGAGCACGGACATCGGCTTTTGCAGCACATCGAGGAAGCCGGCGGCCTGCAGCGGCGCGCTGGTGGCGGCATCGGCCTGGGCGGTATGTGCCAGCGCCGGCGCGGTGATGCCACGCTGGCGCAGTTGCCGCAACAGGGCGTGGCCGAAGCCGTCGGGCAGATGGGCGTCGATCAACAGCAGGTCGAAGGTCTGCCCGACGCTGGCCGTGAAGGCCTCGGCCAGACTGCCGGCCAGTGTCACCCGCGCCGGGAAGGCGGTGGCGGCCTCGGCCAGGAAGGCGGCACTGGTGGGGTCGTCTTCGACCAGCAACAGGTGTGGCAGGGCGGCGACAAGGCCTGGGTTCATCGCGATGACCTCCGGGGTTTGTATGCTGCACCCATGCCGTCCCGGATGCCAACCCTGACCCGCTTGCCGTTGCGGCTGCTGCTGCCGATGCTGCTGCTGGCCGCGCCGGTGGCACAGGCGCGGGTGCTGACGATGCAGGTGGCGAAGTTGCACACGCCGGTGGCGACGCTGGCGCAGGTACGCCTGCAGTTGCAGTGGCCCGACGGTGCAAGTGAAGGCGAGTTGCAGCTGTGGGCGGGCAGGGTGGATGCCCCCGGGTTGGGGTATCACTATCAGGATTTGCATTGGCGTTGCCCCTTGCAGCGCACCGCCACCGCGGGTTGGCAATGCGCCGGTGCGTTGCGTGCCGGCGGTCTGCCGCCGGTGCAATTGGCGGTGCAACTGGATGCCGCCGGCACCCGTGCGCAATTGGCGCAGGGATCATCGCGCATGGCCCTGGAGCGGCTGGCCGCAACCCCCGATGTGACCACGCTGGAGTTGCAGCGGTTGCCGCTGGCATGGGCGCAGGCGTTGCTGGCGCAGGCCTGGCCTGCGGCACAATGGAGGACGGGCATGCTGGATGGGCGCTTGCAGGTGGTGGCCGCGACCGCCGCGCCGTTGCGCGTGCAGGGCCGGCTGGGGGTCAGCGCGGCCGGGTTCGAGACGGCGGATGCCGGGATTGCGGCCGAGAAGCTGACCGGCAGCTTGCAGCTGGACTATCGCAGTGCCGCGACCGATGCCGGCGTGCAGGTGGCAGGCCAGTTGCACGGCGGCGAATTCCTGGCCGGCAACACCTATGTGTCGCTGCCGGCCACGCCGGTGGCGTTCCAGCTGGGCGCAACCCGGACGGCGGGGGCGGGCTGGGTGCTGCCAGACATTCGCTGGCAGGACGGCGACACCCTGCAGGCACAGGCCAGTGCGCGCCTGACCGCGGACGGCGGGCTGGCGGCTCTGGCCGTGCACGCCGACAGCCGCGACATGACGCCGTTGAAGCCGCGCTACCTGTCGGGCTGGATGGGCTTGTTCGGCCTGCGCGACGTGGATCTGCACGGTGCGATGGAACTCGATGCCGCGCTGGATGGCGCGGGGTTGGCAACGATCACCGCCCGTTTGCACGACGTGGACGTGCGCGACCCGAACGGGCGGTTCGTGTTCGATGGTTTGCGCGGGGATCTGCGCTACACGGCGGCGGTGACGGCGGTGGAAAGCGCCCTGCAATGGCAACGTGGGCAGTTGTACGGGCTGGCTTTCGGCGCGGCCGCGTTGCCGTTTGCCAGCAGCCAGGGCGAGTTGCGCACGCGCGCGCCGGTACGGATTCCGATGATGGACGGCACGCTGGGCCTGCGCGATGTGGTGATCCGGCCACCGCAGGGGGCGGCGGGGCTGGAGGTCCGGTTCGGCCTGCAGTTGGAGAGCCTGGATTTCGGGAAGATTTCGCAGGCGCTGGGCTTGCCGGCGTTCCAGGGCAAGCTGGGCGGCAGCATTCCGCGCGCCCGTTACGCCAATGACCGCATCGACTTCGATGGCGGGCTGGGCTTGCAGTTGTTCGATGGCCAGGTGGCGTTTTCGCAACTCGCGCTGGAGCGCCCGTTCGGCACCGCCCCCAGCCTGAGTGCGGACATCGCGCTGGATGATCTGGACCTGCTGCGGCTGACCGAGGTGCTGGGGTTCGGCAGCATCACCGGCAAGCTCGATGGCCGCATCCGGGATCTGCGGCTGGTGGACTGGACGCCGGTCGCGTTCGATGCGCGCTTCATCACCGACGATGCCCCGGGCGTGCGCAAACGCATCAGCCAGCGTGCGGTGCAGGATATCGGCAGCGTCGGTGGCGGTTCGTTCATCCAGACCTTGCAAGGCCAGGCGATTGCGCTGTTCAAGGACTTCGGCTATCGCCGGATCGGGATTGGCTGCCATCTGGAAAACCAGATTTGCACGATGAATGGCCTGCATTCAGACGGCAACGCTTTTACTATCGTGGAAGGCGCGGGCGTGCCCCGGCTGGAGGTGGTGGGCTACAACCGGGCGGTGGACTGGCAAACCCTGGTGGAGCGCCTGCTGGCGGCCAGCAAGGGCGACGTGGCGCCGGTGATTCATTGATGCAGGACAACGGACGACGAGGAGCAAGGCAATGAAACAGTGGATGGGTCTCACGGTGGCAAGCACGCCGGTGGTGAGCACGTTGCTGCTCAGCGCATGCGTGACGATCAACGTGTATTTCCCGGCGGCGGAAGCCAAGGAGGCGGCCCGCCAGTTCGTGGAAAAGGTCATCAGCGAAGGTGACAAGGTGCAGATCAAGGAGGCCCCGGCCGGCGGCGGTGGCATGGCCCTGCAGGCCCGGCCGGTGCGGATGCAGCTGGATGGGTTCGACCCGTGGGTGTTGCTGGGGATCGGCAGCGCGCAGGCGCAGGCGGCACCGGACATCAGCATCAAGACGCCCGCGATCCAGGCCATCCAGTCGCGCATGGAGGCGCGCTTCAACGGCAGCCTGCGTGGCGGGTTCGACAGCGGTGCACTGGGCTTCACCAGCGATGGCCTGATCAGCGTGCGCGATGCGGCGAAGGTGGAATTGAAGGATCGGGTGGCGCTCAATTCCGCGGTGGCCGACGACAACCGCGACCGCAAGGCGGTGTACCGCGAGGTGGCGGTGGCCAATGGCCATCCGGAATGGGAAGAGCAGATCCGCGGCGTGTTTGCCAAGCAGTGGATCGCCAGTGCGAAGGCTGGCTGGTGGTACCAGGCCGGCGGGGCGTGGAAGCAGAAGTAAACGCACGGCTCGCTGCGCGCGCCGCCCCGCACCCGGCATCGCCACCCTCTCCCCGCCCGCGGGGAGAGGGAAGATCGAGCAACCGGCTCAGTCGAGGAATTGCAGCTTCGCCAACTCCGCGTACAGCCCGCCCTGCGCCAGCAGCTCGGCGTGGGTGCCCTCGGCGATGATGCGGCCGTGGTCCATCACCACGATGCGGTCGGCCTTGAGCACGGTGGCCAGCCGGTGCGCCACCACCAGGGTGGTGCGGCCCTGCATCAGGTTTTCCAGCGCCTGCTGCACATCGCGCTCGCTTTGTGCGTCCAGCGCCGAGGTGGCTTCATCCAGCAGCAGGATGGGCGCGTCCTTCAGCAAGGCCCGGGCAATCGCGATGCGTTGCTGCTGGCCGCCCGACAGGCGCGCACCGCGCTCGCCCAGTTCGCTGGCAAACCCGTCCGGCAACGCATCCAGAAAGCCGCTGGCCTTGGCCGAATCGGCGGCACGACGCAGTTCGGCGTCGCTGGCGTCGAGCTTGCCGTAGCGGATGTTGTCGGCGGCGCTGGCGGCAAAGATCACCGGGGCCTGCGGCACCAGCGCAATCGCTTCGCGCAGCCGGGCGGGATCCAGTTCGACGATGGCCTGCCCGTCCAGCAGGATGCGGCCCTGATCCGGGTCGTGGAAGCGCAGCAGCATCGCGATCACGGTGCTTTTGCCGGCACCCGACGGGCCCACCAGTGCCACCGTTTCGCCCGGTTTCAGATGCAGACTGAAACCTTCCAGCGCCGGTGCATCCGGGCGCTGCGGGTAGTGGAAGGTGACGTCGTCGAAGCGGATGTCGCCGCGCACCGGCAAGGCCAGCGTGGCCGGATGTTGCGGGGCGGAAATCGCCGGTCGCTCTTCCAGCAGCTCGTGGATGCGGCCCATGCCGCCGGCGGCTTTCTGCAGTTCGTTCCAGACTTCCGCCAGTGCGCCCACCGAGCCGCCGCCGATCATCGCGTACATCACGAATTGGCCCAGCGCACCGGCGCTCAGCCGGCCATTGATGACGTCGTGCGCGCCCGACCACAGCACCACGATCACCGCACCGAAGATCAGGCTGATGGCCACCCCGGTCACCAGCGCCTGCGCGGCGATGCGTTTGCGCGCGGTGGCCACGGCGGTGGCCATCGCCTGCGCGTAGCGGCCACGTTCGAAGCCTTCGCGCGAGTGCGCCTGCACCGTGCGCACCGCGCCCAGCGCCTCGGTGGCCAGCGCATTGGCGTCGGCCACCCGGTCCTGACTGGCGCGCGAGACTTTCTGGATGCGGCGCGCACCGATGATGATCGGGGCCACCGCCAGCGGGATGCCCAGCAGTGCCCACGCCGCCAATTTGGGGCTGGTGATGAACAGCATCACCATCGAGCCGATCACGGTGACGCTGCTGCGCAAGGCCACCGACATGCTGGAGGCGATCACGCTGCGCAGCAGTTCGGCATCGGCGGTGAGGCGTGAGACCAGCTCGCCGCTGCGGCTGCGGTCGTAGAAGCCGGCATCCAGATGCAGCAGATGCGCGTACAGCCGGGTGCGCAGGTCGGCCACCACTTTTTCGCCCAGCAAGGTGACGAAGAAGTAGCGGGCGGCGGTGGCCAGCGCCAGTGCCACGATCACCACCAGCACGAAGCCGAAGGTGCGGTCGATGTTGGTGCCGCTGCTGAAGCCATGGTCGATCATCTGCCGGAACGCCACCGGCAGGCTGAGGGTGGCGGTGGATGAACACGCCAGCGCCACCAGCCAGGCGATGAACAGGCCAAGGTGCTGGCGGATGAAGGGCCACAGGGCGCGCAGCGAGCCGATGGGTGCCTTGCGCGGCACCGGGGAGGGGGAGTTCATCCGCGCAGTTTAGCGCCGGCTGTCGGGTGCTGCCGGCACGGCGTCCAGGTTGCGCAGGTCTGCCGGCAGTTTTGCATCGGGGTAGCGACGGCGGAACTCGGCCAGGCTGGCGCGCGCCGCGTCCAGGTTGCCTTCGGCCTGCAGGGCCTGGATGCGCCGCAGCCAGGCGTCGCGCGCGGCGGGGTCGTTCATGGTGGCCGGCGGCACGTCCTCCAGCGGGGCATCCGCTGCTGCGGCAGCGGGCGGTGGGGCGGCCCGCAGGGCCTTGCTCAGGCTGCCCGCCGGCCGGCCCGGCGCCGGCGCCGCCAGGGCGTCGGCAGCAGGGACGGTGGTTGCGTTGCGCTGGCTGGCAGGTTCTGCCTCCTGCAGCGGCGCGGCGGGCGGGGCAGGGGGCGCGACGACGGGTGGCGCGGCGGCTTCGGCCGGAAATGCGCGCGGCGTTTGCAGCACCACCGGCGGGGCTTCCGGGGTGGGCGGGCGGGCCATCGTCGGCGCGGCGGGCGGTGCAGCCGCTGCCGGTTGCTTCGCCGACAGCGCACCTGCAGGGGGGGGCGGTGGCTGCGGAAGGGCGTTGCCGGGTGCCGTCGCCGGGGCTTGCTCGGCGGCCGCCGTGACGACCGTGGCGGCGGTGGGCGACGCGGGCCGGTGGGGCTCGCGCTGAACCTGCCAAGCCAGGCCCACCGCCAGGCCCAGCGAGGCGGCCAGCGCCAGTGGCGTGGCCCAGCGCCGTGCGGCCCGCTGCCGTGGCGGGTGCGCCACCGGCGCCGGCGCCGGCGCAGCAGGGGGGGCGGTGGCCTGCACGGCTGCCTGCGCCGCGGCGAGGATGCGCGCATCCAGTCCGGCATCGGGCTCGCTGCGGCCGGCCGGACGCGGCAGCCGGGCCGCCAGGGCGCGCTCTTCGGGGCTCAACGGTTCGCGCGGGGGCAGGGACATCAGGCCAGCCTCGTGCGCAGTTTGTCCATGGCATAGCGCAGGCGGGACTTCACCGTTTCCCGGCCCGCCCCCGTCACCTGCCCGATCTCTTCCAGTGTCATGTCCTGTTCCAGCCGCAGCAGCAAGACTTCGCGTTGCTCCGTGGGCAGATCATCCAGCGCCAACTGCAGCTGGCGGCGGCGTTCGAAATCGGACAACACCCGTTCCGGCGTCTGCCCGTCGGCAAGCCTCGCCAACCGTTCCTCGGCGTCGGCGGGCGCCGCCGGGCGGTGCTTGAGCGCACGCCAGTGATCCCCCAGCCGATGGTGGGCGATGGTGTAGAGCCAGGTGGCAAAGCCTGCATCCGGTGTCCAGCTGCCGCGTGCGGCGATGACGCGCTGCCAGACATCCTGGAACAGCTCATCGGCCAACGCATTGTCGCGCAGCTGGCGCAGCAGGTGGCGATAGAGTTTCTGCCGGTGGCGTGCATAGAGCCGCTCGAATGCGCCGACGTCACCGGCGGCATAGGCCAGCATCAAGGCTTCATCACTGACATCGGGCATCTCCACCGGCCACAGGGTACGGGCAGCCGCTGCCGGCGGGAAGAGTGCGGGGCGATGCGGGCGCGTGGCAAGCGGGCGGGACATGCCCGGGTCAACGGATCAAGGCCGGGGCCGGGGTTGGCAAGCGAGAGATGAAAGACGTGGCATCCAGCAACGGTTGCAGGCAATATGCGGAAAGATGAACGCAAGCTTGACAGTGGCAACCCTGCCTTCCAAGGATTCTGAGCATCGTCGGCGCGCGGGTGCGTTTGCGGGTGTTGCCGAGCACCTGGCCCGGTTGCTGCCTGCCGGCGCGCGGGTGCGGGTGGAATGGCAGCACGCGGCACTGGGCAAGGGGTGCGAACTGTTCGGTGCCGGCAATCCGGCGGAGGGTGCCCTGCGGCTACCCTGGCTGGGGCCGGAAGGCATTGCGCTGTGCGTGGTGTTCAGCTGCCCGCAGCCGTTGAGCCAGGATGCGATCGAGCGCTGGATGCATGTGGCGCGGTTGCTGGTGGAGCAGGCGGCAAGGCTGGAGTTCGCCAACAACCGGATCGACACCCTGCAGCGTTCCGAACAGCTGCGGCAAGCCCTGTACGAGATCGCCGATCTGGCCGGCAGCAACCTGGAATTGCCGGTGATGCTGCGGCGCGTGCATGCCATCGTCGGCGAGCTGATGTATGCCGAGAACTTCTACATCGTGCGTTACGACGATCTTCGGCAGTCGATGCGGTTCATCTATTTCGTCGATCAGCTGGATCCGTTCGTCAACGACCCGGAGTTGGAAATCCCGATTGCCGAGCTGGAAAACAGCCTGACCTTGCACCTGCTGCGTTCCGGCGAAACCCTGCGCGGGCCTTCGATGGTGCTGCGCGAGACACATGGCATCGGCCATTCCGACGTCAGCGGCCCCGACAGCGCCGACTGGCTGGGCGTGCCGATGAGCCGCGACGAACGCGTGGCCGGCGCGCTGGTGGTGCAGCACTACCGGCAGGCCAACGCCTATACCGAAGACGACCGCATCCTGCTGGCGTTCGTGGCCCAGCACGTGCTGACCGCGCTGGAGCGACGCGAGGCACGCAATCGCCTGGAGGTGCGGGTGGCGGAGCGCACCGTGGAATTGCAGCGCACCAACGAGGACCTGAAAGCGGAGGTGATGGAGCGCAAGCGCATCCAGGACATCCAGCGTGCGTTGTTCCGCATTGCCGAGCTGTCGATGACCAGCGAGAGCCTGGCGCATTTCTATGCCGAGGTGCACGACGCGGTGAGCGGCCTGCTGTATGCGCGGAATTTCTACATCGCCACCTTGTCCGAAGACGGCAGCATGCTGGAGTTCCCGTATTCGGTGGATGAGCGCGATGCCGATCGCAAGGCCCGCAAACCCGCCGACGGGATGACCGAATACGTGTTGAAAACCGGCAAACCGATGCTGGCCGACCGCGACGTCATCCTGCGTCTGCGGGCGGAAGGACGGGTGGGCGATTTCGGCACCATGGCCCAGTGCTGGCTGGGCGTGCCGTTGCTGCGGGAAGACAAGGTGGTGGGCGTGATCGCCGTGCAGAGTTATTCGCGCGACATCATGTTCAACTACCGCGACCAGGACCTGCTGACCTTCGTCGCCATCCACATCGGCAGCGGCCTGACCCGCAAGCTGGCGCAGGATCGACTGATGCAGGCGCATTCCAGCCTCGAGCATCGGGTCAGCGAGCGCACCCGGGAGCTGGCCGAAGCCAATGCCGAACTGGTGGAGCAGATCGGCGAGCGCTTGCGCGCCGAGCGCAAGTTGATCCACCAGGCCACCCACGACGTGCTGACCGGCCTGCCCAACCGGGTGCAGTTGCTGGAACGGCTGGGACGGGCGATCACGGTGGCCGGCAACCATCCCGAGGCGTGCTTCGCCGTGCTGTTCATGGATCTGGATCGGTTCAAGCTGGTCAATGACAGCGTGGGGCATGCGGTGGGCGACGAGCTGCTGGTGGAAGTCGGGCGCCGCATCGTCGGCAGCGTGCGCAGCAATGATGTGGTGTCGCGCCTGGGCGGCGACGAATTCGCAATCCTGGCAGAAGGGCTGGAAGGCCCGGAAATGGCGGAGGAATTGGCGAGCCGGGTGCTGTCGTCGTTGTCCATCCCGGTCTGGGTGGCGGGGCGCGAGCTGTATCCGGGGGCCAGTATCGGTATCGCGATCTGGCATCCCCGCTATCGCAATGGCGAGGAAATGCTGCGCGACGCCGACGCCGCGATGTACCGCGCCAAGAGTGGCGGCCGCGACCAGTGCGTGTTGTTCGATGAACAGATGCACCGCGAGGCGATTCGTGCGCTGGATCTGGAAACCGACCTGCGCCGCGCCATCCAGGCCGAGCGCTTCATTCCCTACTATCAATCCATCGTCTGCCTGCAGACCGGCAAGACCATCGGGCACGAGGCGCTGCTGCGTTGGCAGCACGAGCAACGGGGCGTGCTTGCGCCCGGCGAGTTCCTCGACGTGGGCGAGGAAAGCGGCCTGATCGAACAGATCGACTGGCTGATGTACGAGCGGGTGGTTGCCGACATGGCCCGCCACGTCCTGCCGGGCTATGTGGCGATCAATGTTTCGCCGCGGCATTTCCGGGTGCCGGATTTCGCCAGCCGCCTGCTGAGCTTGCTGGAAACGCATGGCGTGGCACCGGCGCGGTTGCGGGTGGAAATCACCGAGGTGGCACTGCTGGACGATGCGCCGCGCACGCTGGAATGCCTGGATCTGCTGCGCCAGCACGGGGTGCTGGCACAACTGGATGATTTCGGCACCGGCTTCTCGGCGTTGTCGTACCTGCACCGTTTCCCGATTGCCAGCCTGAAGATCGACCGCAGTTTCGTGGCCGGGCTGGACGGCGACACCTGCAACGAAAGCGTGGCGGTGATTCGCGCCATCCTGGCACTGGCCAACAGCCTGGGCATCGAGCAGATCGCCGAAGGCGTGGAGAGCGCACACCAGCGCGACCAGCTGCAGGCACTGGGCTGCATCTACGCGCAGGGCTTCCTGTTCAGCCAGCCGATGCCGTTGGCCAACACCTGATCCGGCATTGCGGCCGTGCCGCCCGCAGCACGGGCGGCTGCGTCATGGTTCGACCACCTGCACCTGCAATTCGCCATCCTGCAGGCGTGCGCGCAGGCGGTCACCGGTTGCGGCATCCTCGCGGCGGCGGATGATGCGACCGTCGTCGTGTTGCAGGATGCTGTAGCCGCGTGCCACCGTGGCCAGCGGGCTGATCGCATGCAAGGCGCGGGCCAGGCCGCGCAAGTGCAGGGTTTCGTGCTGCAGACGCTGGGCAATCAAGGCCTGCGGCCGCTGCGCCAGCAGGTGCAGGCGTTCGCGCAGCTGTTGCAGGTGGCGTTGCGGGTGCCGGGCACGCAACACGGCGTCGGCATGACGCAGGGCCGCATGCTCGCGTTCCAGCCGGCGGGCAATGGCGTTGTCCAGCCGCAGCCGCACCTGTGCCGCACGCTGTGCCTGCGCCGCCAGCCGCGCCTGCGGGCGCTGCGCCTGCAGCCGCAGGAAGGCGCGATCGCTGCGCTGCATGTACTGGCGCAGGGCATGCGCCTGCTGGGCCTGCAACTGCCGCTGCAGGGTGGCCAGCCGCGCCGCCAGCACGGCGGCATCGGGCACCAGCAACTCGGCCGCAGCCGACGGTGTGGGCGCACGCAGGTCGGCGGCGTAGTCGCTCAGCGAGAAATCGGTTTCATGGCCGATCGCCGACACTACCGGCGTGGCGCAGGCGGCAATCGCGCGCGCCAGTGCTTCGTCGTTGAAGGCCCACAAATCTTCCAGCGAACCGCCACCGCGGGCCAACAGCAGCACGTCATAACGGGCGCTGGCGTCGGCGCGCAGCAGCGTGTTGCGGATCTGGGCTGCCGCGCCTTCGCCTTGCACCGGCACCGGCAGCAGTTCGACATCGAGCAAGGGAAAGCGCCGCCGCAGCACGCTGGCGATGTCGCGGATCACCGCGCCGGAGGGTGAAGTCAGCACCGCGATCCGGCGCGGGAAAGCGGGCAGGGTGCGCTTGCGGGCGGCATCGAACAGCCCTTCCGCCTGCAGCCGCGCCTGCAGTTCTTCATACGCCCGCCGCAGCGCGCCCTCGCCGGCGTCTTCCATCCCGTCCAGCACCAGCTGATAGTCGCCGCGCGCCTCGTACAGGGTCAACCGCCCGCGCGCCAGCACCTTCAGGCCTTCGCGCGGGACGAAGTTCAGCCACTGGCTCTTGGGCTTGAACAGCGCGCAGCGCACCTGTGCACGCGCGTCCTTGAGGGTGAAGTACAGGTGGCCCGACGACGGCCGCGCGATGTTGCCGATCTCGCCCTCCACCACCACGCTGGGAAAGCTGCCTTCCAGCAGGTCGCGCGCCAGCGTGTTCAGCTGGCTGGGGGTGAGGATGTGGGCGGGGCGCTGCATGGGGGCATCGTAGCGTCAATGGGCGACTGACTGCTCTTCGCGTGGAGGTGGGTTCCGGGGTCTGCCTGCCCCCTGCGGTTCGAGCGCGCCATGGATGGCGCGCGGCCGCGCATCGGAGCTGGATGCGGAGCCTAAGCGGCGAACCGCAGGGGGCAGGCAGACCCCGGAAGCGAGTAGCCCGCTAAAATGCCCGCATGACCACACTCGCCCCAGACCTCTTCGGCCCGCTTGCCCGCCGCATCACCCGTTCCGTCGACATCGGCGGCGTGCAGGTGGGTGGCGGCGCGCCGGTCGTCGTGCAGTCGATGACCAATACCGATACCGCCGACGTGGCCTCCACCAGCAAGCAGATCGGCGAGCTTTGGCGCGCCGGTTCCGAGCTGGTGCGGGTGACGGTGAACACCGCCGATGCCGCCGCCGCGATCCCGCGGATCGTCGAGCGGCTGGCGATGATGGGCGTGCACGTGCCAATCATCGGTGACTTCCACTACAACGGCCACACGTTGCTGGGCAACGAGCCGGCCTGCGCCGAAGCGCTGGCGAAGTACCGCATCAACCCCGGCAACGTCGGCTTCGGCAAGAAAAAGGACACCCAGTTCGCGCAGCTGATCGAATTCGCGATCCGCTACGGCAAGCCGGTGCGGATCGGCGCCAACTGGGGCTCGCTGGATCAGGCACTGGCGGCGCGGCTGATGGACGAGAACGCGCAGCGCGCCGAGCCGTGGGATGCAGGCCGGGTGATGCGCGAGGCGCTGATCCTGTCGGCGCTGGAATCGGCGCAGCGCGCGGTGGAGCTGGGCCTGCCGACCGAGAGAATCATCCTCAGCGCCAAGGTGTCCGGCGTGCAGGAACTGATCGCGGTGTACCGCGACCTGGCCCGGCGCAGCGACTTCGCCCTGCATTTGGGCCTCACCGAAGCCGGCATCGGCAGCAAGGGCATCGTGGCCTCCAGCGCGGCGCTGGGCGTGCTGCTGCAGGAAGGCATCGGCGACACCATCCGCATCTCGCTGACGCCGGAGCCGGGCGCCTCGCGCACCCAGGAAGTGATCGTCGCGCAGGAGTTGCTGCAGACCATGGGCCTGCGCGCGTTCACGCCGATGGTGACGGCCTGCCCGGGTTGCGGGCGCACCACCAGCGAGTTCTTCCAGGAGTTGGCGAAGGTGGTGCAGGAGCACGTGCGCGCGAAGATGCCGGAATGGAAGATCAGCCATCCCGGCGCAGAGAACATGACGCTGGCGGTGATGGGCTGCGTGGTCAACGGGCCGGGCGAGTCGCGTCACGCCAACATCGGCATTTCCCTGCCGGGCACCGGCGAGGCGCCATCGGCGCCGGTGTTCGTGGATGGCGAGAAGACCGTCACCCTGCGCGGCGAACACATCGCGCAGGAATTCATCACACTGATCGACACCTACGTCGATCGCCGCTATCGCGCCGGCCCCGCCGGATGACCGTCATGGCCGGCGGACTGCGCTAGACTCGATCTGCCGGACACGCCAGGGGGGCGAAGATGGAGCACAAGCACCGCGGCGCACCGCTGTATCTGCATATCACGCTGCTGGCAGTGGGGCTGGTGGCCGTTACCGGTGCGGTGTTGCGCTGGTTCGGCGATCTGGTGCCGGGGATGTGGGAGTTCGTCGTGCTGCTGGTGGTCGCCGCGCTGGTGGCGCTGTTCATGGCCAGACGAATTGCCGCGCCGCTGGCGCGATTGGCGCACGAAGCCGAGGCCGTGCGGCGGTTCGATTTCACCGATCATCCGGTGATCCATTCCGCGGTGCGCGAAATCGAGGAGCTTGGCTACGGGTTCGACCTGATGCGCGATGCGATGCGGCGCTTCCTGCGCATCAACCGCCGGCTGTCCACCGAAACCGATTTCGATGTCTTGCGTCCGTGGCTGCTGGACAAGCTGGTGGATATCGCCGGTGCCCGCGGTGGCCTGCTGTATCTGGCCGATGCCAGCGGCGAGGAATTGCGGGTGGCTGCGTTCGATGTGGAGGGCGGCAAGGCCAAACCCGCCCCCGATCTGCCGCCACTGGATCCGCATGCCATGCCGGAGGCGATGACGCGTGCTCGCGCCTATCTGCAGCGTGTCAGCAGCCATTTGTCGGTGACGGAACTGGCCACGCTGGGGGTGGATGCGCAGTTTGCCGAGGCCACCGCACTGGTGGTGCCGTTGCTGGATCGTCGCGAGTCGCTGCTGGGCATGCTGGTGCTGTTCAAGGATGGCGAAGTGGACGCCACCAGTGCCAGCTTCATCGAGGCCCTGGCCGCCAGCGCTGCCACCGCACTGGAAACCCAGGAGCTGCTGCGTGCGCAGAAAGCGATGGTGGATGCCACCATCCGGATGGTGGCCGATGCCATCGATGCCAAGAGCACCTACACCGGCGGGCATTGCACGCGGGTGCCGGAATTGACTTTCATGCTGGCGCGTGCTGCCTGCGACATGACCGAGGGCCCGTTCGCGGAATTCGCGCTGGATGAAGAACAGTGGGAAGCGCTGTACATCGCCGGCTGGCTGCACGATTGCGGCAAGGTCACCACCCCCGAGTACGTGGTGGACAAGGCGACCAAACTGGAAACGGTGAACAACCGCATCCACGAGATTCGCACCCGTTTCGAGGTGCTCAAGCGCGATGCGCAGATCGACTATTGGCGCGGCGTGGCGCAGGGCGGGGATGCGCAGGCATTGGCGGTGCAGCGGGATGCCTTGTTGCAGACGCTGGATGCGGAGTTCGCGTTCGTGGCCGAGTGCAACGTCGGCAGCGAGTTCATGTCCGACGAGAAGTGCCTGCGTCTGCAGCAGATCGCCGCACGCCAATGGCAGCGCACGCTGGATGACCGGCTGGGGCTGTCCCGCGACGAACTGGCCAGGCGCACCCAGCCGCCGTTGCCGCTGCCGGTGACCGAAGCCCTGCTGGCGGACAAGCCGGAGCACCGCGTGCCGCGCCCGCCGCAGGAGCGCATCCCGGAGGGCAGCCGCTGGGGGTTTGCGATGAGCGTGCCGGACTTGCTGTATGACTTCGGCGAGCTGCACAACCTCGGCATCCGGCGCGGCACCTTGACCGAGGAAGAACGCTACAAGATCAATCAGCACATCGTGCTGACCATCACCATGCTGGATGCGCTGCCACTGCCCCGGCATCTGCGCAGCGTGCCGGAAATCGCCGGCGGGCATCACGAAAAACTGGACGGCACCGGCTACCCGCGCCGGTTGGATGCCAGCCAGCTGTGCATGGAGGCGAGGATGATGGCGGTTGCCGATATCTTCGAAGCGTTGACCGCGGCAGATCGCCCGTACAAGCCGGGCAAGACGCTGGCAGAAGCCCTTGCCATCATGGCCAGGATGAGCCGCGAGCAACATCTGGATCCGGAACTGTTCGCCCTGTTCCTGCGCTCGGGCGTGTACCGGGCCTATTCGGAAAAGTACCTGAGCGACGAGCAGCTGTGCGAGGTCGATGTGGAGGCTTACCTCTAGCCGGCAGGCCCCGGTCGTTGCGCCAGCCTCTCGCTCAGGGTGCCACGCAGACGCGGTTGCGGCCTTCGTGCTTGGCCCGGTACAGCGCGGCATCGGCGGCCGCCATCAAGGCGGTGCGGGTGTCGCAGCCCGGGGCCAGCCCGGCAACCCCGAGACTGATGGTGACCTGCAACGGGTCGCCGGCCAGGGTGAACGAGGTGCTGGCCACGGCTTCGCGCAGGCGTTCGGCATGCTGACGGGCGGCGGCCATCTCGCATTCGGACAGCAGCAGCGCGAACTCCTCGCCACCGATGCGCGCGGCAACATCCTCGCTGCGCAGATGGGCACGCAGGATGCCGGCGATCCGGCGCAGGACATCGTCGCCCTGGATGTGGCCGTAGCGGTCGTTGATCGGCTTGAACAGATCGACATCGATGATGCACAACGCCAGTGGCCGTGCATGGCGCAGTGCGCGGCTGATTTCCTTGTCCGATGTCTCGCAGAAATGCCGGCGGTTGTAGAGGTCGGTCAGCGGGTCATGCACGGCGAGCTGATAGATTTCCTCGTGATAGCTGGCTTCCAGACTGTCGTGGCTGATGAATTTCAGGATGCTTTCGCCCACCGTGATCTGGTCGCCATCGGCGAGCGGGCGTTCGCCGGCGAGCCTTGATTCATTGAGCCGGGTGGCATTGGTGGCACCCAGGTCGCGCAGGAGATAGCGGTCGTCCTGCAGTCGGATTTCGCAGTGCTGCCGCGAGACGCTCTTGTGCGCGACTTGCAGATCCGATTCGGGCGAACGCCCGATGCGCACGGGCAGGGTGCCGATGTCCAGCCTGCGGCCCAGCCCTTCGCCATGGATCACGACCACGCAGGCCGACCGCCTGGTCGCACGGGCCGGCCCGTCGCTGTACAGCGTGCGCTGCGTGGTATCGGTTTGATCCTGATCCTGGGTCATGCCTGGATGCCGCGTGGTTGCGTCGAGTGTACCGCCGGTCGATGACTCCCTGCGTGGCAGGCATGGCATTTCATCTTGCGTCGAGGCCGCCTATTCGCCCGGCAGCTTGGCTTCGCTGGGCGCGCGCGTGGCGGCCTTGCGCAGCAGCACCGCTTCGCGATGGGCGATGTAGAACGTGGAGGCCAGGATGATGCCGGCACCGATCAGGGTTGCGGCGCCCACGGTTTCATCGAACAGCAGCCAGCCGGCCAGCGTGACGATGGGCAATTGCATGAAGCTGATCGGCGTCAGCGCCGAGACATCCCCCAGCTTCAGCGCGCGCGTCCACAGCAATTGCCCGGTGGTGCCCATCAGGCCGGTGGCCAGCAACCACAGCCAGGTGCTGCCCTGTGGCCAATGCCAATCCAGCAGGGCCGGCAGCAGCGCCATCGGCACCCACAGCGCATAGGTCCAGAACACGATGGTGTCGGCCTTGTCGATCGCCGAAAGCTGCTTGATCTGGATCGCCACCAGTGCGCTGAGCACCGCCGCGGCCACGGCCACCAGCGAGGCCTGGCTGAACGCATGCGACCATGGCTGCACGATCACCAGCACCCCGATGAAACCGGCACCCACCGCCAGCCAGCGGCGGATGCGCACTTTCTCGCCGAGCATGAAGATGGCGGCGATGGTGACGAAGATCGGCGAGGAATAGGTCAGCGAAATCGCCTGCGCCATCGGCAGGTGGGCAATCGCCCAGAACCCGCAGAACATGCTGGCAATGCCGATCATGGTGCGCAGCAGGTAGCGCGGGAATTGCTGGGTGCGCACGCTGTCGGCAAAGGCCTGCAGAGGCCTGGGTTGCCGCAGCGCCGGGGCGAACAGCAATGGCAGCAGGGCGAGAAACCCGAACAGGTTGCGGAAGAACGCCACTTCCCAGGTCGGGATGGTCTTCGAGGCCAGCCGGATGAAGATCGCCATCAGGCCGAAGCCCAGCGTGCTGCCCAGCATCAGCAGGGCGGCATGCAGGTGCTGGCGATGCGGATTCGCGCTCACCATGTCGCCCCGATGATGCGCGGCTCCGGCTCGATCGCCACGCCGAACCGCGCTTGCACGGCTTCGGCAATCCTGCGTGCCAGCGCCAGCAATTGCAGGCCGGTGGCATGGCCGTGGTTGACCAGCACCAGCGCGTGCTCGGCGGAGACGCCGGCATCGCCGTCGCGCCGGCCCTTGAAGCCGCATTGGTCGATCAGCCAGGCCGCCGAGAGTTTTCGGCTGCCGGTATCGCTGCCTGCAAACAGCGGCAGTGCTGGAAATTGCGACTGCAGTGCCTCGGCCCGGGCCAGCGGCACGATGGGATTCTTGAAGAAGCTGCCGGCATTGCCGACTATCGCCGGGTCGGGCAGTTTGCGCCGGCGGATGCGGATCACGGCTTCGGCCACTTGCGCGGCGCGCGGCGCCTCGGCCATGCCCATGGCGCGCAGCTCCTCGCCGATGCCGGCATAGCCCAGCCGTGGCACGAAGGTGCGCGACAGGTTGAACTCCACCGCGGTCACCAGGTAGCGGTCCGGCTGGCGTTTGAACAGCGAATCGCGATAGCCGAATGCGCACGCCGCCGCAGCAAGCCGCACGGTGGCGTGCTGCTGGCGGTCGAAGGCTTCCACCGCGTGGATGTGCTCGCCCACTTCCACGCCGTACGCGCCGATGTTCTGGATCGGTGCGGCGCCCACGGTGCCCGGAATCAGTGCCAGATTCTCCAGCCCGCACAGGCCATGCCCCAGCGCCCACAACACGAAATCGTGCCAGACCACGCCGGCATCGGCGCGCAGGATGACGTTGCTGCCGTCGTCGCGCAGGCGTTCGATCCGGCGCGTCTCCAGCGCCAGCACCGCACCCGGGGCATCGCCCGCCAGCAGCAGGTTGCTGCCGCCGCCCAGGATCAATGTGGAGGGCGCGCGCAACATGGCATACCCGAACAGTTCGGGCAGCGCGGCAGCATCCGTGACTTCCACCAGCAGCGGTGCGCGTGCCGGGACGCCGAACGTATTGCGCGCATCGAGACGCGCGTTCTCGACGATGCGGTAGCCGTTGCCGCTGGCCGCGTTCATTCCGGTGGCAGATGCCCGCGACTGGGGGCTTCCTTGCGCCGACGCAGGGCGTCCACGCACTCGCCGATCAAGGCCGGGCCGCGATACACCAGGCCGGTATAGGTCTGCACCAGTGCCGCACCGGCGGCCTGCTTGGTGGCGGCGTCCGCACCTTGCAGGATGCCGCCCACGCCGATCAACGGAATGTCATCGGGCAGGCGCGTGCGCAACATCCGCAGCACGGTGGTGGCCTGGCTCATCAAGGGTGCGCCCGACAGCCCGCCGCTCTGCTCGGCCAGGGCCAGCCCGGCCACGCCATCACGGGCAATCGTGGTGTTGGTGGCGATCACGCCATCCACCCGCAGGTCGCCCAGCACACGCGCGCAGGCATCGATGTCGCTTTCGGACAGATCCGGTGCCACCTTCACCAGCACCGGCACGCGCTTGCCGTGCTTGGCGGCCAGTTTTTCCTGCTCGTCGCGCAGGATGCTGATCAGCCGGCGCAGCGCTTGTTCTTCCTGCAATTCGCGCAAACCGGCGGTGTTGGGCGAGGAAATGTTGACCGCCACGTAGTCGGCCAGCGCATAGACCTTGCGCAGGCACAGCAGGTAATCGAACTCGGCGCGGTCGTTCGGGGTGTCCTTGTTCTTGCCGATGTTGATGCCCAGCAAGCCGGTCTTGCGCCGGGCGCGTTCGACATTGCGCACCAGCACGTCCACGCCGTCGTTGTTGAAGCCCATGCGGTTGATCACCGCCTGCTGTTCGGGCAGTCGGAACATCCGCGGCCTGGGGTTGCCCGCCTGCGGCAGCGGCGTCACCGTGCCCACTTCGACGAACCCGAACCCCAGCGCCAGCAGGGCGTCGATATGCGCGCCGTTCTTGTCCATGCCGGCGGCAAGACCCACCGGATTGGGAAAGGTCAGGCCCAGCACCTTGACCGGCATCGGTTTTGGAGGCTTGGCCAACAGCGAGCGCATGCCGCTGCGATAGGCGGCTTCCAGCGCCAGCAGGCCGATGCCGTGCGCACGCTCGGCATCGACGCCAAACAGGAACGGGCGTGCCAGCGAGTACAAACGCTCAGTGCCCGGCCGCGCCGGCGAAGGCCAGCACGGCTGCCAGCCCGCCAAAGAACAGGATCACCGCGATCACGGCCAGCACCGAGAGCGCGATGACCAGATAGCCCATCACCAACCCTGCCACGGCCATGCCGTCGCCTTCCTGCAGGCCTTGCGAGCGGCGGATTTCGCCACGCGCCATGTGGCCGCAGATGACGGCAACCACGCTGCCGAGGAAAGGCAGCACGGTCCACCCCAGGATGCCGCAGACCAGGCTGACCACGGCAAGGGTATTGGTCTGACGCACAGGCGTGTTCATGGGCGTTCCTTACAGATCGAATTTGATGCCCTGCGCCAGCGGCAGTGCATCGGAATAATTGATTGTATTGGTTTGGCGGCGCATGTAGGCCCTCCACGCATCCGAGCCCGATTCGCGGCCACCGCCGGTTTCCTTTTCGCCACCGAACGCGCCGCCGATCTCGGCGCCGCTGGTGCCGATGTTGACATTGGCGATGCCGCAGTCGGAGCCGGCCGCCGACAGGAACGCCTCGGCGCGCTTGAGGTTGGTGGTGAAGATCGACGAGCTCAGGCCCTGCGGCACCGCGTTCTGCATCTCGATGGCATCGCCCAGATCGCGATACTTCATCACGTACAGGATCGGCGCGAAGGTTTCGTGCTGGACGATCTCGGCGTCGTTGCTCAGGCCGGTGACGATCGTGGGCAGGACGAAATTGCCGGGACGGTCGATCGCCGCACCGCCGGTTTCCACGGTGCCGCCGGCAGCCTTGGCCTTGGCGATGGCATCCAGATAGGCGTCCACCGCGTCACGGCTGTTGAGCGGGCCCATCAGGTTGGCCGGGTCGGTGGGGTCGCCGATCTTGCCCTCCACCTGCTTGTAGGCGGTGATGAGCTTGGCCAGCACCTCGTCGTACACCGCTTCGTGCACGATCAGGCGGCGGGTGGTGGTGCAGCGCTGGCCGGCGGTGCCGACCGCGCCGAACACGATGCCCGGAATCGCCAGCTTCTGGTCGGCGGTTTCATCGAGGATGATCGCGTTGTTGCCGCCCAGCTCCAGCAGGCTGCGGCCCATGCGGCGGGCGACGCGCTCGCCGACCATGCGGCCGACCTTGGTGCTGCCGGTGAAGCTGACCAGCGCGACGCGCTTGTCGTCCACGAACTGCTGCGCCAGGTCGCTGCCGGCGTCGTTGAACAGGAAGAAGATGTCGGGGAAGCCGCCCTTGCGCAGCGCTTCGTTGCAGATCTTCATCGAGGCAATCGCCGACAGCGGCACCTTGGGCGAGGGCTTCCAGATGGAGATGTCGCCGCACACCGCCGCGACGAAGCTGTTCCAGGCCCACACCGCGACCGGGAAATTGAACGCGCTGATGATGCCAACCAGGCCGATCGGGTGCCACTGCTCGTACATGCGGTGGCCGGGGCGCTCGCTGTGCATGGTCAGGCCGTACAGCTGGCGCGACAGGCCGACGGCGAAGTCGCCGATGTCGATCATTTCCTGCACTTCGCCGTCGCCTTCCGGCTTCGACTTGCCCATTTCCAGCGCCACCAGCGAACCCAGCGCGTCCTTGTGCTCGCGCAGCGCGTCGGCGCACAGGCGGATCGCCTCGCCACGGCGCGGCGCCGGGGTGGTGCGCCACACCTTGAAGGCGGCCTGCGCGCGTTCGACGATCAGGTCGTAGTCGGCCTGCGAGGACGCGTGTACGCGGCCCAGCACTTCGCCGTTGGACGGGTTGACCGGCTCGATCACGCCGGCATCGGTGGTCTTCGACCATTCGCCATTGCCAAGGTAGGTACCGGATTCGGTGGCGGCAAGGCCGAGCGCAGTGAGGACGGGATGGGACATGGCGGACTCCGGGTACGGGGTTATCGAATGGGTGGGATCAAGGAACCCATGGGAAGACGAGCGCCGGCGGGAAATCCCCACTCGCCGCCGCTTCACGACACGTAATTCCTGTTCCTGGCGACCCCGGCCCGATTCGAACGGGCGACCTTCCCCTTAGGAGGGGGACGCTCTATCCAGCTGAGCTACGGGGCCTTGACCGACCATTATCCCATTCATGGCGGATTTCGCCAGTCCGTCGGCCTTGCCTGTTGATTCGCCCAAACTGGTTGCGCGGAATGCCCGGTAGACTCAGGCGTTGCGCAAGCATTCCTTCAGCAGCGCCACATCGTTGGCCAGCCCCTGCGCGTGGCTTGGCCGTTGCAGCATCGCCGCCAGCGCGGGCGGCGGGACGATGGCCTCGCCCAGCAGCGGTTCCACCACTTCCGGGAACTTGGCCGGGTGGGCGGTGGCGACGGCGGCCCAGTCGCCGGGTTCGCCGCACGCGCGCAAGCGGTCCAGCACCTCGGCGGCGCAGGCGGTATGCGGGCAGATGACGTGGCCGCGCTCGTCGCGGACACGGACGATGGCGGCGCGGATCTGCGCGTCACTCACCGCTTCGGCGCGCAGCGTGCGGCGCAGCTCGCTGGCATCGGGATACAGGAACTGCAGGCGCTCGAAGTTGCTGGGCGCGCCCACGTCCATCGCGTTGGCCAGCGTGGCGATGCTGGGCCGTGGCGCGTAGTCGCCGCCGGCGAAGAAGTCCGGTAGCACGGTGTTGGCGTTGCTGGCCAGCACCACCTCGCCGATCGGCAGGCCCATGCGCTTCGCCAGCAGGCAGGCCAGGCCATTGCCGAGGTTGCCGGTGGGCACCACGAAATTCAGCGCATGACCGCTCGCGCGCCAGTGCTTCAGGGCGGCGTGCGCGTAGTAGGCCGCCTGCGGCAGCAGCCGGCCCAGGCTGATGCTGTTGGCCGAGCCCAGCGGCACTTCGCTGCGGAAATCGGCATCGGCCAGCACGGCCTTGGCCAGCCGCTGGCAGTCGTCGAAGCTGCCGTCCACCTTGTACGCCTGCACGTTGTCGCCGAAGCAGCCCAGCTGGTGCGCTTGTCGTGATGAGACGCGGCCATCGGGATAGAGGATGGCGACGCGGAAGCCGGGCCGGCCGTGAAAGGCCGCGGCCACCGCTGCGCCGGTGTCGCCGGAGGTGGCCACGACAATCGTCAACGGCTTGTCGCCCTGCGGCAGCGCCGCAAGACAGCCGGCGAGGAAAGCCGCACCGTAGTCCTTGAACGCGGCGGTGGGGCCGTGGAACAGCTCCAGCAGGAAGTCGCCGGGCTTGCCGAACTCCACCAGCGGCGGCGCGATGGCGAAGGCATCGGCACAGATTGCGGGTAAGGCCGCTTCCAGGGTGTCGCCTGCAAAAAATGGCTGCAACAAACGCTGGCCGACATCCGCCAACGTGTCTGCACCGTCGAAATCGGCAGTGGAAAATCGCGGCCAACTTTCCGGCAGGTATAGCCCGCCGTCGGGGGCCAGCCCTGCGGCGATGGCCTCGGAAATGGAAACCTGCGGCGCGCGGCCGCGTGTGCTGTAGGTCTTCATGGCAGAACCTCGGCGGCGGGGCCGGCAATCGGGGAAAGATGGACGTCACTGGCGAAACCGGCGGCGGCGAACGCGGCCACCATCGCGGTGCTGGCGCGGCGTGCCTGGGCTTCGTCTTCGAACCACGCAAACACGCTGGGGCCGGCACCGGAGATGCTGGCGCCCATCGCGCCGGCGTCCAGTGCGGCGTGCTTCACCGCTGCGAAGCCTTCGATCAGCGGCGCGCGGCGCGGTTCCACCAGCACGTCTGCAAGGCCCGAGCGCACCAGTGCCGCATCGCCGCGCTCGCAGCCCAGCAGCACCTGCGCCAGGTTCGCGCTCTGCGCCACGAACTCCTTCAGCGCATAGGCCCCGGCCAGCGCTTCGCGCGCGCGGCGGGTTTCCAGCACGGCGTGCGGATGTACCACCGCCGCGTGCCAACTGGCGGGCACGTCGATCTTGGTCAGTCGATCCGAGGTGGCCAGCACCAACCCGCCCAGCAGCATCGGGCCGACGTTGTCGCCGTGCTTGCCGCCGCTGGCCACGGCCTCGCCGGCGAGGGTGAACGGGTACAGCGCCGCGCGCGGCAGGGGTGCGTCCAGCAGGGCATTGGCGGCCACCAGTGCGGCCACGCAGGACGCCGCCGAACCGCCCAGGCCCGAGCCCAGCGGGATGCCTTTTTCGATGTCGATTTCGAATCCGAACGGCAGTGCCAGAGCCTCGCGCAGCGCGATCAGCGCCATCCCGGCGGTGTTGCGTTCGGCCTCCAGCGGCAGCTCGGTGACGGTGCCGCGGATGGCGCTGATGCGCACCGTCGGTTCCTCGATGCGGCGCACGGTGGCGACATCGCCGATACCGGCGATGCTGTGGCCGAGCACGTCGAAACCGACGCCGACGTTGCCCACCGAGCCGGGCGCGAATGCCCGCGCTTCGCCTCGTGCGGCGCTCACAGCTTCGCTCCCAGCGCGGCGGCCAGCCGCAGCAGGTCGGAGAACACGCCGGCGGCGGTGACTTCCGGCCCGGCACCGGGGCCTTGCACGACCAGCGGGTTGTCGCAGTAGCGGCGGGTGGTGAACGACACGCAGTTGTCCGTCAGGCGCAGGTGGGCGAAAGCATGGTCGACGGGAAGTTCGCGCAGCGCAACGGACGCCTTGCCATCACGCTCCAACCGCGCGACATAACGCAGCACGCAGCCGTTGGCGCGGGCGGCGTCAAGCCGCGTCCGCATCGGTGCGTCCAGGGTTTCCAGCCCGGCCATGAAGTCGTCGCGGTCGGCACCGCGCAGGGTTTCGGGAACGAGGCTTTCCACCTGCACGTCGGCCAGCGACAGCGGCATGCCGGATTCGCGCGCCAGGATCACCAGTTTGCGTGCCACGTCGGTGCCGGACAGATCGTCGCGCGGGTCGGGTTCGGTGTAGCCCAGCGCATGCGCTTCGCGCACCAGCGTGGAGAAGGGCTTGCTGCCGTCGTACATGTTGAACAGCCAGGCCAGCGTACCGGAGAAAATTCCCTCGATGGCCAGCAGTTCGTCGCCGGTGTCCAGTAGATCGCGCAGGGTGGAGATCACCGGCAGGCCGGCCCCCACCGTGGCCTCGTAACGGAAGCGCGCACCGCTTTTCGCCTTGGCCGCGCGGATCGCCTCGTAGCGTGCCAGCGGCCCGGCGCCGGCCTGCTTGTTCGGGGTGATGACGTGGATGCCGGTGGCCAGCCAGTCCGGATAGCGTTGCGCCACGCTGTCGCTGGCGCTGCAGTCGATGACCACGGCGTGGGGGAGGTGCGCGTCCAGCAGGTGGGTTGCGAGTTGATCGAGGCCATCGGCGGACGGGGCGGCCTGCATGCGCGTGCGCCAGTCGCTGGCGTCGCCGTGTTCGCACAACCACAGCGAGCTGCGGCTGGCCAGCGCGCGCAGGCGCAGGTCGATGTTGTGGCGTTCGCGCAGCCGCGGCAGCGCTGCCTGCAGCTGGTCGAGCAGGGCGCTGCCGACCTTGCCGGGGCCGATCACCGCCAGGGCAATGGTCTGCGGCGACAGCCAGAACGAGGCGTGCACCGCGCGCAGGGCGCGGGTGGCATCGCTGCTGTTGATCGCCACCGAGATATTGCGTTCCGACGCGCCTTGCGCAATCGCGCGGATATTGACGCGGGCGCGCGCCAGCGCTTCGAACATCTGTGCCGCCACCCCCGGCGTGCCGGCCATGCCGTCGCCGACCGCCGCGAGCACGCTGATGCCGGCCAGCATCGTCACGCCCTGCACCTGCGCGCCGGCCAGCTCGCGGGCGAACGCCTCGCGCAGGGCGTCGCGCGCGGCGGTGGCCTCGCGTTCGTGCACCACGCAGCAGATCGAGTGTTCCGAGCTGCCCTGCGAGATCATCACCACCGAAATATGCGCCGCGTGCAGGGCGGCAAACACGCGTTCGGCGGTGCCGGGTACGCCGATCAGGCCGGCGCCTTCCAGACACACCAGTGCCAGATTGCTGCCCAGGGTCAGGCCTTTCACCGGGCCACTGCTGCGGTCGCCCACGGCATCGATGCGGGTGCCGGGGAATTCGGGGCGGAAGGTGTTGCGCATCAGGATCGGCAGGCCGCGTGCGATCGCCGGTGTCATCGTCTGCGGATGGATGACTTTGGCGCCGAAATAGGCCAGTTCGCAGGCCTCGCGATAGCTCATCGCTGCCAGTGGCACCGCTTCCGGCACGATCCGCGGATCGGCCGACAGCACGCCATCGACATCGCTCCAGATGTGCAATTCGTCGGTCGCGAACAGACTGGCGAAGATCGCCGCGGAGTAGTCGCTGCCGTTGCGGCCCAGCGTGGTGGGCAGGCCGTGTTCGTCGCGGGCGACATAGCCGGTGACGTTGACCCGCGGCTGCGGATGGCGCGCGCGCCAGTCGGCCAGCAGCGCCGCGCTGGCATCCCAGTCGACCACCGCGCCAAGGTCGGTATGGCGCACCACCAGCACCTCGCGCGCGTCGAGCAGGGCGTAGTCGCCGCCGCGTTCCAGCAGGTGCGCGTGCAGCAGCGTGGTCGAAAGCACTTCGCCCATGCCGTGGATGCGTTCCAGTGCGGTGCGGCCCGGCTGGCGCAGCAGCGAGGTGGCCTGCAGCAGGTCGGCCAGCTCGCCGCAGAGCGCGTCGATCCGCGCCAGCACCGCATCCGGCTGTTCCAGCAATGCACGCGCGGTGTCGCGATGACGCTGGCGCAGTGCGTCCAGTGCGTCCTGCCAATCGCCGCCGGCGGTGGCGGTTTCGCCCAGCGCGACCAGCGCATTGGTGGTGCCCTGCATCGCCGAGGTGACGGCAATCTGGCGTGCGGCGTCATCGGCCAGCAACAGATCGGCGACATGACGGATGCGCGCGGCATCGGCCAGCGAACTGCCGCCGAACTTGTGCGCGCGGCAAACGGGTTGGGGCGGATCGAGTGGCGACGAATCCATGGAGCCTCCGGTGGAAGCCCCGCGTCGCGTCGCGTCGGGATTCGCACCCCGCCATCTCTGCTGCGGGGGCCGTGTTGTCTGGGATGGGTTATCCAGGCATGACCGACCGCACCGGCGAGGTACCGGTGGTAATGGTCGTGGTGGTGGTCATGCGGCGGGACATGGGTCGACTGTGCTGCACTGCAGCGAGAGTTGTCAAGCAGCGGTTTCGATTGGAACGAACACGGGGAAGAAGCACGCCGCCCGAAGGCGGCGTGGGGGCAGGCCAAAACTGCGGCCAAGGCTGCGACCAAGGCTGCGGGAAAGCCATCAAAGCGCCTCGAAAATCCCCGCCGCGCCCATGCCGGTGCCAATGCACATGGTCACCATGCCGTACTTCTGCCGGCGGCGACGCAGGCCGTGCACGATGGTCGCGGTACGCACCGCGCCGGTCGCACCCAGCGGGTGACCGAGCGCAATCGCGCCGCCCAGCGGGTTGACCTTGGCCGGGTCCAGCCCGCAGTCGTGGATCACCGCCAGCGACTGCGCGGCGAAGGCTTCGTTGAGTTCGATCCAGTCCAGCTGGTCCTGGCTCAGCCCGGCCTGCTTGAGCGCCTTCGGGATCGCTGCGATCGGGCCGATGCCCATCACTTCCGGGCGCACGCCGGCCACGCTGAAGCTGACGAAGCGCGCCAGCGGGGTCAGCCCGTAATCCTTGATCGCCTGCGCCGACGCCAGCAGCACCGCGCCGGCGCCGTCGCTCATCTGCGAGGAATTGCCGGCGGTCACGCTGCCGCCGAGCTGGCCGTTGCGGAACACCGGGCGCAGCTTCGCCAGTCCTTCCAGCGAGGTGTCCGGGCGCGGGCCTTCATCGTGCTCGGCCAGCGTGTTGCGGGTCAGGATGCGGCTGCCATCGGCCAGATCCGGCTGGTGGCTGACAATGTCATACGGGCTGATTTCATCGCGGAATTCGCCAGCGGCTTGCGCGGCCAATGCCTTCTGGTGCGAGGCCAGCGCGAAGGCGTCCTGCGCCTCGCGCGAGACCTTCCATTCCTCGGCCACCTTCTCGGCGGTGATGCCCATGCCGTACGCAATATTGACGTGGTCGTTGTCGAACACCGACGGCGCCATCGCCACCTTGTGGCCCATCATCGGCACCATGCTCATCGACTCGGTGCCGCCGGCCAGCATCAGGTCGGCGTGGCCCAGCCGGATCTGGTCGGCCGCCAGCGCCACCGCCTGCAGGCCGGAGGAGCAGAAGCGGTTGATGGTCTGTGCTGCAATCGTGTTGGGCAGGCCGGCCAGCAGCACGCCGATGCGCGCCACGTTCATGCCTTGCTCGGCTTCCGGCATGGCGCAGCCGATGATGGCGTCGTCGATGCGGTTGACGTCGATGCCCGGTGCCTGCGCCACCACGCTGCGCAGCACGTGTGCCAGCATGTCGTCGGGGCGAGTGTTGCGGAACATGCCCTTGGGCGCCTTGCCCACGGGGGTGCGGGTGGCGGCGACGATGTAGGCGTCCTGGATTTGCTTGCTCACGTGAGACTCCAAAAAGTTTGGGTTTCCCCTCTCCCCTTGTGGGAGAGGGTGCCCGAAGGGCGGGAGAGGGGCGCTTGCCGAAGCCTGCCCCTCACCCCAGCCCTCTCCCGCAAGGGGAGAGGGGGCAAAAACATCAGTTCCGCAAAGGCTTGCCGGTCTTCAGCATGTGCAGCACGCGGGCCTGGGTCTTTTCCTGCTGGGCCAGCTCGACGAAGTGCTGGCGCTCCAGCTTGAGCAACCATTCCTCGTCCACCAGCGCACCGCGATCGACCTTGCCACCGCACAAAATAGTGGCGATGCGCTCGGCGATCTCGTAGTCGTAGTCGCTGATGAAGCGGCCTTCCAGCATGTTGACCAGCAGCATCTTGAAGGTGGCGATGCCGACGTCGCCGGCCACCTGGATCTTGCGGGCCGGCAGCGGCGGGCGGTAGCCGCCCTCGGCCAGCCCGCGTGCTTCGGCCTTGGCGATATGCAGCAACTCGAAGGCGTTGAAGACGACCTTGTCGCCGGCGCGCAGCAGGCCCAGTTCCTTGGCGTTGACCGCGGAGTTCGACACCTTGGCCATCGCCACGGTTTCGAAGATTTTCTTCAGCTCGGCGAACACGTCGCCGCCGGGGCCTGCGGCAGTTGATGCGCGCACCGCGAATTCCTTCAGCCCGCCGCCGGCCGGCAGCAGGCCCACGCCGGCTTCGACCAGTCCGATGTAGCTTTCCAGATGCGCCACGGTCTTCGCGCTGTGCATCTGGAATTCGCAGCCACCGCCCAGCGCCAGCCCGCGCACGGCCGCAACCACCGGCACCAGCGAATACTTGATGCGCTGGCTGGTGCGCTGGAAGTTCTCCACCATCGCCTCGAACGCATCCAGCTTGCCGGCTTGCAGCAGGCCGATCGCGCCCGACAGGTCGGCGCCGGCGGAGAACGGCTCCTTCGGCTGCCAGATCACCATGCCGGCAAAGTCGCGCTCGGCGCGCGAGACCGCTTCCTGCAAGCCATCCAGCACCGCGTCGGAGACGGTGTGCATCTTGGTCTTGAAGCTGACCACGGCCACGTCGTCGCCGTCGTGCCACATCCGCAGGCCGTCGTTTTCGAACACGGTGGTGCCCGGCGCGAACTTTTCGCCCAGCAGCGGATCGGGGAAGCGCTGGCGCTGGTACACGGGCAGGGCGGAGCGCGGCTGCACGGCGTTGCGCGACGGGCTGTAGCTGCCCTCCGCCGCGTGCACGCCGCTGCGGCCGTCAAGCACCCACGCCGGCAGTGCAGCAGTGCTCATGCTCTTGCCGGCGGCGATGTCTTCATTGATCCACGCCGCCACCTGCTGCCAACCGGCCGATTGCCAGGTTTCAAACGGGCCTTGCGCCCAACCGTAACCCCAGCGGATCGCAAGATCCACGTCGCGCGCGGTATTCGCAATGTCGGCCAGATGGAAGGCGCTGTAATGGAACAAATCGCGGAAGCAGGCCCACAGGAACTGCGCCTGCGGGTGCTGGCTTTCACGCAACCGGGCGAACTTCTCCACCGGGTTCTTCAGCTTGAGGATTTCCACCACCTCCGGCGCGGCGGCGCGGTCGGCGACGCGGTAGTCCTGCTTTTCAAGATCCAGCACCACGATGTCCTTGCCGACCTTGCGGAAGATGCCGGCGCCGGTCTTCTGCCCCAACGCGCCCTTGCCGATCAGCGCGGCCAACCATGACGGTGACTGGAAGAAGCCATGCCACGGGTCGTTTGGCAGGGTGTCGGCCATGGTCTTGATGACGTGCGCCATGGTGTCCAGGCCCACCACATCGGACGTGCGATAAGTGGCCGACTTCGGGCGGCCCAGCAGCGGGCCGGTGAGGGCGTCCACTTCATCGAAGCCGAGTTTGAACGCGGCGGTGTGGTGGATCACCGACAGGATCGAGAACACGCCGATGCGGTTGCCGATGAAGTTCGGGGTGTCCTTGGCGTACACCACGCCCTTGCCGAGCTGGGTGACCAGGAACGTTTCAAGGCCTTCCAGCACGGCGGCGTCCGTGGTGTTGGCGGGAATCAATTCGGCCAGATGCATGTAGCGCGGCGGGTTGAAGAAGTGCACGCCACAGAAGCGATGGCGCATCTCCTCCGGCAGCACCGAGGCCAGTGCATTGATGCCCAGACCCGAGGTGTTGGAGGCCAGCACCGCATGCGCCGGCACGAACGGCGCGATCTTCCGGTACAGGTCCTGCTTCCAGTCCATCCGCTCGGCGATCGCCTCGATGATCAGGTCGCAGTCCTTGAGCTGGTCCAGGCCGCCGTCGTAGTTGGCGGGCGTGATCGCTTCGGCCAATACCTTGCTGGCCAGCGGAGCGGGGCTGAGCTTGCCGAGGTTGGCAATCGCCTTCAGCACCACGCCGTCGGGGTGGCCGTCCTTCGCGGCGAGGTCGAACAACACGGTATCGACCCCGGCATTGGTCAGGTGGGCGGCGATCTGCGCGCCCATGACGCCGGCACCCAGCACCGCAGCGCGGCGTACATGCAATTTATGAGACATGTTTCCTATCTCCTTGAGAATTCAGGCGGAATCGGCATGAAAGCCGGCTGAAGCGAAACGGATCAGCGCCTTGGCAGCGCGCTGGCGATGGGCGGCCCCGGAAACGCCGGCCGGGCGCTTGATCAGGCCGAAATCGGCCATGGCATAGGTCAGCGCGCCGGACAGGAAATCCAGCCGGCGGTACAGCTCTTCCTTGTCCAATGCCGGCACGCAGGCATGGATGGCTTTGGCAAATTCGCGCGGCACGTAGCCGTACTGGTCGGACAGGAATTTGCGCAGGCTGTCGTTGCTCTCGGCATAGGCGCGGGCGATGACGCGGATGAAGGCGCTGCCGCCGTGGCGATCCTGCGCAATGGCCAGCGCGGGTTCAATGAAAGCGGCCAGGATCGGCTCCAGTTGGCCGGGGCTGGCGGTGACGGCCTGTTGCAATGCCGCGATGCGTTGCGCACTCATCTCGTCCATGCGCCGGCGAAAGACTTCGTTGACCAGGTTGTCCTTGCTGCCGAAGTGGTAGTTCACCGCCGCGATGTTGACGTCGGCGCGGCTGGTGACCTGGCGCAGGGAGGTCGAAGCGAAGCCCTGCTGCGCGAACAGGTCTTCCGCCGCGTGCAGGATGCGATCCTTGGTCGAGAAGTGTTGCAGGGCCATGGAACCTCCACTTCGAATCAAACGCTTGTTCGAAATTACTCCGTACGCATGCGTACGTCAACGCCCATTCGGTGCAACCCGCGATTGTTCTTGCAACCGCCGTCGCAATTGTCCTCGCGTGTTGCTTGCGGCCTGGTGAAGAGTGTCGAATCGAAGCCCCGGGATGATTTCTTCGCGCCGGGCTGCGAGGCGGGGCGAAAATCAGCTAGAATTCGCCCTAGCCATATCGGCCAAACCCGCGCCAGTACGCGGGTTTTTCTGTTATCCTCGGGTGCTCCGGCAAGGACGCCCGCCACATCCGGAGAATCCCATGGCGCTGGAGCGCACCCTTTCGATCGTCAAGCCCGATGCCGTTGCCAAGAACGTGATCGGCGAAATCTATTCCCGCTTCGAGAAGGCCGGCCTGAAGGTCGTTGCCGCCAGGATGAAGCACCTGTCCAAGCAGGAGGCCGAAGGCTTCTACGCCGTCCACCGCGAGCGGCCGTTCTTTGCGGCGCTGGTCGAGTTCATGATCTCCGGCCCGGTGATGGTGCAGGTGCTGGAAGGCGAGGGCGCGGTGCTGAAGAACCGCGAACTGATGGGCGCCACCAACCCGAAGGACGCCGCCGCCGGCACCATCCGCGCCGACTTCGCCGACAGCATCGACGCCAATGCCGTGCATGGTTCGGACTCGCTGGAGAACGCGGCGATCGAGATCGCGTATTTCTTCCCGGCCACCGACGTCTACGCGCGCTGAGCCGACGCCATGAGTGAAGTGCGCAGCCCCGCCATCGAGATCGCCCTGCTGGGCGACGACGGGGCCGCGCCTGCCACCACGCCGGCAACCGCCGGTGTGGATGGTCGTACGAACATCTTCGACTTCGACCGCGCCCGTCTGGAGCGTTTCTTCGAGGAAGACCTGGGCGAGAAGAAGTTCCGCGCCCACCAGGTGATGAAGTGGATCCATCACCGTCATGCCACCGATTTTGCGGACATGACCGACCTCGGCAAGGCGCTGCGCGCCAAGCTGGAGGAGCGCGCGGTGGTGCACGCGCCGCAGGTGCTCTTCGAGAAGACGTCCACCGACGACACCCAGAAATGGCTGCTCGGCATGGACGCGAAGAACGCCATCGAAACCGTCTACATCCCCGACAAGGGGCGCGGCACGCTGTGCGTGTCCTCGCAGGTGGGCTGCGCGCTCAACTGCGGGTTCTGTTCCACTGCCACGCAGGGCTTCAACCGCAACCTGTCCACCGCCGAGATCATCGGCCAGGTGTGGGTGGCGGCGCGCGCGCTGGGCAACGTGCCGCACGCTAGCGTTGCTCAGGGCGGGCGCCGGCTCACCAACGTGGTGATGATGGGCATGGGCGAGCCGCTGGCGAATTTCGACAACGTCGTGCGCGCGATGAGCATCATGCGCGACGACCTCGGCTACGGCCTGGCCAACAAGCGCGTGACGCTCTCGACCGCCGGCCTGGTGCCGCAGATCGACCGGCTGGCGCAGGAGTCCGATGTGTCGCTGGCGGTGTCGCTGCACGCGCCGTTCGACGAGCTGCGCACGCAGCTGATGCCGATCAACAAGAAGTACCCGCTGGCCGAGCTGCTGGACGCCTGCGTGCGCTACGCGCTGCGCAAGAAGGGCGAGTCCGTCACCTTCGAGTACACCCTGATGAAGGGTGTCAACGACCAGCCCGAGCACGCGCGCGCACTGATCGGCCTGCTGCGCGACTTCGACCGTCGGGTGCAGATGAAGGGTGCGGCCAAGATCAACCTGATTCCATTCAACCCGTTCCCGGGCACCGGTTTCGAGCGCCCGAGCGACGAGGCGATCCGCGCGTTCCAGAAAATGCTCAACAACGCCGGCATGATCGCGCCGGTGCGGCGCACCCGCGGCGACGACATCGACGCCGCCTGCGGCCAGCTCAAGGGCCAGGTGCTGGATCGCACCCGGCGTTCGGCCGAACACCGCAAGCGGCTGCAGGCCGCGGGAGCGCATTGATGCACAAGTCTGCCGTCGTGTCGGCTTTGCTGGGGTGCGTGCTGCTGGCGGGTTGTACCCAGCTGGAACGCCTGACCCTGATCCGTCCCAGCGCGCAGCCGCGGGGGTTCACGCAGATCGCACCGACCTACGATGTCAGCGGCAAGAAGGGCAGGGACAGTACCGATCCGATGATGCTGCTGGCCGTGGCCACGGAACTGTACCAGCAGGGCCAGTTGGACGAAGCCGAGCGGATTGCCCGCAAGGCACTCAAGGCCAAGCCCGAGTCCGGGGATGGGCAGACCTTGCTGGGTGCGATCGCGCAGGCACGCGGCGACATGGCCGCCGCCGGCAGGGCCTACAAGGCGGCGGTGGATCTTCGCCCCAATGATGGCCTGTATGCCAACAACTACGGTGGCTGGCTGTGCGAAACCGGGCAGGCGGCGCAATCGCTGGCCTGGTTCGATCGCGCGCTGGCGGATCCCGGTTACCCCACCCCGGTCGGTGCCATGGTCAATGGCGGAACCTGCGCGATCCGGGCGGGGCAGCCGTTGCAGGCCGAATCCCGCTGGCGCAGTGCGCTGGCCGTGGATCCACAGAATCTGACTGCCTTGGCGGGGATGGCGAAGCTCGAATCCGAACGCGGCAACAATCTGGAGGCACGGGCATTCGTCGAACGCTGGCTGGCTCTGCAGCCGGACGATGCAACGGGATTGCGGCTGGCGGCCGAGGTCGAGCAAAAACTTGGCGACAACGCGGCCGCTTCGCGCTATCTTTCACGTTTGCAGGCGATTCCCCCCGGTTCACCCTCGATACCGCGCACGCAATGAGCCCACAGTTTTCTTCCGACTCGACCCACCAGGCCCTTGCCGGTTGCGGCGTGCGCCTGCGCGATGCGCGCGAGGCGGCGGGCCTGAGCATTGATGATGTTGCAGCCCGCCTGCGGATGCCGGCACGGGTGGTGCGCTCGCTGGAAGCCGAGGACTGGTCGCGCCTGGGGGCGCCGGTGTTCGTGCGCGGCCAGGTGCGCAGCTATTCGCGGTTGCTGGGCCTGACCACGGCGCCGATGATGGAAGCGCTGAATGTCGAGCCGGTGCAGCCCACCCAACTGATCAGCCGTACCCATACGCCCAAGGCGCAATGGTGGGCCGAGCAGATCGGCCGGCGGCTGGTCTATATCGTGCTGACTCTCTCGTTGGCCATCCCCGCCTGGGTGGCCACCCGCCAGCATTTGAACAGTACCCCGGCGACGGTGGCGGCGCTGGATACGCCGGTGGTCGTCACGGTGCCCGGCAAGCCTGCGGTGGCGGCAGCCCCCCGCACGGTGGTGGCTTCGATGGCGCCGATGACGCCGATGGCGCCCAGTCTTCAGCAGGAACCGGCGAACGACGTCGTGTTGCGCGCCAGTGGCCAGTCCTGGCTGGAAGTGGTGGGGCGCGATGGCAGTGTCCTGGCGAAGGCCATGCTGACGGACGGGGCGGAAAAGCGTTTTCCGGTTGACCAGGTGCAACGGTTGACGATCGGCAATGCCGCTGTCGTGCAGATGGAAGTCAATGGCCAGCCACTGAACGTGAGCGAGCACGCCCGCGCGAACGTCGCCCGCTTTGCGGTATCCTCCGACGGTTCGCTGGCCGCCCAGGATTGAAGGCTGCGTCCGGCGTTTCCCATTCGATGAATTTTGACGTCCCGCTGCCGAAGGCGGGCGAGAGGCAGCATGGCGATCGACGAACTGCTCAACGAACACGAACAGAGTGAACAGGTCCGCAATTGGTTTCGCAGCAACGCCTTCGGCCTGATTGGCGGGGTCGCACTGGGTCTGGCGGTGATTGCCGGCTGGAACTGGTGGCAGAAGCAGCGGCTGGAGACGGACATGGGCGTGAATGCCGGTTATGGCAAGAGCGTGGCCGCGTTCGAAGAGGGCAAGATTCCGGCGGACAAGGGCAAGGCGGTACTGGCCAGCCTGGACAAGGGCAACCCCACGCTGGGCACACTGGCAGCCTTGCAGCTGGCAAAGGCGCAGGTGGATGCCGGCAAGCGCGAGGACGCCATCGTCACCCTGCGTGGCATTCGGCAGGTCGATTCGGATCTGCGCCCGGTGGTGCAGGTGCGGCTGGCGCGGCTGCTGATCGATGCGGGCAAGTCCAAGGATGCGCTGGCCATGCTGACCGACGAGCGCAATGCCGCGGTGCTGGATGCGCGCGGCGATGCGCAATTCGTGCTGGGGGATTTCGCCAAGGCACAAGAGGCCTACCGCAAGGCATTGGGTTTGATGGACGTGGGGGCGCCACAGCATCGGCTGACTGAAATGAAGCTGATCGAAGCTGGCGGCACGCCGCCACATACCGAGGACAAGAACTGATGAGTCTGGGCAAGCACCACATGCTGCGTGTTCTGGCCTCCGCCGCGATTGCGGTGGCGGTGCTGTCGGGCTGCAGCAGCGTCAAGAACATGTTCAGTGGCCGCAGCAAGGACAAGTCCGGCGAGCCGGCCAAACTGGTGGATTTCGCCCCCGTTGTCACCGTCAACCGGGTGTGGTCGGTGTCGGTGGGCAAGGGCGAGAAGGATCTGGGCATCGGCCAGCACCCGGTCGTCGATGGCGACCATGTGTATGCAGCCGCGGTGGACGGTGGGGTGTCGGCTTTCGATCTGGCCACCGGCCAGTCGCTGTGGCATTACGACAGCAAGGCCCGCCTGAGTGGCGGCCCGGGCGCCGGAGACGGGTTGGTGGTGGCCGGCGGGCTGAAGGGCGAAGTCATTGCGCTGGATGCCGGCAACGGCCAGGAAAAATGGAAGGCCAAGGTCAACAACGAAGTGCTGTCCGCCCCGGTGATTGCCAGCGGCATGGTGTACGTGCACTCCAATGACGGCCGGGTCACGGCATTCGATGCCGTCAGCGGCGAGCGGCGCTGGTTCTACAGTGCGGACATTCCCGCACTGACCGTGCGCGGTACCGGCGGCATCACGCTGGGGCCGGGCATTTTGTTCGTCAGTGGCGACAATGGCACGCTGACTGCGCTGAACCGGAACGATGGCAACGTGATCTGGTCGACGGCGGTTGCCGAGCCGGACGGCCGTACCGAACTGGAGCGCATGGCGGACGTGGACGGTGAGGCGGTGCTGGACGGCACCGTGCTGTATGCCAGCAGCTACAAGAATCACACCGCAGCCATCGATGGGCCGAGCGGCCAGGTCATGTGGGACAGCGAGCATGGCGGTGCCCGCGGGGTGGGCATCAGCAGTGCCGCGATCGTCATCACCGACAAGAATGGCAATGTGGTGGCGCTGGACAAGAACAGCGGCGGCAGCCTGTGGCAACAAGCCGGCCTGCTCAATCGCAATGTCTCGGCACCCACGGTGCAGGGGGATTACGCGGTGGTCGGCGATCTCGAAGGCGTGGTGCACTGGATTCGCCTGAGTGATGGTGCCTTTGCCGCCCGCAGCAAGGCGGGCGCGGCCGTGACCGGCAAGCCGGTGGTGGCCAATGGCCTGGCCATCGTGCAAAGCATCGACGGCAAGCTGACTGCGTTTTCGCTGGCGCAATAACGCAGGTTCCCCTCGCTGCTGGCAACCCTGCACGGCCCCGGCTACCCTGCCGGGGCCGCAGTTGTTTCCGTTTTCTTTCCGGATGCCCTGCATCCACCGTGAAGGTTCGAGCCCATGCTTCCCCTCGTAGCCCTGGTCGGGCGTCCCAATGTCGGCAAGTCCACGCTGTTCAATGCGTTGACCCGCACCCGCGATGCGCTGGTGCATGACGAACCCGGCGTCACCCGCGACCGCAACTACGGCGTTTGCCGGCTGGTGGAGGGGCGTCCGTTCGTGCTGGTGGACACCGGCGGCATTGCCGGCGTGGACGAAGGCCTGGCCGGCGCCACCGCGAAACAATCGCGCGCCGCTGCCGAGGAGGCCGACCTGATCCTGTTCGTGGTCGATGGCCGCGAGGGTGCCTCGGCGCTGGACGACGACATCCTGCGCTGGCTGCGCAAGCAAGCCAAGCCCACCTTGTTGGTGGTCAACAAATCCGACGGCATCGACGTGCAGGCCGCGATGGCGGAGTTTTCCCGCTATGGCTTCGGTGATGCCTTGCCGGTGTCCTCCGCGCACCGCACCGGCATCGACGCGGTGCTGGCCAAGGCCGTGAAACTGCTGCCCGAAGAAGGCAGCACCGAAACCCTGGACGACGACCCCGCCCGCATCCGCATCGCCTTCGTCGGTCGCCCCAACGTCGGCAAGTCCACGCTGGTGAACCGCATCCTCGGCGAAGAACGCATGATCGCCTCCGACGTGCCCGGCACCACCCGCGACTCCATCGCGGTGGATCTGGAACGCGATGGCCGCAAATACCGCCTGATCGATACCGCCGGCCTGCGCCGCCGCGGGCGGGTGGAAGAGGCGGTGGAAAAGTTTTCCGCGTTCAAGACCCTGCAATCCATCGAGCAATGCCAGGTGGCGGTGCTGATGCTGGACGCCAGCGAAGGCGTCACCGACCAGGACGCCACCGTGCTGGGCGCGGTGCTGGATGCCGGCCGTGCGCTGGTCATCGTGCTCAACAAATGGGACGGCCGCACCGACTACGAGCGTCAGCAGGCCGAAGCACTGGCCGCGCGCAAATTGAGCTTCGTCGATTGGGCCGAGCGCGTGCGCATTTCCGCGCTGCACGGTTCCGGCCTGCGCGAGCTGTTCAAGGCCATCCACCGCGCCCATGCATCGGCCACGCATGTGTTCAGCACCGCCGACGTGACCCGCGCGATCGAGGCCGCGTATACCGCCAATCCGCCGCCGGTGGTGCGCGGGCATGTGGCCAAGCTGCGCTTCGCCCATCCGGGCGGCGACACCCCGCCGACCTTCGTGGTGCACGGCACCCGCCTGAAGACGCTCAGCGCGACCTACCAGCGCTACCTTGAAAACTTTTTCCGCAAGCGCTTCAAGCTGGTGGGAACACCCATTCGCTTCGTGTTCCGGGAAAACAGCAATCCCTACGAAGGCAAGAAGAACGTGCTGACCGACCGCCAGGTCGAGAAGAAGCGCCGGCTGATGCGGCATGTGAAGCGCGGCGGCTGATGCTGGAGCCTGCCGCCGTCACGCTGGGCATTCTGGCCGGTGGCCGCGCCAGCCGGCTGGGCGGGCGCGACAAGGCCTGGATCGAACGCGATGGTCAGCCGCAAGTGTTGCGGCATGCGCAAGCCTTGGCGGGCGTGTGTGGAGCGGTGCTGGTGAGCGCCAACCGCGACCTGCCGCGTTACCTGCCACACGGGCTGCGTGCCTTGCCGGACAGGCAGCCCGATCTTGGCCCATTGGGTGGCTTGCACGCCCTGGCCGATGCCTGTGAAACCCCGTGGCTATTCACCTTGCCGGTGGATGTGTTGCATGTGGATGCGCAGGTGCTGCGTACGTTGGCAGATGCGGGCGCAGCCGAAGGCGGGCAGGGCGCGGTGGCGCGCGACGACGACGGCCTGCAACCGCTGATGGCCTTGTATCGCGTGGATACGCTGCGCGCCGCGTTGGCCACCGCACTGGCCGAAGGCGAGTATTCGGTGAAGGCGCTGCAAACGACGCTGGCGCTGCCGGCGGTGACATTCGCCGGACTGCGCTTCGGTAATCTCAACACGCCGGCGGACTTGGCTGCCGCCGGATGCCTGCCTGCGGATGGCGCTTGAGCGGATAATCGGCGCATGAACCTTCGCCGCCTGTCTCCCGCCGCCGCCCACACCCGCCAACAGGCCGGCGCGCTGCTCATCGACGTGCGCGCCGAGCACGAGCGTGCGCTGGGCATGGCCGCCGGTGCGCGGGGCATCGTCCGCGAAGACCTGCTGAAAGATCCGGCTGCATGCCTGCCGGATCGCGACGCGGAAATCCTGCTGCTGTGCCAGGCCGGCGTGCGTTCGGCGCAATGCCTGTCCGCACTGGCCGCGCTGGGCTACCGCAATCTGTGGTCGGTGGCCGGCGGCACCCGCGCCTGGGAAGCGGCCGGGCTGCCGATGATCAAACCCGACATCGACACCGATTTCGGCGAGCGCTATTCGCGCCACCTGCGCCTGCCGGAAGTGGGCCTGGGCGGGCAGAAGAAGCTCGAAGCCGCGCGGGTGCTGCTGGTGGGGGCCGGCGGGTTGGGCTCACCAGCGGCGTACTACCTGGCCGCGGCCGGAGTGGGCATGCTGTGCCTCGTCGATGACGACGTGGTGGATCGCAGCAACCTGCAGCGGCAGATCCTGCACACGGATGCGCGCATCGGCGTGGCGAAGGTGGAATCGGCGGCGCAGGCGCTGGCCGCGTTGAACCCGCGCACCCGCATCGAGGCCGTGCGCGAACGCGTCACCGCAGCCAATGTCGAGCGCCTGCTCGAGGGCGTCGACGTGGTGGTGGACGGCGGCGACAACTTCCCGGTGCGCTACCTGCTGAACGATGCCTGCGTGCACCTGCGCAAGCCGCTGGTGCATGCCGCGGTGCACCGTTTCGAAGGCCAGCTCAGCGTGTTCGATGCCGGCCGCCAGCGTGGCAGTGCGCCGTGCTATCGCTGCCTGTTTCCGGAGCCGCCGCCGGCCGATGCGGCCCCCAATTGCGCCGAAGCCGGGGTGCTGGGCGTGTTGCCGGGGGTGCTGGGGCTGCTGCAGGCGACCGAGGTGCTGAAACTGCTGTTGCAGATCGGCCAGCCCCTGGTGGGCCGGCTGCTGCAATTCGATGCGCTGGGCATGCACTTCCGCGAGTTCCGCATCGATGCCGACCCGCAGTGTCCGGTGTGCGCCCCGGATCGCGCTTTCCAGGGATATGTCGATGAAGTGGCGCATTGCGCCGGGGATGCAAGCCGATGATGCCCAAAGCATGGATGCATGCCCTGCTGATGCTGGGACTGCTGTCGGGATGCGGCGTTGCCGGGGCCGCGGATCAGTGCCCGACGCTGAGCCAGCGCCAGACGGATGCACAGGTCGCCACCCGGGTCGCGGCGGTGGCGTGTGAGGAATACCTGCGGTGGAATCGGCCGTTCATCGACGACGCCGGCCGGTTGGCGAACCTGCCGGCCTACGAAGCGGAAGACACCGGGCTGAAAGATGGCGGCGCCCCCTGGCGACGGGTGGCGTTCTACTGGCAAGCCAGTGGCTTGCTGCCGGCCATGGCGTACAAGTCGGGTGCCAGCGACTGCAGCATGGCGGCAATGAGCTTGTCCTATCCCGGGCTTGGATGCAGAGGGTTCATCATCGACAACCCGTGGTCGGCTGCCTTCATCAGTTGGGTGATGGAACGTGCCGGTGTGCCCGGGTTCCATGATTCACCCAGCCATTTCGATTACGTGCGTGCCGCCCGCAAGGACGCCGCCAGCCCGTATCGCTTCGTGGCCCCCGCCAGCAGCGCGGTTCAGACCGGCGACCTGCTCTGTTTCAATCGCAGCCGTCGCATCCAGGGCTACGACGGGCTGGTCAGACTGATCGACCAGGGCGGCAGTGGCCTGCCCATGCATTGCGACATCATCGTCGCCATCGATGCCGGCAAGGTCTACGCCATTGGCGGCAATGTGCAGCAGGCAGTGACCCTGCGCAGGCTGCCGGTGGATGCACAGGGGCGGCTGACGGAGCTGGCGTATCGCAGCCAGGACGACGCGCCTTGCACTCTCGACGACGAAACCGCCTGCAATTTCAACCGACAGGATTGGGTGGTGCTGCTGCAGCTGAAATCGCAGGACGAGCTGGCACGCATCGGGCCGGTGGCACCACCCGGGTTCCAGCGCAACCCGCCGGTGCCGGAGGCCTGCTGTGTCAACTGCGTGCTGGGCTCGGGCGTGCCGCGTTGTCCCGCGCCCGGGCAGCCGGCGCTGGGCAAGCCGGACGATCCCTTGCCTGGTGGAAGTTGAGAAAACGTCAGCTGGCGGGCGCAGGCTTGTTGCTGCGCAGGCGTGGCTTCGAACGCGGGTCGATCTGGACGCCCAGGACCGTGTTGCAGTGGATGCAGCTGTAGCTCAGGCATCGCGCCTTGCTGCTGCCATCCACCATGCCCACGATCTGTTCCACGTTGACATGCAAAATCCGTTTGCCACATTTCGGGCATTCGCCCTGAAGGATTGCCATGCTGCCCCTCGCCGACTGGTGTGGAGTGCCGTACTGAAGTGGGAAACGCCTGCAGCGCGGGGTGCCGGCCAGCCACGAATGACGTCGCAGCCCCCCTGCCACGCCCATAACCTACACCTGTTCGCCCGATGCGTCGCCTGCCGGACGGCGGCTGGGCGATAATGCGCACTTTCCGCCAGCAGACCCCTGCATGACCGCCCGCATTCTCGATGGAAAACGCATCGCCGACACCCTGCTGGACAGCCTGAAGGCGCAGGTGGATGCACGCCTGGCCGCCGGCAAATCGCGACCCGGGCTGGCGGTGGTGTTGGTGGGCAGCGACCCGGCCTCGTCGGTGTACGTGCGCAACAAGAAACGTGCGGCTGAAAAAGTGGGGATCGAGGCCCATGACTACGATCTGCCGGCCGGCACCACCGAAACCGAATTGCTGGCGCTGATCGACCAGCTCAATGCCGATGCGCGCATCCATGGCATCCTGATCCAGCTGCCACTGCCCGGCATCCGCGACGCCAGCGCGCTGATCGAGCGCATCCACCCCAGCAAGGACGTGGACGGCTTCCATCCGCAGAACGTCGGCCATCTGGCGCTGCGCCAGTTCGGCCTGCGCCCGTGCACCCCGCGCGGCATCACCACGTTGCTGGCCTGGACCGACAAGCCGGTGCGCGGGCAGAGCGCCACGATTGTCGGCGTGTCCAACCATGTTGGCCGACCGATGGCGCTGGAATTGCTGATTGCCGGCTGCACGGTGACCAGCTGCCACAAGTTCACTCCGATGGACGTGCTCAAGCGGCATGTGGGCGAGGCCGACATCCTGGTGGTGGCGGCCGGCCGGCCGGGGTTGATCCCGGGCGAATGGGTGAAAGAAGGCGCGGTGGTGATCGACGTCGGCATCAACCGGCTGGACGACGGCCGGTTGGTGGGCGATGTCGGCTTTGACGCCGCCACGCAGCGCGCCAGCTGGATCACCCCGGTGCCGGGCGGGGTGGGGCCGATGACCGTGGCCACGCTGATGCAGAACACGCTGGAAGCGGCGGAGCTGGCGGACTGCGCGCAGGGCTGATTGTTTCGTTGATCGGCGGTTTCCCCCGAAGCTGCCGGAAAAAGCGGTACAATGACGCGCTTCCCCACTTCCCACGGGACTGCCGATGCTCCGCATCCAGGCTGAAGCACTGACGTACGACGACGTTTCCCTCGTCCCCGCGCATTCCATCGTCCTGCCCAAGGATGTGTCGCTGGAAACGCGCCTGACCCGCAACCTGCGCATTCGCCTGCCTCTGGCCTCGGCGGCGATGGATACCGTCAGCGAAGCACGCTTCGCGGTGGCGATGGCGCAGCTGGGCGGCATTTCCATCATCCACAAGAACATGACCGCGCAGGCGCAGGCCGCGCAGGTGGCGTGGGTGAAGAATTTCGAAGCCGGGGTGATCCGCGACCCGTTCACCGTGGGCCCCGACACCAGCATCGGCGAAGTGCTCAAACTGACCCGCGCGCGCAACATCTCCGGCGTGCCGGTGGTGGACGAGTCCGGCCACTTGATCGGCATCGTCACCGGCCGCGACATGCGCTTCGAGAAGAAGCTGGATGACCCGATCCGCCACATCATGACCAAGAAGGAAAAACTGGTCACGGTGAAGGAAGGCGCCAGCGACGATGAGGTGATGGGCCTGCTGCACAAGCACCGGATCGAGAAGGTGCTGGTGGTCAACGACGATTTCGAACTGCGCGGCCTGATCACCGTCAAGGACATCCAGAAGAAGTCCGACAACCCCAACGCCGCCTACGACGCCAGCGAGCGGTTGCTGGTCGGCGCCGCGGTCGGCGTGGGCGGCGATACCGAGCAGCGCATCGAGGCGCTGGTGGCCGCCGGCGTGGACGTGATCGTGGTGGACACCGCGCACGGCCACTCGCAGGGCGTCATCGAGCGCGTCGCCTGGGTCAAGAAGCACTACCCGCAGGTGCAGGTGATCGGCGGCAACATCGTCACCGGCGACGCCGCGCTGGCACTGATGGACGCAGGCGCGGACGCGGTGAAGGTGGGTGTCGGCCCCGGCTCGATCTGCACCACCCGCATCGTTGCAGGCGTCGGCGTGCCGCAGATCACCGCGATAGACATGGTGGCCAGCGCGTTGCAGGACCGCATCCCGCTGATCGCCGATGGCGGCATCCGCTACTCCGGCGACATCGGCAAGGCGCTGGTGGCCGGCGCGTCCAGCGTGATGATCGGTGGCCTGTTCGCCGGCACCGAGGAGTCGCCGGGCGAGATCGAATTGTTCCAGGGTCGCAGCTACAAGAGCTACCGCGGCATGGGCTCGCTCGGGGCGATGGAAAAGGGTTCGAAGGATCGTTATTTCCAGGACGCCGCCGATGCCGACAAGCTGGTGCCGGAAGGCATCGAAGGCCGGGTGCCGGTGCGCGGCCCGCTGGCGGGCGTGGTGCACCAGTTGATGGGCGGTTTGCGCGCGACGATGGGTTACGTCGGCTGCGCCACGATTGATGACATGCGCAACAAACCGCAGTTCGTGAAGGTGACCGGCGCCGGCCAGCGCGAAAGCCACGTCCACGACGTGCAGATCACCAAGGAACCGCCGAATTACCGCGCGGGGTGAGGTGGCGCGCATGCGAACCACTGGTTCGCGCGCCACCGAACGCCCGGCCATGGATGGACGGGCAGGGCGATCCGAAGGTCGTGATGTCACGCCATGGACGGCAACGATCACCCCCTGAATGCCAAACACATGACCAACATCCACACCGACAAGCTCCTGATCCTCGATTTCGGCGCGCAGTACACCCAGTTGATCGCCCGCCGTGTCCGCGAGTTCGGCGTGTATTGCGAAATCTGGGCGTGGGACCACGACCCCGCCGAGATTGCCGCGTTCGGTGCGAAGGGCATCATCCTCTCGGGTGGCCCGGAATCGACCACCGAAGCCGGTTGCCCCGCAGCACCGCAGCAGGTCTTCGATGCCGGCGTGCCGATCCTCGGTATCTGCTACGGTATGCAGACGCTGGCGGTGCAGCTGGGCGGTGCCACCGAGGCCGGCAACCAGCGCGAATTCGGCCATGCCGCGCTCGAGATCATCGCCGAGGACGCGCTGCTGTCGAAGGTGGCCACCACCGACGCGCTGCGCAAGGTGTGGATGAGCCACGGCGACCATGTGTCGCAAGCGCCTGCCGGTTTCATGGTCACCGCCCGCACCGATCGCCTCGGCATTGCCGCCTTCGCCCATGATGCGAAGAAGATCTACGGCGTGCAGTTCCACCCGGAAGTGACCCACACCGCCGCCGGCGAGGCGCTGCTGCGCCGCTTCGCGGTGGACATCTGCGGCTGCCAGACCCTGTGGACGGCGGCCAACATCATCGACGACCAGATCAAGCGGGTGCGCGAACAGGTCGGTTCCGACGAAGTCATCCTCGGCCTGTCGGGCGGCGTCGATTCCTCGGTGGTCGCGGCGCTGCTGCATCGCGCGATCGGCGACCAGCTGACCTGCGTGTTCGTGGACACCGGCCTGCTGCGCTGGCAGGAGGGCGATGCGGTGATGGCGATGTTCGCCGAGCATATGGGCGTCAAGGTCATCCGCGTGAATGCCGCCGACCGCTATTTCAAGGCGCTGGCCGGCGTCAGCGATCCGGAGGCCAAGCGCAAGATCATCGGCGGCCTGTTCATCGAAATCTTCGACGAGGAATCGGCCAATCTGAAAAACGCCAAGTGGCTGGCGCAGGGCACCATCTACCCGGACGTGATCGAATCGGCCGGCAGCAAGACCGGCAAGGCCCACGTCATCAAGAGCCACCACAACGTCGGCGGCCTGCCCGAGCACATGAAGCTGGGGCTGGTGGAACCGCTGCGCGAGCTGTTCAAGGACGAAGTGCGCCGGCTCGGCGTGGAACTCGGCCTGCCGCGCGAGATGGTCTATCGCCACCCGTTCCCCGGCCCGGGTTTGGGCGTGCGCATCCTCGGCGAAGTGAAGCCGGAGTACGCCGAGTTGTTGGCAAAGGCCGACGCCATCTTCATCGACGAACTGCGCAAGGCCGATCTGTACGACAAGACCTCGCAGGCGTTTGCGGTATTCCTGCCGGTCAAATCCGTCGGCGTGGTCGGCGACGCCCGCGCCTACGAATGGGTGATCGCGCTGCGCGCGGTCGAGACCATCGACTTCATGACCGCCCACTGGGTGCACCTGCCCTACGACTTCCTCGGCACCGTCTCCAACCGCATCATCAACGAGCTGCGTGGCGTCTCGCGCGTGGTGTACGACATCTCCGGCAAGCCGCCGGCGACGATTGAGTGGGAATGAACGGCCTGCTTGCGAACCACGGGTTCGCAGGCCGTTCATTGCCCCGTCGAATAGACGATCAGACTTTCCCTACCCATCAACAGGGCATACCCTGCTAGGCATTCGTGCGGGCAGGGGCTAGCCTGACGTGCATGGCTCGGGGGAGCCGACAGGGGAAGCGGCATGACGATCAAGGTCTACATCGTTGACGATCACGCACTGGTGCGGACCGGCTTCCGGCTCATCCTGGGCGAGCAGCCCGATATCGAGGTGGTCGGGGATGCCGAGAGTGCGGAAGATGCCTTGCCGGAGATTCGCAGCATGAAGCCCGACATCGTGCTCTGTGACCTGCACCTGCCCGGACTGAGCGGGCTGGAGCTCACCGAGCGCGTGGTGCGCGGCGATTATGGCTGTCGCGTGATTGCGGTCTCGGTGCTGGAAGACGGCCCGATGCCCCGACGCCTGCTGGAGGCCGGTGCTTATGGTTATGTCGGCAAGGCCTGCGATGTCGAGGAACTGCTGCGTGCCGTGCGCGATGTCGCGAAAGGCCGCAAATATCTGGCCAGCTCAATTGCGCAGGGTTTGGCGCTTTCAGGCCTGCATGGGGATTCAGCTTCCCCCTTCGACAGCCTGACGCCACGCGAACTGGAAGTGGCATTGCTGCTGAATCAGGGCCTGCGTCAGGAATCCATCGCCAAACGGCTGAGCTTGAGCGCGAAGACGGTCAACACGCACAAGGCGCGGCTGTTCGACAAGCTGGGCATTCACGACACGATCGCGCTGGCCCGCCTGGCCAGCCAGTACGGGTTGGTGGATCCTGCCAGCATCGTGCACTGAGGCACCCGTGCCTTGCGCACGGGTGCCTGCCATGGCACGAGGCCACCGCTGCCACGACGCCGATCAGGCGTCGTGGTGCGTTTCCGGTGTCGCTTGCGGCGAGGGGCTGGCCGCTTCGGACGTGACACTCGTGGCCGCTGCCGCAGGCGCGGGCAGCACGTCGTGTTTTGCGGTTTCGAACAAGCCACGCAGTTTCTCGGCGCGCTGCATGGCCGCCGCATCCGCGTCGTCCTCGCTGGCATCGGCCACGGTGGATGCCGTTGCCGATGCAGTGGTCTGCGTGGCCGGCGCGTCCGAGAGCATGTTGACGATTGCCGGGCTGGATGGCGTGACGGGTTCGACGATTTCTGCGGCTGCGGGCTCGATCATGGTTGCCGAGGCCGTTGCGGTGACGGCATCCACGGGCGGCAGGGGAGCAGTGGCGACGGGCTCCGCGCTCGACACCACTTCGGTGACAATCAGGGGAAGGGAATCCTGGGCCGCGATGTCCTGGATGATGGCGATCGACGCCTGCCCGGTTGTTGCTTCCGGCGGCAACGCGGCGGGCTTCGGGGTGGTGCCACTGGATGCAGGCGTGTCGGCAACGGTCACGACCGCGGCCGGTACTGTCACTGCGGGTGTCGCGGCGACGGCGACCGAAGCTGCAGGCTCGATATCGTCGAAATCGAACTCCGGCTGCGCGCCATCGCGATCCAGTACTTCTTCCAGCCCATCCTCGCCATCACTACCCGCATCATCGGCCAGACCGGCGGCATCGCCTTGCCCGCGACGCCGACGCCGACCGCCACGGCGACCGCGACGACGCTTGCCAGTCCCTTCGGAGGCGGCATTGTCATCGGTGGCGGCGTTGACCGGGTTGACATCAGCACTGTCCGGACTGGCAGTTTGCAGCTGTTCGACAGCACCTTCGGTCGCAGTGGCCGCAGCCGTGAGCGTGACCGCCGCAGCTGCGGCGGTTGCCGCGACGGCAGCGGTTGCGGAGGGCTCTGCTGCGGGTTGGGCATTCCCGGACTGCACGGTGCCGGTTGCCGGTTCTGCACGTTCTTGCCGCTGCGGTTTGGGGGATTTCTGTTGCGGCTGCTGGCGATCCTGCTTGTCCGGGGCAGGTTGCTTGTCCGGACGAGTCTCCTGCTTTTGTGCCTGCTGCTTCTGTGTCTGCTGCGGCTGTTGCGATTTCTGTTTTGGTTGCTGCGGGGTCGGCTGCTGCTTCTGGGCTTGATCGTTGCGGTTGTCGCGCTGCTTGCCCTCGTCGCGCCGCGATTCACCCTTGTTGCGGTTGTCGCGCCGATTGCCGCGCTCGTCACGGCGCTGCTGGCCTCCCTGCGGTGGGGCGGCAGCCGGAGTTGCGGCGGCAGCGGGGGCGGGCGGCGCGGCGCTGAACAGGCCGCGCAACCAGCCGATCACGCCGGTGCCGGTTTGCGCAGCCGCTGCCGGTGCGGTGTGTGGTGCGGTGGCAACGGGTGCGGCGAGTGCCTCCTGCGGCATCGGCTTGGGTTCACGCAGTGGTGCAGGCTGCACCGGATGTACTTTGGTGACGGCCGGCGGCGGGATGTTGAGTTGCGCCTTGGTCAGCGCAATGGTGTTCAGCTTGCGCGGAGTCCCCCGCTGATAGCTGGGCTTGCTGGTTTCCTCGCCCATCTCGTTGCTGCGGATGCGGGTGACTTCGTAGTGCGGGGACTGCAGCTGTTCGTCGGCCACGATCACGATGGGGGCATCGTGGCGCTGCTCGATTTCACGCAGCGCACTGCGCTTTTCATTGAGCAGGAAGTTGGCAATTTCGACGGGGGCCTGCACCAGAACTTGGCCGGTGTTGTCCTTCATCGCGTGCTCTTCGGCCACGCGGATGATCGACAGGCTCAAGGATTCGATGCTGCGCATGCGGCCATGGCCTTCGCAGCGCGGGCACACGATCTGGCTGGCTTCGCCCAGGCTGGGCCGCAGGCGCTGGCGGCTCATTTCCATCAGGCCGAAGCGGCTGATGCGGCCCAGCTGCACGCGTGCACGGTCGTATTTCAGCGCGTTCTGCAGCTTGTTCTCGACATCGCGCTGGTGCTTGCCCAAGGTCATGTCGATGAAGTCGATCACCACCAGCCCGCCCAGGTCGCGCAGGCGCAGCTGACGGGCCACTTCCTCGGCGGCTTCCAGGTTGGTGTTGAACGCGGTTTCCTCGATGTCGCCACCCTTGGTGGCACGCGCCGAGTTGACGTCGATGGCGGTCAGCGCCTCGGTCTGGTCGATCACCAGTGCGCCGCCGGAGGGCAGGCGCACGGTGCGCTCATAGGCCGACTCGATCTGCGACTCGATCTGGAAACGGTTGAACAACGGGGTGTCGTCGGTGTAGTGCTTGAGCTTGCGCTTGTTGTGCGGCATCACCTGCTCGACGAATTCCAGTGCCTCGGCGAACATCTCCGGGGTATCCACCAGGATTTCGCCGATGTCGCTGCGCATGTAGTCACGCAGGGCGCGCACGATCAGACGGCTTTCCTGGTAGATCAGGAACGGCGCCGGCTTGCTCAGTGCAGCCTCGGCGATCGCGCGCCAGATGCTCAGCAGGTAGTCCAGATCCCACTGCAGTTCTTCCGCGTCGCGGCCGACACCGGCAGTGCGGATGATCACGCCCATGTCGTCGGGAATGTTCAGTGCGTCCATCGCGCGCTTGAGTTCGGCGCGATCGTCGCCCTCGATCCGGCGCGAGACGCCGCCGGCGGTGGGCGAGTTCGGCATCAGCACCATGTAGCGGCCAGCCAGCGAGATGAAGGTGGTCAGCGCAGCGCCCTTGTTGCCGCGCTCTTCCTTGTCCACCTGCACCACCACTTCCTGGCCTTCGCGCAGGAGTTCCTTGATGCCGGCCTTGTGGTGGTCCACCCCGGCCTGGAAGTAGTCGCGGGAGATTTCCTTCAGCGGCAAAAAGCCGTGGCGGTCGGCGCCGTATTCCACGAAGGCCGCTTCCAGCGAGGGTTCCAGCCGGGTGATCCGGCCCTTGTAGATATTGGATTTCTTGTTGTCGCGGGACGGCTGTTCGATGTCGATGTCGTACAGGTTCTGACCTTCGACGATGGCCACCCGCAGTTCTTCCGCCTGCGTGGCGTTGATGAGCATTCGCTTCATTGTGTGTTCCTCGTGCGCGTCCTTGCCCGCTCCCGGTCGGGAGGGGCAATGCACGGGACACCGGGGCGTATTGCCTCTGGTCACCGCAAGCGCGCGGCAGCGTCCAACGCTTGCCGTACCGCTCCTGAGTTGTCCAGCGCTGCAACACCACGGCGTACCGCGGGAGCGCCTGTTCCTTGGTTTTATATGTTGCGGGGCCGGCGACCGCCGCCACAAACCTTTGGAATGGGCGCGTCGCACGGGGCGTTGTTCAACGGATGCAGTCACGGCAGGGTGCCGGCAATGGGCAGGTTTGCCGCGCAGCCGTTAACATGTCCACCCCGAGGGTGGTGGCCAACGTCACTGCGGCGGGGCTCGCCAGGCAGGCCGGCTTTCGGCCGGATGGGCAGTGCATCGCCCGACACTTCCTGCGAAATCAAACCCTTGCATCGCCCCCCGAGTGTAGCAGATCAGCCCCCGATGACACAGCCTGCCCCCCCCGCCAGCCTCGGTGCCCGAACGGTTCGCGTTCCTGAAGACCGCACCGGCCAGCGGTTGGACAATTTCCTGCTGGGGCAACTCAAAGGTGCGCCGCGCTCGCTGATCTACAAGCTGGTGCGCAGCGGGCAGGTGCGGATCAACGGTGGGCGGGCCAAGGCCGAGCGCAAGCTGGAGGCGGGGGATGAAGTCAGAATTCCGCCTGTTCGGCTCGAATCGTCGCAAGATGAAGGACGTTCGCCGCCAAAAGGCCTGTTGACAGCGCTTGAAGCATCCATCGTGTTCGAGGACGCCCGCCTGCTGGCCATCAACAAGCCGTCCGGCATCGCCAGCCACGGCGGCAGCGGGATTTCCTTCGGCGTGATCGAAACCCTGCGCGCCCTGCGCCCGCGCGACAGCCTGGAGTTGGTGCATCGACTGGACAGGGATACCTCGGGCCTGCTGGTGCTGGCCAAGAAACGCGCGGCATTATCAGAACTTCAGCGATTGTTACGTGAAGATCATGGATCTGGCATCGAAAAACGCTATCTGGCGCTGTTGGTGGGACGCATGCCAGACGGCACCATGAGCGTGGACGCACCGTTGCACGTCGGCCTGCGCCAGGGCGGCGAGCGGCATGTGCAGGTCAACCCGGCCGGCAAGCCGTCGATGAGCCATTTCCGGGTGCTGGAACGACGTGGTGGCCAGAGTTACTGCGAAATCCGCATCGAAACCGGCCGTACCCATCAGATTCGCGTGCACGCCCAGCACATCGGCCACCCGGTGGCCGGCGATGATAAATACGGCGATCTTGCGGCGAACAAGCGGCTTCGTGAACAAATTGGGTTGAAACGGCTGTTTTTGCACGCATCGACGCTGGAATTTGCGCTGGATGACGGCAAAACCCCGTACTTGCTCAATGCGCCGCTGGTGCCGGAGTTGATCGAGGTGCTGGACCGGCTGGCTTAATCCGGCTTGCCGGGAGCTGCTGTGCCGACCGATCCGGGGGGCGGTCGATAGTTGGCCTGCATGACCCGGTCGTACTCGGCCAGCGTCGACAGCCCGACCGCGGCGCGACGCGCGTCCACGTGTTCGCGATCCTCGATCGGCTGCGGTACCAGCTTGCCGTCGACCTCGTGGTATTGAGTGCCGTAGCGCTGCGGCTTGTCTTCGCCGACGAGGATGCGGTCGGTCAGGTAGGCCAGATCCTTGCCTTCCGCCTCGCCTTTGGCCACGGCGGCTTCCAGCAGCGCGATGGCCTGCTTCTGGAAGGGCTTGTCCATGTCTGCGTGCTGGACGAACAGCCATGCGGCGCTGGCACCGTCCTTGCCGACCAGGCTCTTGCCGGGCCAGCCGTGGCGGGCCAGCACGGTCTTCATCCACTCGGTGTTGCCGTGGTCGATGCGCCCCCATTCATCCATTAGCGCCTTGGGTGGCGGATTGCCGGCCGCGCTGGCGCGCTTGCGGATGTCCTGATCCAGCACCTGCCGCGCCAGCAGTTCCTTGCGCAGTTCGCGGTCGAGGCCCGCCAGTCGCGCGTCTTCGCGCTGGATCAGCGTGCTGCGCAGCGTCGGCCACTCCGGCAGGGCGCGTGCGGCGGCAAGGTCCGCGTCGGCCTCGATATTCGCCACTGCAATCGTGTCGAGGGTCGAGGCCCGATCCAGCAGCGCCAGCGCTGCGGCGGGATTGCCGGCCAGCGACTGGCAGCAGGCGGCGTTGTAGACCAGCGATGCGCCGGGCTTCAGCGCAGGATCGTCGACCAGCTGGCCCAGCAGCCGGGCGCAGGTGGCGAAATCCTTGCTGCCGTAGGCGGCCATCGCCTGTGTGTTCAGCGCCTGCGGGGAAATGCCCGGCTGTTGCTGCGCAAGCGCGAACAGTGGCAGCAGGAGGAGGGCGAAAACGGGATGACGCGCGCTCACGCCAGCAGCTCCGCCTTCGCCGCGCAGATGAAGTCGTTTTCACTCAGGCCACCCACGTCGTGGGTGGAAAAGCGCACCACGCAGCGGTCGTAATGCACCGACAGGTCGGGGTGGTGGTTCTCGGCATTGGCCACATGGGCCAGTGCGTTGACGAAGGACATGGTGTGGTAGTAGTCCGGGAAGGTGAAGGTTTTGCACAGCGCGTGCCCGTCTTCCTCCAGCGCCCAACCCGGCAGTTGCGGCATCAGCTCGCGGATGCTGGCGGCGGTCAGGCGGTGTTCATGGCCCCGGCGTGGAACGCAGTGGGCACGGGCAAGCGGGATCAGGTCGTTCATGCAAATTCCTTGCGCGCAGCGGTGCGGCTGGCCGCTAGAATACCGGCATGATCCAGATTTCAGAAACTGCGCAAACCCATTTTCGCAAGCTGATCGAACGGGAGGCCATTCCGGGTCTGGGGGTGCGTCTGTCGGCGCAGAATCCCGGCACCGTCCGCGCCGACGTGCGGCTGGAGTTTGCCGAGCCAGACGAGCTCACAGGCGACGAGTGGGCGATCGACTGCGCCGGCTTCACCCTGTGGCTGGATGCACCCAGTGCGCCGTTTCTGGACGGGGCCGAAATCGACTACGAACTCAAGACCACCGGCGGCCAGCTGCAGATTCGCGCCCCCAAAATCAAGGGCGTGGTGCCCGGCGAAACCGCGTCGCTGGTCGAACGCGTGCGCTGGGTGATCGAAAACGACATCAATCCGCAACTGGCCATGCACAAGGGCCATGTCACCCTCACCGAAATCACCGCCGAGGGTGTCGTGGTGCTCAATTTCGGCGGCGGCTGCCACGGCTGCAGCATGGTCGACATCACCTTGAAGCAGGGGGTGGAAAAAACCCTGCTGGAGAAAGTGCAGGGCGTGACCGGGGTGCGGGATTCCACCGACCATGCCACCGGGAATGCGCCGTACATGGCGCGTGAGGCCTGACGGATCATGCGCGCGTGACGACAGCCAATGACGTCATCGCCGCACTCAATCAGCGGCGTCTGCTCAAGACCGGGCGCACGGACATCGCAACCGGTCTGCCTGTGGGCTGGCAGGATTGGCTGGATACCCTGCAGCAACAGGCCGCCCCGATACGCCACGCCCCGCCACAGGCCTGGGTAGACACGCTTGTCCTGCGGCCGCAGCAGGCAGTGGGCAAGCGCGGTGGGCTGGGGGCGCCGTTCTTCCAGTTGTTGCGGCTGGGCCGTCCGGCCAACCCGCGGGAAGATCGCGGCTTGCGCATCGGCGTGGGCGCCATCGACATCCTGTTGCATCTGGTGCTGGCGGCCTTGTTGCTGTGGCTGATGTACCTGCGGTTTCTGGCGCTGGCGCAGCAGCAGGAAGACGAGGCATCCGAGGCGGTGCAGGTGGAATTCATCGGGCGCGGCAATGTGGCGACGGGCGGTGGCGCCTTGGCCAATGCCGGTGCCGAGTCTGCGCCGGCAGCGGCCTCTGCTGCCCGCCAGCCCGCCACGAAGCCGGGGCAGCCGGCCTCCGGCAACGCCGATTCGCGTGCGGACGTGGCGTTGGAGCAGGTATCCGTGTCACCTCCCCCGGCATTGACCGCCGAGCAAGCGGCACCGACCTTGCAACAGCCCAAGCCGGTGCCGGCAGAGGCAACGGCGGCGCAGCAACTGCAAGTCAGCAACGTGCCGCAGCCGCAGCCGGACAGCTTCCAGTTGCCACCACCGCGTGAGCGCACGGTGGTGATGCCGGAGGTGAAGCTGCGCGATGCCCAGCCGCAGCAGCAGGTGGAAGCGGTGGCAACGCTGGAGGCGCAGCCGGTGCATACCTTGCAAGTCAAGCCCCGCGATGTCCCCCTGCGCGCACCGGAATTGAAGACCCAAGTGCAGGCGCTGGAGGTATTTACCCCCAACGCGCAAGCACTCACCCAACAGCGGGCGGTGGCCAGCAAGAACACCACCCGCGATGTGCAGGTGCCACAGTTGCAGGGGCAGGTGCGGGAGTTGCCGATGCGTGCGGGCGATGGCGGCGCGGTGGCTGCCCATCCCGGACAGGGCAGTGCCGCCAGCGGCCAGGCCGCAACCGCAGGTGCCGGTGGCAACAAGACCAATGCCGCTGGCAACGGGCAGGCGCAAGCCGGGCAGGGCGCGGGCGTACACGCGGCACAGGCCGGTGGACGCGGGATGGGTGCTGTTGGAGCAGGTGCCGGGCCGGGCCTGAAACCGGCACCCGGCGGCTGGCCCGGCGCTGGCAAGAGCGATGACTGGGGGGCCTCCACCCGCAACGCCGCGGGCACGGGTGCAGGTCATGGCAATGGCAATGGCCACAATGGGGACGGCAAGGATGGCCTGTTCAACGCCGACGGCAGTGCACGCCTGCCGGATCAGTGGTCGAAGAATAGCGGCATCGATCTGGATCGTTCCGGCACCTGGCTCAAGCGTCCCGGTCTGGAATATCGCGGCACCCGTTTCGACAAATACTGGATTCCCGAAGGCAACCTGCTGCAGGAGTGGGTGCGCAAGGGCATCAAGGAAATGTCGATTCCGATACCCGGCACCAAGCTGAAACTTAAATGCGTGGTGTCGCTGTTGCAGTTCGGTGGCGGCTGCCTGCCGGTGGATCCGGATGCCAACGAGCAGAATTCGACCGGGCGCAAGGCCCCGGAGATTCCCTTCAAACCGGCCTTGCAGGAAGACAATGGCAGCGTGCGCCCGGCACCGGCGTCAACCACGGAGCCGGCGCCACCGGCCGGGTAAGTTCAGGCCCGCGCGCCCAGCGATTGCAGCATCAGGCTGCGCAGTTGCGCGTCATCCCCGGCGCGTGGCGGCGCAACTTCGGCCAGCGAAAACCCGCGCGCCAGCGCATCGTCTTCATCCAGCCCCTCGAACGCCACGAACTCGGCGTCCATCAGCGCGGCGCGCGCGGTGTCGATGCTGTCGTAGGCGAGGGTGTTGCCGTCGCTGTCGAACACCTCGGCGGTGCCGGCCTCGCGCTCGCGCAGGCGCGCCCACACCACGGTGCGGCCCAGCGTGGCCAGCCACCAGCTGTCGTTGTCCGTTTCGCTCATGCCAACCCCTTGCCGATGATCCACAGCACGCCGCCCATCGCGATCCCGCCCAGGATCACCAGCAGGGAAATGCGCGAAGGTGTGGCCAGTCCCGACAGGCTGTGGTCGGCGGCGTTGCGATAACCGCCGCGCAGCAGCCACCACAGCGCGGCGGGCTTGAGGAAGGCGCCAGGGCCGAGTTGGGCAACGAGTTGCGGGTGGCGGTCGCGCAGGTGCACCAGCGTCAGCGGCCAGAAGATCACGAACGCGGTGGCGCCGGCGATCGACGTCGCGAAGCAGGTCAATGCAAAAAACAGGACAAGATCAGCGTTCACGCATCAGAACTCCGCGCTGCCGGGCGCACGCGGATAGGCGATCGCATCGCGGATGTTGGCCAGCCCGCAGACGTAGACCACCAGCCGCTCGAAGCCCAGCCCGAAGCCGGCGTGCGGCACCGTGCCGTAGCGGCGGAAGTCGCGATACCAGCCGTAATGCGCCGGGTCGAGGCCGAACTGCGCCATGCGCGCGTCCAGCACGTCCAGCCGTTCTTCGCGCTGGCTGCCGCCGATGATCTCGCCGATGCCCGGCGCCAGCACGTCCATCGCCGCCACGGTCTTGCCGTCGTCGTTGATGCGCATGTAGAACGCCTTGATCTGCTCGGGGTAGTTCATCACCACCACCGGGCGGCCCACGTGTTCCTCGGTCAGCCAGCGTTCGTGCTCGGTCTGCAGATCCAGGCCCCATTCGACCGGGAACTCGAACGTCTTGCCGGACTTCTGCAGCAGCGAAATCGCATCGGTGTAGTCGATCCGCTCGAACGGCGCGTTGATGAACTTCTCCAGCCGGGTGACCGCGTCCTTCTGCACGCGCTCGGCGATGAAGGCCATGTCGTCGGCGCGTTCGTCCAGCACCGCCCTGAACAGGTACTTGAGGAACTCCTCGGCGAGGTTGGCGTCGTCGTTGAGGTCGGCGAAGGCGATCTCCGGCTCGATCATCCAGAACTCGGCCAGGTGGCGCGTGGTGTTGCTGTTCTCGGCGCGGAAGGTGGGGCCGAAGGTGTAGACCTTGCTCAGGCTCAGGCAGTAGGCCTCGACGTTGAGCTGGCCGGACACGGTGAGGAAGGTTTCCTTGCCGAAGAAATCGCGGCTGAAGTCCACGTTGCCCTTGCCGTCGCGCGGCAGGTTGGCCATGTCCAGGGTGGACACGCGGAACATCTGGCCGGCGCCTTCGGCGTCGCTGGTGGTGATGATCGGCGTGCTGATCCAGTAGAACTCGCGCTCGTGGAAGAAGCGGTGCACCGCCTGCGCCAGGCAGTGGCGGATGCGCGTCACCGCACCGAACAGGTTGGTGCGCGGGCGCAGGTGGGCGAACTCGCGCAGGTATTCCAGCGAATGCTGCTTGGGCTGCATCGGGTAGGTCAGCGGGTCTTCCACCCAGCCGACGACCTCGATGTTCGAGGCCTGCACCTCGAAACTCTGGCCCTGGCCCTGCGACTTCACCAGCGTGCCGGTGGCGATCACCGCACAGCCGCTGGTCAGGTGCTTCACCTCGGATTCGTAGTTGGGCAGGGTGTCGGGCGCCACCACCTGGATCGGCGCGAAGCAGGAGCCGTCGCTGACGTTGACGAAGGAGAGCCCGGCCTTGGAATCGCGGCGGGTGCGCACCCAGCCGCGCACGGACACCTGGCCGCCTTCCGGCACCTTCCCGGCCAGCGCATGGGCGATGGAGATCGTCGTCATCTTGAAATCCTGCGTTGCAAACACGAAATAGTTCGCAAGTTTACTCGAGCTACAATGCCCGCATGAGCATTTCCTTGACCAACGCCGCCCGCACCCGCGTGCAGGGCTATCTGGAACTGGATCCCACTGCGCTGGGGCTGCGCTTCGGCGTGTCCCGCAGCGGTTGTTCGGGCTGGGGCTACAAGGTGGAAGTGGCGCGCAACGCCTGCGAGGGCGACATGGTGTTCGAGGACGCCGGCATCCGCATCTACGTGGACGCCGCCAGCCTGTCGCAGGTGGATGGCACCTGCATCGACTTCGTCCAGCAGGGCCTGAATTCGCAGTTCACGTTCGACAACCCCAACGTCACCGGCGGCTGCGGCTGCGGTTCCAGCTTCACCACCGATGTGGAAAAAATGGCCTGAGCGGCGGGTGTCCGGCGCGAGGAACGGATGACAAGGCCGTATAATGGCCGGTCTTTACCCTGCAGTTTTCCCACATGATCGAACTCAATCCCATCCGAGCCCGCATCGTCGACCTGACCGGTCGGCTCGATGCGCTCCGGGGGTATCTTTGACTACGACACCAAGCGCGAGCGCCTGGAAGAAGTAGAACGCGAACTGGAACATCCCGACGTCTGGAACGATTCCGCCCGCGCGCAGGCGCTGGGGCGCGAGCGTTCGCTGCTGGACAAGACCGTCAACGGCATCCGCAACCTGAAGGACGGCCTGGTTGGCGCCGGCGAGCTGCTGGAACTGGCCGAAATGGAAGACGACGAGGACACTGCGCAGGCGGTGGTGGCCGACGTCGACCAGTACGAGAAGGGCGTGGAGGCGATCGAGTTCCAGCGCATGTTCTCGGGCCAGATGGACAGCTGCAACGCCTTCGTCGACATCCAGGCCGGCGCCGGCGGCACCGAGGCGCAGGACTGGGCGGAAATGCTGTTGCGGATGTACCTGCGCTGGGCCGAGTCGCGCGGCTGGAAGGCCGAGCTGATGGAAGTGTCCGGCGGCGACGTGGCCGGCATCAAGTCCGCCACCTTCCGGGTCGAGGGCGACTATGCCTATGGCTGGTTGAAGACCGAAATCGGCGTGCACCGGCTGGTGCGCAAGTCGCCGTTCGATTCCGACAACCGTCGCCATACCAGCTTCACCAGCGTGTTCGTGTCGCCGGAAGTGGACGACGACATCGACATCGAGATCAACCCGGCCGACCTCAAGATCGACGTGTATCGCTCCTCGGGTGCTGGCGGTCAGCACGTCAACAAGACCGAGTCGGCGGTGCGCATCACCCACGTGCCCACCAATACGGTGGTGGCCTGCCAGACCGAGCGCAGCCAGCATGCCAACCGCGACCGCGCGATGAAGATGCTGAAGGCGAAGCTGTACGAACTCGAAGTGCAGAAGCGCAACGCCGAAAAGGACGCGCTGGAAGCCACCAAGTCCGACATCGGCTGGGGCAGCCAGATCCGCAATTACGTGCTGGATCAGAGCCGCATCAAGGATCTGCGCACCGGCATCGAGCGCAGCGATACCCAGAAGGTGCTGGACGGCGACCTCGACGAGTTCGTGGAAGCCAGCCTGAAGTCCGGGCTGGAAGCCGGGGCGAAACGCAGCGACGCGGCGTGAGTCGCCGATACAGGCCGTCACCCCCGCGAAGGCGGGAGTCCAGCCTTTGCTGCAGCTGCTGCTAATCAAGAACCGGATTCCCGCCTTCGCGGGAATGACGAGCAAAAAAGACGAACCGTCATGACTGAAGCCAACTCCCAACCCATCGACGAGAACAAGCTCATCGCCGAGCGTCGCGCCAAGCTGGCCGCGCTGCGTGGGCAGGGCGTCGCGTTCCCGAACGACTTCAAGCGCACTGACTTTGCCGGCGACCTGCAGGCCGAGTACGCCGACGCCGAGCGCTGGACCGGCGAAGCATTGGAGGCTGGTGGCCGCACGGTGGCCATCGCCGGCCGCATCCTCGCCAAGCGGGTGATGGGCAAGGCCGCGTTCGCCACCGTGCAGGACATGAGCGGCAAGGTGCAGCTGTTCCTGCAGGCCAATGCGCTGGGCGCGGCGTACGAGGCGTTCAAGGGTTGGGACATCGGCGACATCGTGGCCGCCGAGGGCAGCCTGATGCGCACCAAGACCGGCGAGCTGTCGGTCAAGGTGGCGTCGCTGCGGCTGCTGGTGAAGTCGCTGCGGCCGCTGCCCGACAAATTCCACGGGCTGGCCGATGTCGAGCAGCGCTATCGCCAGCGTTACGTCGACCTGATCGTCACCCCGGAGGCGCGCGAGGTCTTCATCGCCCGCTCGCGCATCGTCCGCGCGATCCGCCACTGGCTGGACGCGCGCCGCTTCCTGGAAGTGGAAACGCCGATGATGCAGTACATCGCCGGCGGCGCCACCGCGCGCCCGTTCGTGACCCACCACAACGCGCTGGATCTGCAGCTGTTCCTGCGGGTGGCGCCGGAGCTCTACCTCAAGCGGCTGGTGGTCGGCGGGCTGGAGCGCGTCTACGAGATCAACCGCAACTTCCGCAACGAAGGCGTGTCCACCCGCCACAACCCCGAGTTCACCATGCTGGAGCTGTACGAGGCCTACGCCACGTACACCGAGGTGATGGATCTGACCGAGGCGATGATGCGCGACGTCGCGCGCGAGGCGATGGGCACCACGGTGTTCGAATGGGACGGCCACGGCATCGACCTTGGCCCGGCATTCCGCCGCTGGAAGCTGGAGGAGGCGGTGCGCGAGCTGAACCCGGAGATTTCGGTGGCCGATTGCCGCGACCGCGAGGCGCTGGCCGCGCACTGCGTGCGCCTGAAGATTCCGGTCAAGCCCGGCTACGGCTGGGGCAAGCTGCTGCTGGAAATCTTCGAGAAGACCGTCGAAACCGGCCTGATCCAGCCGACTTTCATCACCCACTACCCGGTGGAAGTCAGCCCGCTGGCGCGCGAATCCGACAGCGAGCCCGGTATCACCGACCGCTTCGAGCTGTTCGTCGGCGGCAAGGAGCTGGCCAACGGGTTCTCGGAATTGAACGATCCGGAAGATCAGGCCGCGCGCTTCCGCGCCCAGGTCGAGGCGAAGGACGCCGGCGACGACGAGGCCATGCACTACGACGCCGACTACATCCGCGCGCTGGAAACGGGCCTGGCCCCCACCGGCGGGCTGGGCGTGGGCATCGACCGCTTCGTGATGCTGCTGACCGGCTCCAGCTCGATCCGCGACGTGCTGCTGTTCCCGTACATGCGGCCGGAATAAACCGCATTGGCGTGCAAGCCGGCGGTTGCCCGGCTTCGCAGCGTGGCGTTCAGTGCAACAACTTGCCCAGGATGCGCGCGCCGGCCATCCATTCGCCGGCAATCGTGCCGAGGTTGGTCAGCATGAACACCAGCACCACCCGGGTGACCCGGTTGCGGTACCAGCCGCGCAGGGTCTGGGCGTCGTCGCGCAAGGCCAGGAAATCCGGATAGGCCGGTTTGCGCAGACGCACTTCGGCCAGCGCACTGAACATGCCCGAGGGCAGGCCGGGGCGGAACGGCTTGAACGGGGCGGCCAGCGTGCCGGCCAGCAGGCTCAGGGGGTTGGCGCCGGCCAGCAGCGCGCCCACCGCGGTGAGCCCGCAGGTCCAGGCCACCCATTGCAGCAGCAGGTCGCGGCCAAGATCGCGGCCGCCGTGGTAATAGCCCCACGCAATGCCGCCGAACACCAAGGCCAGCAGAGTCAGGGTGATCCACGGGATGTTGCGTTTTTCATGCAGCGTGACCAGCCGTTCGGTGACGGCGGCCGGCGGTTCCCGGCTTTCGGCCAGATACCGCGCCATGCCTTTCAGATGGCCGGCCCCGACCACCGCCAGCACGTGTTTGGCACCGTCGCCGCGCTCGCGCAGCTTCGCCGCCATGTACTGGTCGCGTTCGTCGATCAGGGTGGCGAACAGGGTGGGCGTTTGCTGGGCGAATTCGCCGAAGCTCGCTTCCAGCATGTCGCCTTCCTTGAGCCGCTCGATGTCGTCGGTGGACACGTCGTCGTGGCTGAACAGGCTGGCGACGACCCCGCTGCTGAGCTTCATCCGGTCCCACCAGCGCAGGCCCTGCAGGATGCGGCGGAAGGTGATGCCGACGTCGCGGTCGATCAATTGCAGCGACAAGCCGCGCGCCACGGTTTCGCTGGCGGCGGCCTTGAGTTCCGCTCCGGGCTCGATGCCCATCTGGTCGGCCAACCGCCGCTGGTAGGCAGCCAGCGCCAGGTTGGCGGCAAACGGTGCCACCTTCTTCTCGCGGATGACCTTGACCAGGTCGAGTTGCGCCATCGCGTCCGGCTGGGTCAGGGCCTTGTGGCGCTGCTCATCCAGTTCCACCGCCACCGCATCGAAGCGGCCGCTGTCGATTGCGGCCAGCACCGCATCGACGCTGGCTTTCGAGACATGCGCGGTGCCCAGCAGGGTGTAGTGGACGCCGTCGCGTTCGAGTTCGATGACGGGCTGGTCGCTGAAGTGGGGTGCCGCTGCGGAAATGTCAGTCACGGTAGCGCTTCACCAGATCGCCATAGGCATCAATGCGGCGGTCGCGCAGGAATGGCCAGATCCGCCGCACGTGCTCGCTGCGCTGCATGTCCACCTCGGCCAGCAACAGGGTCGGCTCGGTGCCGGCTTCGGCGATGAATTCGCCCTGCGGGCCAAGCACATGGCTGTTGCCCCAGAAGTCGATGCCGGACGCGCCCAGTGGCGAGGGTTCGTGGCCGACGCGGTTGCACGACAGCACCGGCAGGCCGTTGGCCACGGCATGGCCGCGATGCGACAACACCCATGCATCGCGCTGGCGGGTTTTCTCGTCCTGCGCATCATCCGGATCCCAGCCGATCGCGGTGGGATACAGCAGCAGTTCGGCGCCGGCCAGCGCCATCAGCCGCGCGCCTTCCGGATACCACTGGTCCCAGCACACCAGCACGCCGAGGCGGCCCACCGAGGTGTCGATGGGGTTGAAGCCAAGGTCGCCCGGCGTGAAGTAGAACTTCTCGTAGAAGCCCGGGTCGTCCGGGATGTGCATCTTGCGGTACTTGCCGGCGATGCTGCCATCGGTCTCATAGACCACCGCGGTGTTGTGGTACAGCCCGGTGGCGCGCTTTTCGAACAGCGAACTCACCAGCACCACGCCGTGCCGTTTCGCCAGCGCCGCCAGGCGCGCGGTCGAGGGGCCGGGGATCGGTTCGGCCAGGTCGAATTCGTCCACCGACTCGTGCTGGCAGAAGTACGCGCCGTTGTGCAGTTCCTGCAGCAGGACGAGTTTCGCGCCGGAGTTGGCGGCCTCGGCCACGCGGGTTTCGATCACCGCGAGGTTGGCTTCGGCGTCGCCGTGGTTGCGCTCCTGCACCAGCGCGACGGGAAGCTTGCTGTACCTGGACATCAGACCAGACCCTCCGGCAATTGCATGGTGATGCAGTGCAGGCTGCCGTTCTGCCAGATCAGCGGGCGGCAGGG